>PLDF01000469.1 GCA_003135055.1 Bryobacterales bacterium | reverse complement strand
TCGCCGCCTTCAGCCTGCACGCCCCACTCGACGAGCCGGCCCTCACGCAATACCGCCAATCCACGCCAGCCGTCATTGTTGCGCTCAGTAACACGGGTCCCGAAGCCAGCGCGCGCGCCGAATCCATCCTCCCCAAGGAGAGTGCCATCGTCCTCGGCACGCGCTGGGGCGAAGAGCGCGTCCAGGTGGACCAGCGCGGACCAGGGGGTCCGCCCTACAATGTATGCGGCCACATAGGAGACTGACGTGCTCATTTACAAAACACAAACCGGCTGGGAACTCGAAACCAACGGCGTCCGCAAGCAACTGCCGTCCGGCGGCATCGCCACGCATGAAGACCTTCACGGCTGGCTCCAACAATCCGCAGCCACAGCCTCCTTGGTAACAGCAGCCAGCGAGCCTCTGGCGCCCATCGACGCGCAGGAAGTCTGGGCCGCCGGTGTCACTTACTTCCGCAGCCGCACCGCACGCATGGCGGAATCGGAAATCGCCGGTGGCGGAAGCTTTTACGACCGCGTGTACAACGCCGAGCGCCCTGAGCTATTCTTCAAGGCTCTGCCGCACCGCGTGGTTGGACCCGGCGGCGCCGTCCGCATCCGCCGCGATTCCAAATGGAATGTGCCCGAGCCGGAATTGGTCTTATTGATCTCGCCCGGCGGCAAGATTCAGGGGTACACCATCGGCAACGACATGAGCTCCCGCGACATCGAAGGCGAAAACCCGCTCTACCTGCCGCAAGCCAAAAGCTACGACGGTTCCTGCGCCCTCGGCCCCGGCATCCTGGTCACGTCCGAGCCGCTTTCCCCGTCCACGGAAATCCGCATGAACATCCTCCGCGCCGGCGCCAGCGCGTTCGCCGATTCCACCACCCTCGCCGCCATGAAGCGCCGCCCCGCCGAGCTGGTGGAGTATCTGTTCCGCGAAACCAGCTTCCCCAACGGCTGTTTCCTGCTGACCGGCACCGGAATTATTCCGCCGGACACCTTCACGCTCCAGTCCGGCGACGCCATCGAGATTGCCATCGACGGCATCGGTTCGCTGCGCAACACCGTCGCCTGATACCAGACCGGATTTCCTGGTACAAGGGAAGCATGCCACTCTCTGCAAGAAACCAACTGCCCGGCGTGATCGAGAATATTCAAGTCGGCGACATCATGGCGCACGTTGTCGTGAAGGTGGGTGATAACCTCATCGAAAGCGTCATCACGCGTAATAGCGCTGAAGAGCTCGGCTTGAAAAAGGGCGATTCTGTAAGAGTCGTCGTTAAATCGACAGAGGTCATGATTCAGAAGGACTGAGCCCGGCGATCGCCACTCGGAGGGCCAGGCGCCGGCGGAACAGGCGAATCTTCAGGCGCAGGCCCTATTCCCCCAGCGGCAAAAGCCCGGCGAGCGCCTGGGCGAAACGCCGGGCCCAACGGACCTGCCCGGCCGCATCGGCGACTTCGTCTTGCCGGAACTCCACCTGGAGGTAGGGCATGTTTCGCCGCATAGCATGAAACGGGACGCTGTAATCCACGGCTGGATCGAGGTCGTAAGGTTGATTGTCCCCCACCGTTACGTTGCCCGTTTGGCAATACTCCGATTTCCGCAGGACGGCCAGCATCGGCTCCACTAAGCTGCGGTCGTTATGGCTCGATAGCGCGATCTGCCAGGGCCGAGCGTTTCCCGCGAGACATGCCGTCATGGAGTGAATGGAGAGCGCGATGGAAGTAAGTCCCCGTGACTCGCGGTCCGCGATAACCGATTCAACAGCCGCGTGGTAAGGCTCAAACCATCGTTCGATACGCAACTGCCTCGCTGCCTCACTGAGACCCCGGTTGCCCAGGACGGCCGTCCCATCACTCACCTCAGGAATAAGGTCGTAGGCGTGGAGTTGACGATTACAGTCGATTACCAGCCGGGACGTGCCGCATAGGATTGCAGGAGCGTCGAAGATATCGGATAACTCGGCGGTCACTCCCGCAGCCCCGATATCCCAGGCGATGTGCCGGTCGAGCTCAGATGCCGGTAAGCCCAGATTATCCAGTTCCGCGGGCACGCGATTACTGGCGTGATCGCAGAAGACGATGAACCGGCCTTTTCCCCGCGGGCGCAGTATCCGGAAAGCGCTATGGAAATCGGGTTTCGCAACCGGCAAGGAATTCATATAGCCCGGTCCGGCCTCACTGTCCCGGCTCATTGTCCGGCGTCCTGCCCATTTTGGCGCACCGGCACGGTGACATCAGTCGATCCAGCCGGCGTCCGGCAGGTAAGCCTGCATCCACGCCTGGGTAAAGCCGGCGCCGCTCGTCACTCCTGAATCCATACCAGGTACGAAAATGTAACCGCTGACGAAGCGCGCGGCCACGCCGAGCGTGACATGGCGCACAATAAGGGGAGACATTGTTAGACACTCTTTCCTGTGTGTCATCGCACCGGGGCGACGATCTCCGCGGCGTCGTCGGTCCACACTTTGAAGCTCTCCAGCGTGTTTGGGCCGAAAGTTGTCGCGATCGCGACATCTGCCGCATCGCGGCCTCGCGCCAGCAGAACTCGTCCGATCCTCGGCACGTTGTTGCGCGCGTCGAACGTGTACCAGCCGTCCCCGATGTAGACTTCAAACCAAGCGGCAAAATCCCCGGCGGCGTAGGGCGGAGGCGTCCCCATATCGCCCAGATAACCCGTGCAATAGCGCGCCGGAATATTCATGCAGCGGCAAAACGCAATCGCCAGGTGTGCGTAGTCGCGGCAGACTCCCGTGCTCTCGTTCAATGCCTCCCAAGCCGTTCGGGTGGGGCGCGCCTGCTGATAGTCGAATGCGATCCGGTTGTGTACATAGTCGCAGATGGCCTGTACCCGCGCCCAACCCGGTTGTGTCTGCCCGAACATATTCCAAGCCGTCTGGGACAGCAGATCCGTCTCGCAATACCGGCTGCCCAGCAGGAAGACCAGAGTCTCCTCCGGCAGATCTTGCACCGCGTGCTGCGGGGCATCGGGAACCACTCTGTCCGGTTGGCCGGAATCGCGAATGAGCGCATCGGTTTTGATGCGGATGCGCCCGCTTGGCGCGACGATCCGGGTGCACCAGTTGCCGAAGCCATCGCGATACCCTCCGATCGGCGAAGGCGGATCGGTAATCAGATAATCGGGAATGATGAGGTCCGAGGCGCGCGAATAATGGATGCTCAACGCCAGGATCATTGGCGTAGGTTGCGGAAGATAATAGTTTAGTTCGTAGCCGAGCCGGATCTGCATATAATCTCCTCTCTCGTGGGGTGGGCCCATGGCCTGCCCAGTCCCGAGCCGCTCTTAGCGCGCGGGCGCCTTCTGCCTTCTGGCTCCTGACTCCCATATCCCGCAGGGATTATCAAGGGCGAAGCCCTTGCCCAGCTCACTTCACCACGATATTCACCAGCTTATCCGGCACGGCGATCACCTTCACCACCTGCTTGCCGGCGGTAAACTGCCGCACCTTCTCATCCGCCATCGCGAGCGACTCCAACCCCTCCTTAGGCGTTCCGAACGGCGCAAATATCCGGCTGCGCACCTTGCCATTCACCTGCACCACCACCTCGGCCTCGTCTTCCTTAGCGAGTTCGGGGTCGTAGACCGGCCAGCTCTGCTTGAACACCGGACCCTCTCTGCCCAGCTCATCCCAAATCTCTTGCGAAAGATACGGCGCGAACGGCGCCAGCATCAGCGCCAGCTTTTCGAGAATCTCCTGGATGACCGCCGGGGAGATGCGCGCCTCTTCGGCATACAACTCATTGACCAACTCCATCACCGACGCGATACAGGTATTGAAGTGCCACCGGCTTTCGAAATCTTCGGTGATCTTCTTCAGAGTCTGGTGGAGCTTGCGTAGCGCCTGGCGGTCGGCTTCTCCCGCGGTCTCCTGCGCGGTCAACGCCTTTAGCTCTAACCGGTTGAGCTGAAGGACCGTGACCATCTGCAGCTCGCCCGGAGTGAGCGCGCCCTTGGCGACCAGTGACTCGACGATGTCCAAGCCTGCCGCGCCTTCAGCTTGCGCCGCCTGCCGCGCAGGCGCGTGGCGCGTTGCAAAGCGATACACGCGGCCCAGGAACCGGTAGATGCCCTCGGCGCCTTCGGTACGCCAATCGACTTCCTTTTCCGGCGGCGCCGCGAAGAGCACGAACATGCGCGCGGTGTCGGCACCGAATTTCTCGGCCAGCGAATCGGCGCCCACCACGTTGCCCTTCGACTTCGACATCTTCGCGCCCTCGGCGATCACCATCCCCTGCGTGAACATACGCCGCACCGGCTCGTTGTTGCGGATGAGCCCGATATCGCGCATCACCTTCGTGAAAAAGCGCGAATAAATCAAATGCAGAATGGCGTGCTCCACGCCGCCGATGTACTGATCGATCTCGAACCAATACGCGATCTTCGCCGGATCGAAGGGCGCCTTATCGTTGTGCGGATCGCAATAGCGGTAGAAATACCAGGACGAATCGATGAACGTATCCATAGTATCGGTCTCGCGCCGCGCCGCCCCGCCGCACTTGGGACAGGTCACGTTGACGAACGCCGGGTCGTTTTCCAGCGGCGAGCGTCCCGCGCCGGTGATGGCCACGTTCTCCGGCAGCAGCACCGGCAGTTGGTCTTCGGGCACGGGCACAACGCCGCACTGCGGGCAATGAATCACCGGAATCGGCGTGCCCCAATAGCGCTGCCGCGAGATGCCCCAATCCTTGAGGCGATACGTGATCGCAGCCTTGCCGAAGCCGCGCTGCTCCGCATAGGCCGCCATCTTGCTTTGGGCTTCTTCGGAAGTCAGGCCCGACCATTCGCCGGAATTCTCGACGATTCCATACCCGGTCACCGCTTCCTTCATGCCCGGCTCTTCCGCCAGCACGCCATCCACGCGGATCACCGGCCGTACGGCGATGCCATACTTGCGGCAGAATTCGAAATCGCGCTCGTCGTGCGCGGGCACGGCCATGATGGCGCCGGTTCCATAGCCCATCAGCACGAAATTACCGACCCAGATGGGGACCTTCTCGCCGCTGTACGGATTCACGGCATACCGGCCGGTGAAGAAGCCTTCCTTTTCGATATCGCCTAAGTCGCGATTGGCGCGCGCATCCACCATCGCCTTGGCGCGAGCTTTGCCGTCGGCATCGAGCAGCTTTTCGTTGAGCGGATGCTCGGGCGCCAGGATCACGCACGTGGCGCCGTAAATGGTATCGACGCGCGTTGTGAAAACGCGGATCGGCTCGCCGCCCAAACGTTCGCGGACAGCCTGCTCAACCAACTCCTTGACGCTCCGGCCCTGCTTCTCGGCGGGCGTGTGCACGGCCGAGGGCAGTTTCTCGCCGGGCTGGGACTCCGCGACGTCGGGGAGAGGCAAGGATGCCTGTCCTACTGCCAGTTTAAAATCGATCTCCGCGCCTTCGGACCGCCCGATCCAGTTGCGCTGCATGGTGAGCACGCGCTCCGGCCATCCGCCTTCCAACTGCGCCATGTCGTCGAGAAGCTGATCTGCGTACGCGGTGATTTTGAGGAACCACTGGTCGAGCGCGCGCTGCTCCACCTTCGTATCCTCGTGGCGCCAGCAGCAGCCCTCCACCACCTGCTCATTGGCCAGCACGGTGGCGCACTTGGGGCACCAGTTGAGCAGCGCGCGCTTGCGGTAGGCGAGGCCGCGCTCCAGCATTTTGAGGAAGAACCACTGGTTCCAGCGATAGTACGCCGGGTCGCAGGTGGCCAATTCGCGGTCCCAATCGTAACTGAAGCCGAAGCGCCGGTGCGTCTTCTTCATCGCCGCGATATTGTGCAGCGTCCACTCGCGCGGATGCCGGTTATTGGCGATGGCGGCGTTCTCGGCGGGCAGTCCGAATGCGTCCCAGCCCATGGGGTGGAGCACGTTGAATCCGCGCATCCACTTGTACCGCGCCAGCGCGTCGCCGATGGAGTAGTTGCGGATGTGCCCGATGTGCAGCGTGCCGCTGGGATACGGCAGCATCTCGAGCACGTAGAACTTAGGCTTGGAGGAGTTCTCCTCCGCCTTATAGAAATCGGCGTGCTGCCACTGCTCGAACCATTTCAGTTCGATGCGGGCATGGTCATAGGGCTTTTCGGGCATGGCGTGCTGGATTTGGGTAAATTTCATGGTAGCAGGAACGTTTCATCGGCCATTCGATATGGCCATAAGATGGGCAACTACGACCCAATCCGCGCCGTCCGCATTCCCGAAGGAGTTGTCATTATGAAGCGGCTGATTTGGCCCATATGGATCCTGGTGGCCGCGGCGGCGCCCGCATGGCCGCGCGTTGCCGTGGTATTCCGGCTGGCAAGCCCTCCCCTGCGGGTACAAGCGGGGCAGGAGTTCACGCTGTGCGCCGCCAACGTGGGGACGGCCAATGCCGATATCGTCTTGAATTTCGTCAGCGTCAGGACGGGGGCCATTGTAGCCGGCAAGCAAGTGACGCTGCCTCCCCCGGGCGCGGCTGGGGCTGTTCCAGGCGCTGTTCCAGGGGTTACTGTTCCAAGCCCCATGCCCGACCCTTGCCTCATCACAACCGCGGAAGCAATTGTGAAGGCGGGAGCGGCGCCGTCCGGCGGCGAGCCGCTGGTAGTAGCGTTGATGATCGTGAGACACGGAGTCTTCCGCGGCGCAGCGGCGGCCACCGCTTCGGTGCAGGTGACTATTGCGGGCGCCAATGGAGAACGCCAAGTGCTGGCGTCGGTTCCGCTGTATCTGGCTACTATGACCAATGGACGGAACACGCCGATTGAAATCGTGCGCTGAAGAAACCGGAGCGCCGCAAAAACGGCCTGGCGCGAAGCGCCGCATGAACAGCTTGGCCCTTATCACGAAATAACCTTGCCATTTCGACGGCGAGGGAGGACCGAAGCGCCTTCACACGATTGGGAACGCTGGGCGCACGAGTGGTGCGCCACGTGTTTGGCCAGTCCAGGCAATGGGTTGCGCGATGGTGAAAAAGGTCGTTGGCATTACCCGCTGCAGCCTCTGAAACCGCCTTCCCCAGATCGGTTAAGCATCCGCGCCTCGTCTCCGCTGCAATGAAGTATTCTCTAATGAGCGACAATAAATTTCCCCGATCCCATACAAGGAGTCAGCTATGAACCGCCGCGATCTGCTCGCCGGACTCGCCTTGGCGAGCCTTGAGGCGAGCGCGCAAACCCGCCCAGCCGGCGCCGCCGCCGAATCGCTTTACATCCCTAAACCGCAGCTGGTTGAAGACCGCAGGTTCCTCCACGATTTCATGGACGAATTCGCGTTCGTCGATCTGGTGACGGTCTCGCCTTCGCTGCGCATCACTCACATTCCGGTTTGGCTCGACCGGGCCGCAGGCGCCTATGGAACGATTCACGGCCACATCTCGCGCCAGAATCCGCAGAGCGGGACTTTCGACGGCAAGCAAACCGCGGTAATTGTTTTCCGCGGACCCCAGGGATACATCTCGCCAACCTGGTATGCAAAGACCGACAATGTGGTGCCGACGTGGAATTTCTGCGTGGTCCATGCGACCGGAAAGCTGCGGCCCGTGGAAGGCCACAGCCAGCTGAACGATTTGCTTGCAAGGCTGATCGCCAAGTTCGAGAGCTACGAAGGGACGAGCTATGACTTCGCCGGAATCGACGACAGCTATAAGAACGGCCTCATGGGCGGCATTATCGGCTTCGAACTTGAGATTGAACTGCTTGAAGGCAAATTCAAGCTTGGCCAGGACCGGAGCCCGGCAGACAGGCAGAGCCTGCTGAAGAAACTGGGAGACGCTAGGGCGCCGCGCTCTCTTCGCGAATTCACGGCCAGCTTTTACGAGAGGCAGAGCAGGGGCTGAGACTTCAATCGGGCGTCCAGGCTCGGCTTTCGGGCTTTCGAGTGCCTCCCGCGGCGGTCCACGTGGTCAGAGGCGGTCGGGCCGGTTCGCGCATATTGTGAAGTGTGCGGACATCCGGCTCCCAGCGAATCTCCAGTGACGCTAAGCACACTTCATCCGCGGTCCACACGAGGTCAGCATGAGCAGCCGCGCCACAACGACCGGGCTCAGTCTCCAACGCTCCACACTTCTAAATGAGATGCAGAGAAGACGACAGACCAGGAGGTCTGTCCCACGACTCAGTCTCCGACGCTCCACACGTCGAAATGAAACCGCTCAGGCGGAAACAATCCGGCGGCTTGCGGCACCAGGTGCGACCACGTCTGATAGGCCGTGTTCGCGATGGTGGAATTCAGATAGAGCAGAAACTGGCTCGACACGCAATCGATGGGCGGCGGCTGGCGGAAGGCGAGACGCATGCCGACGGCGCATTCCAGCGCAACACCGTGGGTAGAGATGCCCTTCTCCATGAGCAGGGTCACGAAGCTGGCGCGGCTGGCATGGGGCCAGACGTCCGGGTGCAGCAGCTTGCGCAGCACGTCTTCGGATTCGAAGGTGATTTCACACTGGCGAATCCACTCCAGTACGGAATCGCCCCAGGACCAATTGGCCAGAAGGCCTTTGTACTGTTCGGCCAGCTGCAGGGCCAAGTCGAACTTGCGCTGTTCGAACTGCAATTCGCCGGCGCCGCCGGCGGCAATCATATCCTCGGCTTCGGGCATGATGGATGCCAGATCGCAGGCGCCTTCCTCGGGTGCGTGCTCGGCCGCCCAGTGAACCAGCAACGGAGGGAGCTCGTGCGTTCCGCTGCCAGGAATGTCAACGTATTTTCCGCTCATTCGCTGCCCCTACTCTATATATTGATCGACGTAATGTGCGATCAGTTCTGTTTCATGATAAGCACGTGATCAGCCAAAACCAGCCATAAATGTTTTAATCGGCGCCATGCGCGGGGGTTATCGGTGCGTTGGCAGTCGCAGGGGTATGCTGCTAAATGGGGCGTCCCGTTCGGGCAAGTAACGGCAAAAGCTGTCGCGTTCACACGAGTGTGTGAACGCTGCACGCAGAAGTACATGCGCGGCGTGCGCCACAGGGGCCTAGGCATGTTATCATCCGTTTGCCTATGACCGGATATGCTATCGGCGTCGATTTGGGTGGTACCAACCTGCGCGCGGCCGCTATCGACAGTACTGGTAAGATGCTCGAAAAGATCGGCGGAAGTACGAATTTTTCGGAGGGCCGCGACGCGGTTTTGGCCGATATTGTGGCGGCGATGTCGGCGTTGCGCGAGCGGCACGGCACAGCGGAACTGGCTGGCATAGGCATCGGCGTGCCGGGGTTCATTCAGTTTAAAGAGGGCATTGTCCGGAATGCCAATAACCTTCCATTCCTTGAAAACTTCGCCATGCGCGATGCGCTGGAGAAGCAATTAGGCGCGGTGGTGATTCTGGAAAACGATGCCAACGCCGCGGCGCTGGGCGAAAAATGGATGGGCGCGGGCCGCGAGACCGACGATCTGGTGTTGCTGACGCTGGGCACCGGCATCGGCGGCGGCATCATCAGCGGCGGCCGCATTCTGCGCGGCTACCTGGGCATGGCCGGCGAATTGGGCCACATTACGGTGGTGCCCAACGGCGCCCCGTGCGGCTGCGGCAGCCAGGGCTGCGTGGAAAAATACAGCTCGGCGACGGCCGTGAGCGCCATGGCGCGGCTGTTGCAACTGGGGCACGATCTGAGCTCCAAAGAAGTCTACGACATCGCTCAGGGCGGCGACCAGCGCGCGCAAAAGGCGCGTGAGGTCTTTCGCGTGATGGGCGAATCGTTGGGCATTCTGCTGGCCACCCTGGTCAACACTTTCAACTTTCCGCTTTACCTGTTGAGCGGCGGCATGCTGCCCGCCTGGGACCTGTTTGCGCCGCCTATGCTGCGCACGGTCACTCAGCGCTCTTACAGCTTCCGCGCCGCGGAGGGCAGCACGCGTATCATCCAAGCTACGCTGGGTAATGAAGCGGGCCTATTCGGCGCTGCGTACCTTCCCTGGGTGGAACCGCGGGTCGCACCGGCAAGCCCGGGCAAGTAGAAAGCTGGGAGAGCCGGGAAGTGAACGCCCCAAGGCCACTTAGGGGATGACTTCGTTCGATATCAATTATCAATCATCCGATATCGACTAACTACCTGTGCCTGCGCCGGCGCGAGCTTGCACCGGCAGATGCGGCGGTTCCTGAACCTGGATCAAACGCGGCGCACACCGCTGTTCGCCGGACCCTTTGTCAGCTTCACGCGGAACTTGCGGCGCGGACCGGGCATCCGGGGGTGCGACGGCGGCCGCCCAATCTTGCTCAGCTACGCACCGTTCCCGGCAGACACTTCGACCGGCTGCACGCGGGCGTAGTGAAAGCATTTCGGGATGGATAGCCGGACGATGACGCCCGCGCTGTCGAGCCTGCGACTCTACGGACCTACATCGAGGATATGATGCGCAACTTCAGACGGCCGTAGGCGCCTGAAGCGCTGTCGGCAGGATGAATCGGCTGCACGAGGGGGTCGCCGCAAGCGGGGAACACTCGATCCGCCGTGCGCCGTATGCTTCGATACGGTTATCTATTGTACCGTTGAGGCTGATTGGGATCATAGCTCTGCTGCGGCTGCGGATACTGCTGTTGATTGGGATCGTAGTTCTGTTGCGGCGGATATTGCCGTTGGCCGGAATAGCAGTTCGGACTAGGAACCCAAGTACCATATCGATCATACGCGCCGCCTGCGCATGCCTGCGGCGCGGGGGGTCCGTAAGAATAACCGGGATTATAGGCATAGCCCGGGCCGTAGACATAACCGGGATCATAAAGATACCCATAAGGAGCGCCATAACCCAGATAAACGCCTCCACCGTAAGATCCGCGATAACCGGGGCGCCCGTACGAACGTGGAGAGACGTAGCCGCCACCATAGTAACTCGGGCCTCCCGAGTATCCGCGCCGTCCGTCGTATCCGCGGGGGCTCGCAAAGCTCCCTCCTCCGGCGTAACGGCTTCCACCAGAGGAACCGCGCGGGGCGTAATTGCGACCACCACCGGCAAAACTCCGACTGCGGTTGCTTCCCGCCGACGCTCCGGAGGGACTGCTGCGCCCGCCTCCGGACCTGCCGCCGTGATTCTGGGCCAAGCCGACTGCCGGTATCGATGCCGCCAGCAGCGTGGCAAGCACAAACGTGGTCGATGCGAGTCTTTGGAGCATAACCGAAGGTCCCCTTTTTCCCTTGCATACTGAGAGACGTGGCTGAGCCCAAGTGAGTTCTGAGCCTTTTCGATTGTGAACGATAAATAATCGTGCAGCCGTCCGCCTAAGTCTCGCCCCCTCACTCCACCTACACCACCGCCGCCACTTCCGAGTACCAT
>PLDF01000391.1 GCA_003135055.1 Bryobacterales bacterium | reverse complement strand
TGGTTGTGTGCATAATCCAGGTACTATCGGGCGCGCGACGGCGAGAATCATATGAAGATGCAATTGCATCGCGTCTCGCTTGACGGTAAGGACGACAAGAGACTTACCGACCCTGGATTCAATCACACCGACACGATATCGCCCGGCGGCAAGTATTTCGTAGATGTAGCGCAGACGCACGACAAGCCGGCGGTCACGCGCTTGATGGACCACGAAGGAAAATTGGTTGCCGAGTTAGCCACTACCGACACCAGTAAGTACGATCAGCTTGGCCTAAGGCGCGTCGAGCTCTTCAGTTATAAGGCCGCGGACGGCAAAACGGACTTATATGGCATGCTGCACTTCCCGTCGAATTTCGATCCCACGAAGCAATACCCGCTGCTGGTGACAGTCTACGCGGGACCGGCTACGAACGGCGCGAATGAAAACTTCGCGACGCCGAATCCCCTGACGGAATACGGCTTCCTGGTGGCGGCGCTCGACTCGCGCAGCGCGGCGGGACGCGGGAAGCGCTTCCTCGACGGGATCTATCTGAAACTAGGCACGGTGGAGATCGACGACCAGGCGGCGGGAGTGAAATCGTTGTGGAGCCGGCCCTACGTGGACAAAAATCGCGTCGGGATTTTCGGCACGTCCTACGGCGGCTACGCATCGGCGATGGCGCTGCTGCGTTATCCCGACGTGTTCCGTGCGGCATCGGCGTCATCGCCCGTGACCGATTTTCGGAATTACGACACTATCTACACCGAGCGTTACATGTGGATTCCGCAGGAGAATAAGTCCGGTTACGATTCCGGCGCGCTCATGACCTACGCCGGCAACCTGAACGGCCGCTTGCTGCTCTACTACGGCACAGCCGACAATAACGTTCACCCATCGAATATGATGCAGTTTGTGCAGGCATTGCAACGCGCGGGCAAGAGTTTCGAATTACAGGTCGGGCCGGACCAAGGCCATTCCGGAGTGAATCAGCAGCGCATGATGGAATTTTTCATTGAGAACCTGGTGCTCAAGGAACCATCCCAGGCGCGGCAATCCACTCGGTAGATTTGCCCGTTGGACGAGTGGGAGCGCTTACTTCTTCGCCGCGCCTCGGCGCCAACCGGAAGCTGTATAACTGTGCGGCAACATAATGAGACCGGGGAGACAGCCCCAATGCCCGCCAAGACCCTGTGGTTATTGCATATTCCGGAGATCGTGTCGCAACTGGAAAACGTTCGACGTGCGGCGGTAAACCGCGCCATCATCGAACGCCTGTTCGGATTGCGGCGCCGGCAGGCGGTCGAATTGCTGCACCGGTCCGGCGGCCGCCGGACCGGCCGGACTCTCCTGGTCGACCGGCGTTTGCCGATCGAGTGTCCGCGGGGTCTGGCCGTTGGGGAAAATTCCAGCGGGAGAGCCGGCGTAAGGAACGGTTGGAGCGCGCCATCGATCGACGCAGCTTTCAGGGCACCGTTCTTTGCGGGAAAACGCCAGGCTCTCACACCGTTGTAACCACAGCCCGCGTGCGCCGGGGATACAATGTTAAAACAGATGAAACCTTTCGCTAAATCGATCCGCAGCCGCATCGCGCTGGCGATCGTCCTATTCTCCCTAGGAGCGCTTTTGAGCTCGCAAACGGCGCCCCGCGAACAAGTGGGGCCGCTGGCAACCGGCGGCTTTCTGCTCAACAGCGGTTGGCGCCTCCAGCCCGCCGGCAAGCAGATCGCGCTCGATACGCTACCCATGTCGAGCGTTGTCACTCCCGATGGCAAGTACATGCTGGTGCTGAATTGCGGTTACAGGCCGCCATCCATCAGCGTCATCGACCTCGCCACCGGCGCGGTCACCGGCAGCGCGGCGGTTGAAGACGCATGGTTGGGTCTGGCAATTTCGCCCAAGGGCGACCGCGTCTATGCGAGCGGCGGATCGCGCGCCTCGGTGTTCGAATACAGCTTCACCGACGGCAAGCTTGCGAAGACCCGCGAGTTCCCGGTGGTGGATCCCTCGAAGCGCACCCCGCACGATTTCATTGGCGACCTGACGTTCGATCGCGAAGGACATCTGCTATACGCGGCCGATCTCTATAACGATGGCGTGGTGGCGATCAATCCGCAATCCGGCATCGTCATCGGCCATATCAAGACCGGACGCCGCCCGTATCGCATCCTGTTTCACCCCGACGGCAAGTCGTTTTTCGTCACTCATTGGGCCGATGGAACCCTGGGCCAATACGATGTGAGCAACGGCAGCCAGATCACCCGCCAGCGCATCGGCGCGCATCCCACGGATATGGTGTGGCGCGCGGGCGGTCCAGCTGAACCCTCTGAAGGCGAACCGGCTTACACCGCGCGCCTGTTCGTGGCAGCCGCGAATACCAACAACGTGTACTCGGTGGGGGTCACCGCAAGCCAGGAGCTAAGCGTTATCGAGAGCATCAACGTCTCCATGACGCCGCGCCAGCCGCTGGGAATGACGCCTTCCGGACTTGGCCTCAGCGCGGATGGCAAGCGCCTCTTCGTGGCCTGTTCGGATGGAAATGTGGCGGCGGTAGTGGATATCTCGGCCCAACGGAGCCGAGTCGAAGGATTCATTCCCACCGGCTGGTATCCCACCGCGGTGCGCGCGCTGCCCTCGGGGACGCTGATCGTGCTCAACGGCAAGGGACTGCGATCCTACCCGAATCCCAACGGGCCCAGCCCGCGCAAAGACATCGAGCCGCTCCACAAAGGCCTCGCCGCGGAACAGTACGTCGGGCGTATGCAAACCGGGACGGCATCGTGGATCGACCCCTTCACCGCCGGTCAGCTTGACCAATGGACGCAGGCCGCGATGGCCAACAGCCCTTATCGCGATTCCAAGCTCGATGAGCCGAACCCTTTGCCGCCCGTCCAACACGTGATCTACATTGTCAAAGAGAATCGCACTTACGACCAGGTGCTGGGCGACATGAAGGAAGGCAACGGCGACGCCAGCCTGACGCTGTTCGGCGAAAACGTCACGCCCAACCTGCACAAGATCTCGCGCGAGTTTGTCCTGCTGGATAACTTCTACGTAAATGCCGACGTGAGCGCCGATGGCCACAGTTGGTCCACCGCCGCCATTGGCGTCGATTATATCCAGAAGCTTTGGCCCAACAGTTATGCCAGCCGGCGCAAGACCTACGACTATGAAGAGCAGGACGCGGCGTCGCTGCCGCCGGCCGGCTACTTATGGACCAATGCCAACGCCGCCGGGCTTTCCATCCGCAATTTCGGCTACATGGTGGATAACAAGACAGGCGCCAAAATTGGCGAGGAGCAGATCACCGGCGTGCGCGACCCGGTGCTGGCGAAATGCACCAATCGCTTCTATCGCGGCTTCGACCTGGCGTACCCGGATATCGAGCGGGCGAAAGTGTTCCTCGCCGAGTTCCATCAATACGAGCAAAGCGGCGAGATGCCGCGGCTCATCGTGATGCGCATGGGCAACGACCATACCAACGGTACGGCCGCAGGACGCCTTTCGCCCCTCTCCTACGCCGCCGATAACGACCAGGGCGTCGGGATGATCGCCGAAGCGGTTTCGAAATCCCGATTCTGGACCAGCACCGCGATCTTCGTGGTAGAAGACGACGCGCAGAACGGCCCTGACCACGTGGATTCGCATCGCTCGCCGGCGTATGTGATCTCGTCGTTTATCAAGCGGCACACAGTGGATAGCACCATGTACAACACCACGTCATTGCTGCGAACCATGGAGCTGATGCTCGGCTTGAAGCCCATGACGCACTTCGATGCCGCCTCGCGGGTATTGACCGCGTCGTTTCAACCGACCTCCAACCCCGCGCCGTACGCGCTCGAAAAGCCGCGAACCCCGCTCGACGATAAGAACCCGGCGAACGCCCCCGGCGCCAAGGAATCGGGGAAGATGGATTTCGCCGAAGCCGACGATATAGATGAAGACCTGCTGAACGACATTCTGTGGCGGGCGATTCGCAAGGATGCGCCGCCGCCACCGACGCGCAGTTACTTCGGCAAGTGACTCGCGAAAAGCTTAGATACCTAAGTGCGAGAGGCATACTCTTCAGCGCGGAGGCGCGGAGATGCGGAGTTCGGCGCGGGGCTGCATCCTGGTCACTCGAATCCTCGCTGCCGCCGCATCTCGGTGGCTCTCCGGAAACTGGTCTTTCGGGTGTTAATCTTGCGCGCGGGCCGAAGCGCGTTCACACGATCGTGAACGCTGCACGCATGAGTGCCTAATGCCACGACCTCTCTATGAAGAAGGCTCAACTTACGGATGGATTCCTAACACTGGCGCTCGCGGCTGCGGCGGCCTTCGGGCAAATGCCGGCGGGAAATCGGCAGGCTGAGCGCGCGGATTCGGGAACCAGCGTTCTCCCGGGCGGACGCCTTATCACGCCGCTCGGCGAGCAGTTCTTCACGGGCCCCGGACCCTTCGGCCTTGCCATCAGTCCCAGCGGACAGTTTGTGGTGAGCGCCGATGGCGGTCCCAATCGATATGCGCTGACAGTGCTCGATAACCGCGCGCTCGGTAGCCGGGAGAGCCCCGCGGTCAAGCATCTCCACACCGCGCGCAAGCGTTCCCGCGGGGAAGACGCGGACGATGCGGACGACGCCGCCGACCCCGACTGGCTGAGCGTCTTCATGGGGTTGGCATTCGATGGCGAGCGCACGCTCTATGCGTCGGAGGGCGAATCCGGCAAAGTGAGAGCCATCGATATCGTCACCGGGAAACGCCAGGCCGTGCTCGATTTGAATGGCGGCGGCTATCGGGACAGCTACACCGGGGACATGGCGATTGACGCCGCGCGCGGCCTGCTCTTCGTCGTGGACCAGGCGAATTTCCGCCTGGTCGAGATTGATGCGCGGCGGAAAGCGATTCTGCAATCGATTCGAACCGGCCGGCTGCCGTTCGCCGTGGCGCTCGCACCGGACGGGAGAACGGCGTACGTCACCGATCTGGGAATGTTCGAATATCGCGCGCTGCCCGGCGCCGATCCAAAGGATCTGAAGGCCACCGGTCTGCCGTTTCCCGCATTTGGATTTCCGTCCAAAGAAGCGGTACATGGCGCACGGCGGCAGACGGAATCGGGGATGGTGAAAGTCCCCGGCCTCGGCGCGCCGAATGCTCGCGGATCGAACGGGCTGACCATGATCGACGTCGCAAACCCGAAGGCGCCCCGCGTGATCGCGCAATCTCCGACGGGTCTTCCATTCGGCGGCAGCGTGTTCGGAGGCAGCAGCCCTTCGGGCGTGGCCGCCGCAGGCGCTGCCGCGGGCGACGCTGTTGGAGGCAGCGGTGGCGCGGGCGGCGGTGGCGCACGGGGCGGTGGCGCAGGCGGCGGTGGCGCACCG
>PLDF01000007.1 GCA_003135055.1 Bryobacterales bacterium | reverse complement strand
TCAATTCTCGCGAGCGCCGAAGTTCCGGCACTGACATTCTACGACAACATTCCCGAGTCGCTAAATATTGAGGGTAACCTACCAATTTGCACTATCTCTGGCACGATCCTGCGTCGTGACGGGAGTGCATTTCACACCGAGTGCCGGGACCCGGAAGCGGTCCGACGTGCGCGCGCCGGGCTGCATGCGAAAGTGAAATACCGAAGCGGGATGCGCTATCTGAAACGAACCTTCCGCATTTTTTGGAGCCTGCCCGGTATGGCGGAGCTGGACCTTGAACAGCGCCTCCGACGCCTTGGGTGGGATTGCAGCCTGTGGCCGAACATTGATCGTGTTGACCTTACGGCAGTATCCCCTGATCGGCGCCGTTCCATTGCGATTGACGTCAAGAACTATTTTTCGCCAGCACGGTTAGCCGCCCGCTTCAAGGGATTCAAGGAATACGAGAGTAGCCACGATTGCGTTCTAGTTGTGCCCGACTACACCATAGAACTCGACCAGTTGTTTCGAGAGCGTTTTGAAGCTTTCCGGGCTGCGCAAGGCAGGCCGGCAGTGAGATTGCGGACCGTCTCGGCCCTTGTCGCAGAACTCAAGGGTGCGGTATGAGAACTGATCAAAACTTCATTCAGCAATACCGCGAGACGCTTGCCTCTGTCGACCCGTCGTCGCGCGGTTTCGCCATCCAAGAGATCCGCTTGCTGGCGATCACCGAACTCTGTTTGCACTTCGTCGCCGAGTATCTTCCGGGAGAAGACGTATCAGCAGTACCGTATTTAATGCTCGGCTATCCCCGCGTCCTGGATTGCGCGGCAGGACGCCCTAACGTCGTGCTGAAGCTAGCCACGTTACGACATCTATGCAGCCGGTACATTTCAGTTGCAGCTTGGCTAGATGCCTGTCGTCAGCATCAAGACTACCGCGAGACGGTTCGGTGCTACAGTATCATTGACCGCAAGCCGTCGCTTCGGCGCGCAGCCTCCGCGGTTTTGTACAACTTTCTTGCCGATCGTTTGTCCCAACCCGTCCCGTGGGTCCAACGAAGCCTCCAGCTAGCAGATCCTGGCGATGCCATGGTCCGGGTGAATCACGGCAGTGCCCTACTCTCCTATCGAATTCCGCTAATTCCCACAGGCGCTGACCAGGCGATCCAGAAGCATGTTTTGACTTCACGCGACGTTAATCCGCCCATCCGTATTACATTCGACCAAATGAAGGCAGCTTGTCGGAGCGTCGATGAACGAGAGTCGCGAGACGACTGGCCACAAAGTCTTCCTCCACTCAAGCTAGTTGAGCGTTTGAATCAGGTTCAAGTCGAGAGTCTTAAAGACGGCTTTTTCGCGGATGGAACGATCACGCTTGATGGCGCCACACACCTCGTCGGCATGTTGTCCTCGGGAAAATCGACCTTGGCCTGGGCCGTAATATTTGCTTTGACACTAAGTGACCGAAGCACAAGAATTGCGATGTTGACAGCCGACACGATGCAAGGTGCCGCGATATCAGCCCGCCTTCGACTGCATGGTATTTCAGCGACGGTCCTGGCGAGCCTCCATAATCGCGAAGATCACCTAAACTCGATCCACTGGCAACAAGGGCTCACGGCGAACGGCTGGTCCCTATCCGCTATTGGCGACATAGCGCAGGGTTTCAGCGTGGCCTGCCCGCTTGATGGAATGCAAAGCGAGCCACACGTAGTCAGTGGACTTCTGGGGGAGGCGCGCTTTCCATCTCTGGCGGAGAAGCCATGCCATCGGATTCTCCAAAGGGCCGTGCCCGAAGACGATACCCGATCCAACGATAACGACGAGGACGACGATGAATCGTCCGATGACAAGAAGCGCTCTTGTCCGCTATGGTCATCCTGTCCGGCTCAAGAACAACAGCGATCCTCGGTAGCTGCCCAAGTACTGGTGATGACGCCACAGGCTTTTGTAAGCATGACGCCTGATAAGTGGGTCACGCCGCATACCCTTACGATCCCGGAGTTGGTTCAGTTTACGGTAGACCTGGTCATAGTCGATGAGGTGGATAGTGTTCAGAAGACGATGGATGACATTTTTGCGCCGCGGTCTCCGATCATGGGAGATGACCGAAGCGTTTATGTTCCGGCAGTTGCCTCAGCGACATCAGAAGCCCTACGCGAGCGCAGTGGCGTTCAATTCCGCAGCGAGGTCAACACGAAATGGCAGTCGAACTTCTACACTTTCTCCCGCCTTGTAGGAATGATCTACGCCCTGCTCCAGAACGAAGAGGCGTGTCTGAGGCCGTTCTATGAAAACACACCATTTACAGCAGGTAGTATCTTTTACGAGCTCTGGCGTCGCCGCAAGACGGGATATGGATCTATCAAGCTCTCTTTTGACGACCCGGGCGTCGAGGATGAATTCCTCGAACTAATCAAGGTGGCTTCAGCGGTCTCGCGTTTTTCGCGTAGCTCTTCGATCTATCAAGACGAGCCTGACGAAAACGGGAAGGAGGAGGCCCTAACCTTTCGGAACCAAGCATTCCAGAGGGCTTCTGAAGTACTGCAAGACTTCGCTCGGCAGATTCTTGTCGCAGATTACTATAGTGGCTTGGAAAAACCTATACAGGCGGCACTGACGGATGAGTTGGCGGTCTTCAACGCCTCGCAGGGAGTCGCGAGTAGCTCTTCGCAGATAGAGGCTGCACTTGATAGACGTGCGAATGCCCTGGCGATTTTGTTGGCCATTGTTACAGATCTCGCACTCTCTCACTATAACTGGTTGATCATAACCCAACCGGCTGTCGCTGCTGACTTTGGTATAGACAACGAGCATCTGTTCAGTCATGCCAATAATTTATTACGGCACTACCGTACCCTTTTGCCTTCGAACCCGGCAGGGGCGATCTTTGGATTGTTTTACGACAGACCGCCACGTGAGAAGGAACGGGCAATGGGCGGCAAGCTAACTCTTGTGAATCACCTCGGTGTTGGACGATTTCTTATCACGCATTTGCATGACTTATTGGCATTTGAAGGCCAAGCGGGTCCACACGTTCTCATGCTCTCTGGTACCAGTTGGGCGGGCGGCAGTAGCCCGAGTCGAAATCCCAGAACGGGCAAACCGATGGATGCGGCATCGCCTAGCTATGACGTCCAAGTGCCTGTTAAAGGCGTTTTGCTTCAGCCAGACGCGGAATTGACGGCAATTAAGAGGTCCTCCTTTGCTCTTGTCCACCTTAATGATTCAAAGGGCGGCCAGATCCGCGTTTCCGGATTGCCCGAAAAGGCGCGGCGCGAGGCTTTGGGTTCCATCGCCGAGAGGCTTGGCACCCGCCGCGACGATTCAAATATACTGGAAGATAATTGGCGTCGAGTGGAGCAACTCTGGAGTCCCGAAGACGTCTGTGACCGGCGGCGAGCGCTCTTCGTTACGAATTCCTATTCCGACTCCGTGATCGTCGCCGATTCTATCTTGTATGCCCTCGAAGGTCATGGGTACACGGACTGGAGTGTCCTCTGCCTTACGCGCGATCGAGGCGATGATGGCAAATCCGCCGACGTTCACCGTCCGCTACGGGCACGACCGTTGCCGCGATCACTGGTTGAAACCTTTGGCCTTATGCCGGAGAGATCAATCCTTGTGGCTCCGCTTCAGAGTATAGCTCGGGGTCACAACATCCTAAACCGGAGTGACAGAGCCGCAATATCTACTATCTACTTCTTGCATCGGCCCCATCCCCGTCCCGATGACCTCGCTCCCATTATTGGACGCCTCAACCGATTTGCAATGCACCAGTTCGACAAGGCGGATATGAATCTTCCCGATATTGAGACCGCCAGGGTGTCAGTCCGAGCACGTCGGATGCGCCATGCCGCCACGCATATCGTGCGGCATAGCTTGGATTCTCGTAGCGGCTACAGCGGTTTGCCCGTGGAATACAAAGCCCAATTCGCTTGGGACATGCTGACCCTGCTTTGGCAAACGGTCGGCCGTGGAATTCGACGCGGCTGTCCAGTCTTCGCCGGATTCGTGGACAAACAATTTGCTCCCCGCTCCTTTGAAGGAGCAAAGGACTCTGCCGCTTCCAGCGTTATTGTACAGGCCATTAAACAACTGGAAGAAGCCATGGAGCCTCGGCGCGGGCCAGTTGAGCATCGAGTGGCGCAACTTCTCTACGCACCCTTCTACGCTGCGCTCTGTAAGACAGGAGGACTGAACTATGACAAGCGTTGATACGCTCCATCTATCGGTGTGGTTGCCCGCGTCGTCTTTTGGTGACCCCGTCCTCACGGCATTTCGACTGCCCTTTGATGCGCACGCGACTCTTAGGCAATGGTGCGAAGAAAAGCTCGGAAAAGAGCGATCAAGAGATACCATTACGATCAGGGGGCTGACTGAGATTCTCGGTTGGTTCGTACCTGAAGTCGCCTTCATGCGACACGACCGGGACCTCAACGGTGCGGGTAGCCGCCTTGCGCTGTACTTCATGGGTGACTTGACGGGCAACCTGGAAATGCGACAGCGAGTTCAAGCCGGGATTACGATGTGGCTCGCCATTCTGCATGAAACGAAGAATGCGCAAGTGCGCCATCGGATCGCAGAAACCGCAACGACTGATTCAAATTGGGAGAGGATTGCGGTCTCAACCAGCCTGCGAAGTGAGACCGTTTGTGGAGTGCCGATTGACCAACGGCTATGGGACGCGCTTGCCGCAGCCACGGTAGCGGGTATCTCTGGACGGACACTGCGTTTCCGTTCCGGCGAGTCTCGGGTGCTCGTACCCAAAACGGCGCAATCCGACCCGTATGGTGGAGTCGAGTTGG
Organism: Bryobacterales bacterium; assembly: GCA_003135055.1. Classification (GTDB taxonomy): domain Bacteria; phylum Acidobacteriota; class Terriglobia; order Bryobacterales; family Bryobacteraceae; genus PALSA-243. The sequence continues at coordinate 2,321 of PLDF01000007.1, read as the reverse complement.
TTGCCTTCCCACCAAAGCGAAGTCCGGGGAACTCGGGGTTCTGGAGCGAGGTGATTACGGTTTCAAGCGCCAGTTTCCCTGAACGCGCTGGCATTCACATTCTCGCTCGGTCTAAGATTCGAAATTGGGGGCCCGTCACGCGATATGCAGCCGCGAATGATCCAGTGCGGTCGCTTGACGTCTTCATACCCGGTCAGGATGGTGAGCGTGACGCCCCGGTTGGCCACCACTGTTCGTTTGACTTCCGAGCCAAGCAAGATATGAATGCTCCTGCACAGGAGGGCCGCCGTCCGCTGGTCGGTTTGTGGGAGTACGATGAATCCCACCGCGTATTCGATCTTCTGCGTCGCCTTACCGGGAAGAAAGCGCTTGACTGCGCGAGCTTGGACCAGCCCGTGATTGACCAAGACGGGCTTTGGGTCCTGCCGCGCTTGGGCTCAATTCACAAAGACAAGTTCCTATCTGGTGGCTCCGGTTTACCTTGGCCTGATCGACAAGACATCGCTGAGTCCCTGGACAAACCTCTCCGCGAGATTGGCTTAGAACGTGCCACGCCGATGAAGCGATTGACACGTATCCGAGTGGACGTTGATCGGCCGTTCTCCAAGCCGCAAGAGGATGTCGGCGCGTGGCCCAAACGTCGTGGCGCTTTGCGTAGGGTCCTCCAGGAACTCGGCAACGAGACGTGCGTCCTCGATTGTTTCTTATTCCATTTGCACGATGATACGCCTGCGGTGATGGCTGCCTGTCTAAAGGACCTTTTGGGTCCACCTGATGTTGAGAAGGGTATGAGCTTCCAATGGAGCGATGGACTTACGGTAAGGCTCCACTCCTACGCATCCGGCCCACTCGCGGAGGCGCTATCCTGGCCTGAACTCACTGAGGCCGAGAAGGGTGGTCGTAGCGCAACCCAACAAGAAGAAATCCGACGTGCGAAGCGCGATGAGGCGGTCAGATCCGCTGAACGAAGAATGGCAGGTAGCATACAGAGGGCCAGGGGAGCGCGCACGTCCATCGCCTGTGCACTGTTGGAAATGCCGTCCGAACTCCGGGACAGACCGTCGCAAGACCCCTTTTTGATGGCACGAAGGGAGCTTGCCCGGCAAGGACTTCTGCCGCAGGTAGTCTTGGTAGACGAAGAGATGGCCCCCGAGAAATATGGCGCAGCGTTACGCGATTGCCTACGAATGCTTGGAGTCGTGCCAGTTGAGAATATTGACGACCACGATCACGCACCTGCCGCGATCACTGTCATTCAAAGAAACTCCACCTGGGTTGGCGGGAGCCAGATCAAACTGCAAGCCTTTCCGTTGGCTGCACGCGTCCGCAATGCAATCCTTGAGTGCGCAATACCCGACGAATATGGCCATCCCGAATGGATGGCCTATGCGCGCGCAGCGCTTCGCATTCTCTCTGGCGACTACGGACGGTTTGCCCGAAATTACACTGAAGATAACCAAAGCAAATTTCACGCTTTTTTTCAGAATGCTCTGAGTCAAATCAATGCCCGAGGCCCTTCGGTTGTTATTGCCGAAATGGACACGATAGCCCAGCGCCTATCGTCCCTTCAAAACGGCAAGATAGTATTCGACCAATTACAGATTGGAAATCAAAGTTATTCGCCTTCAGATTGGCCAAATCTGCGCATCCTCCGCACGAGCCCCGATCCAAAGAAGCAGCCATACTACTACCACGACACCGAGGCGAAATGGCCGAGCGGTCTCTTTGGCTGGGGTGACGCCCACCGCACAGTCTACGCGCTCAAAGCCAAGCCTCCATCAATATCGGACCGGTCAAGTTTCGCATCGCAAGCATCACGGCACCCAGTTCCAGACGAGACTCAACCACTGCGTAGTGACGACGCAGCGCGGCCGTCGCCGCCCCTAGATGAAATGTGTCTCGCATTTATGCAGCCGGGCGACGATCCAATGCTGTTGGTTTCGTTCGTGCATAAACTACGCAGTGCTCATGCACAATACAAATACGATACGTCGGCCCCATTTCCGCTACATGAACTTCGGCTCTTGGGCGGCGGTGTAACGACGTAGGCTGGTCTCCAACCGTCGGCAACAAGAGCAGGCAGATTCATGGCTGAACCATCACGCTTCACGATAAAAGACTGTTCGGAAGGAGGGTAAGCGCCGCATTAGATTCAGGCCCGCATCCGATGCCTTAGCATTAGCCGAGGCTAAGCACCGGTTACGGTTGCAGCGGGTGGTGTTCAGCGTCGTGGATTGAAGCATAACGGTTATTGCGTTTCCTCGGCGTTTATTGCCTCTTGGCAACTCAGCGAGGATGGTTGACGGTGGCGCCGGAAAATG
>PLDF01000269.1 GCA_003135055.1 Bryobacterales bacterium | reverse complement strand
CGCCGCAGAAAGTCATGGATGGGAACACGTCCGATCAGCCGCCGTTCGTCATCGTCCCACGCACTGAGGACCGCGCCAGGTGGGAGCAGATCGCCGCGCGCCAGGCCGCCATTATTCAGGAAATGTCTCACGCGCGCGCCGCCGCCGCGACTCCGTTCGAGACTTGGCTGCGCAGCCGCGGGCCCGGAATGCCCGCGACGCTGTTCGACGAAAAAGACCTACTCTTCACCGCCGATCCGAGCCATTTGTCCGCACCCGGCGGCGACTTGAAACTCGGCATCGCCGGCCGCCCCGCGCTGTACTTCGCCAGCATCGGCGGCGCCAGCGTCGCCACTCCACCCAAGCTCGACGCCGAGAAGCCCTTCACTATCGCCATCGACTTTTTCAGCCCAAAGGGAGACGGCTACAACCTCGCCGCGCACCAGAATTCGAAGGATAAGAACCGCGGCTGGGTGCTCGATGTTAGCGCCCGTTTGGCCAGCTTTCGCCTGATCGGCGATAGCGGCGACAACATCGAAATCCGCGCCGCGATGGACAAGATTGAACCCTCCACATGGAACTCCATCGTGGTGACTTACGACGGCTCGCGCGCGCAATCCGGCCTCGACCTTTATCTCAACGGCCGCGCCATCACCACCCAAGGCCGCAACAATCCAAACACGAAACTGTCGGGCGGCATTGGCGTAGACGACCCGCTAATCCTAGGAAAATCGCTGGTGGATGGCGGCATCGCCGATTTCCGCATTATCGGCCGCGTGGCAACGGAGGCGGAAGCGCGCATCCTCGCCGAGTTGCTCGTGCCCGAGAGCGCTCCTGCGTCCGTTGTCAACAGCAACGGCCCCCTGTTCGCCTACTTTCTCCTACGCGAATTCGAGCCCTACCGCACCTTCGCCGCGGAACAGAACAAGCTGAACCTCGAAGCCAAGGAAATCGTGCGCCATGCCGCCACCACGCCCGTAATGATGGAGCGCACCGATCAAAAGCCTTTCGCTCACGTCCTCTATCGCGGCGCCTACGATCAGCCCCGTGAGCGCGTGGATGCCTCCACGCCAACGGTGCTGCCGCCCATGGCCGCCGCGCTGCCCCGCAACCGCCTGGGACTCGCCAAGTGGCTGTTCACCGAAGACCAGCCGCTCACCGCGCGCGTGGCTGTCAACCGCATGTGGCAGGAGATTTTCGGCGTTGGCCTGGTCCGCACCGCCGACGATTTCGGCAGTCAGGGCGAGCCGCCCTCGCATCCGCAACTGCTCGACTGGCTGGCCGTCGATTTCCAGCAGAGCGGCTGGGACATCAAACGCTTCTACCGCCAGATACTCACCTCCGCCGCGTACCGCCAAATGGCGCTCGCCACGCCGCAAAAGCTCGCTCAAGACCCCGAGAACCGTCTGCTGAGCCGCGGTCTGCGTTTCCGCATGGACGCCGAAATGCTGCGCGATTACGCCTTGGCGGCCAGCGGCCTGTTGGCCCCGCAAATCGGCGGCCCGAGCGTCAAACCGTATCAGCCCGACGGCATCTGGGAATCCATCGCCATGCTGGGCTCGAACACCCGCTTCTATAAACAGGATTCCGGCAACGGGCTCTACCGGCGCTCCATCTACACACTGTGGAAGCGCTCCGCGCCGCCCGCCTCCATGGAGATTCTGAACGCGCCCACCCGCGAGGGATGCACGGTTCGCCGCGAGCGTACGGATACGCCTCTACAGGCGTTGGTCACCATGAACGACGTACAATTCGTGGAGGCCGCGCGCACGCTGGCGGGCGCCGCCATCGAAAACGGATTGACCTTTGCGGAGCGCCTCAATTATCTTTCGTCGCGCATTCTGATTCGCCCGCTCACGCCCGATGAGCAGCGCATCGCGCGCAAAGCCTACGACGATTTTGAGCGCTATTACAGCGCGCATCCCGACGACGCCCGCAAATTCCTCGACGATGGCGAACGCAAAGGCGACCCCGGACTGCCCGGCGCCACGAACGCCGCGCTCACCATGCTAGCCAACCAGCTATTGAATCTCGATGAGGTACTCAACCAATGACGCCCTATGTAGGACAGGCCTCCTGGCCTGTCCCGCCGGCTTTCAGCCGGCGCTCTTCGCCTGCAACCATGAGGTCCCCAACCAATGAAACCAAGTAACCCAGGCGCCTGCCAACCCGACCAAGACGGCCACTACTCCCCAGAGTCCCTAGCGCTAGACGCTGCCCTACGCCGCAGCACCCCGCCCGGCCGCCATCCTATCGACGAGCTGGCTCGCGAAATGGCCATCCAGGAAACCCGCCGGCGCTTCTTCTCCCGCGCCGCGCGCGGCATCGGCGCACTGGCGCTGGCATCGCTGGCCGCCGAAAACTCGCGAGCCGCCGCAATTAGCGGTGACGCTGTTGGCGGTCTGCCCGGTCTGCCGAATTTCGCTCCCAAAGCCAAGCGCTGCCTCTACTTTCATCTGGTGGGCGCGCCCCCGCAGATGGAGACTTTCGACTACAAACCGAAGATGCGGGAGCTCTTCGATAAGGACTTGCCCGAATCCATCCGCAACGGTCAGCGGCTCACCACCATGACCAGCGGCCAGACGCGCTTTCCCATCGCGCCCTCCGTCTTCAAGTTCGCGCAGTACGGCAAATCCGGCGCGTGGGTCTCCGAGCTGCTGCCCAACACGGCGCGCATGGTGGACGATATCGCCATTATCCGCAGCATGCACACCGACGCCATCAATCACGAGCCGGCGCTGACGTTTTTCCAGACCGGCCAGATGGTGGCCGGTCGCCCGTGCATCGGTTCCTGGCTTAGCTACGGCTTGGGCAGCATGAATCAAAGCTTGCCCACGTTTGTGGTGCTGCAAGCCAAACACAACAACCCCAAGGCCAACGTGCAGGCGATTTCCGCGCGCATGTGGAGCGCCGGTTTCCTTTCGGGCCAATATGCCGGCGTCAGTTTGCGCAGCGCCGGCGACCCCGTGCTGTTTCTCAACAACCCCGAAGGCGTCCCTACGGAAGTACGCCGCCGCATGCTCGATTCGCTGGCCGAGATGAACCGCCTGCAATTCGAAAAGCTGGGCGACCCCGAGACGCGCACGCGCATCGCGCAATACGAAATGGCGTTCCGCATGCAAGCCTCGGCGCCGGAGCTTACCGACGTCAGTAAGGAGCCCGAAAGCACCTGGAAAATGTACGGCGAGGACGCGCGCGACCCCGGCTCCTTCGCGCAAAGCTGTCTGATGGCGCGGCGCCTGGCGGAGCGCGGCGTGCGTTTCGTGCAGACCTACCACCGCGGTTGGGACGTCCACGGCAACCTGCCGGAAGTGTTGGCCAGCCAGTGCAAGGAGATCGACCAGAGCTTGTTTGCGCTGGTGCAAGACCTCAAACAGCGCGGCATGTTCGACGACACGCTGGTAATTCTGGCCGGCGAATTCGGCCGCACCATCTATTGCCAGGGCAAGCTGACCCAGACCGACTACGGCCGCGACCATCACCCGCGCTGCTTCTCTCTATGGATGGCCGGCGGCGGCATCAAAGGCGGCGTGGTGCACGGCGAGACCGACGACTTCAGCTACAACATCACCCGCGACCCGGTGCATGTGCGCGATTTCCAGGCCACTATTCTGCACCTGTTCGGCATCGACCACGAACGCTTCACCTACAATAACCAGGGCCTCGACGTGCGGCTCACAGGAGTGGAAAAGGCCGAGGTGGTAAAGGCGATACTGGCGTAGTGGTCCTGACGTCGAATCAGCGCGTCAGCCGCACGAAGATCGTTCGCCGATTTTGTCAGCCACGCCCGAGTCTCCGCGGTCAACTCGGGATCAGCGGCCATAGAGTAGCTTTCCTTCGCGAAGGACAGTGGCGGGCAACGACGCCACCACGTGGGCGCGACGTTCAAAACTGGATTTGAGCCAGACCAGCACATCGGCCGCCGTGCCTGTTCCCCGCATTGCCTGATACGCCAAACGGCTCCGCCGCCTTTCCGGCAGAGCGTCGTCCGGCACGATGATCATCAGGTCGTAATCGCTGTCCGGGCCAGCTTCCCCGCGCGCCACCGATCCAAATAGATAAACGCGTTCCGGATCGTAGGCGGCGACCAGACGGCGAAGCAGTTCGGACAATGCCGGCGCGTCCGGCGACGGCGCGACAGCATTCTGGTTGACCGGGACATGCATAGGCGAATTTCTCTAATTTGCCACAGTGAGATGTGGCATTAGCCCGGCAGTTTCTACTTCACCGCAATCGTCACTACCGCCGTGTGGTCTTCCCAAACTAACTGAAGCCTGGCCTTGTTCCCGCTAGCATTCGAGAGAGTAAATTTCATCTGTTCCACCATCGCCGGCGGCTTGCTCATGGTCATCTTGACGCGGCCCAGATCCTGCTTCGCATCATACTCCAGCCCCGATTGGCCGGTCTGCTTGTTGACGATCAGCTCCCAGTTCGCGGGGTCCGCCAAATTGACGAAAAGCGTATAATCGCCCTTCGGAACCGCCAGCCCGCCGATGTCGAGATCCGCATCGGTATGCAACGCGGTGGCGTCGTTCGCCCCCGCCCGCCAGACGGGATAGTTCACGTCCTGCCCGATGCGCCCGTCCTTGCCGAAGAGTTTTCCTTCCCTGCCGTCGACCGCCGGGGCGGAGTATTTGATGACGATGGTTTTGCCGCCGATCGCGATGGAGGCGGTCTGGCCGGTCTTGGTTTCACCTGAAGCCAGACTGGCCGCGGCAAGCAGAATTCCGGCGCAGATCCAATAAGATTTCATGATAGTTTCCTCTAATGAAGATAGCGCACTTGTGGGGCAGCCAATCCTGGCTGCAGCCGCCTTTCAGGCGGCTATTGCGCTTTTGCCCACTCGCCCACCTAATCCGTGGACAGTACGCCAGAGACCAGACAGCTAGACGGTAATAACAATCTTGCCGATCTGAGCGTTAGACTCCATGTACCGGTGAGCCTCCACGATTCTGCCGAGCGGGAAAGTCTTATCGATACGCGGCTTAAAGACACCTGCGGCAAGGTGATCGAAGACGTACTGCTTAGCCTTCGTAAAAGCCGCGGGATCGCCCACTACTTCGAAGAGAGTGTATCCCTTGATAGTGAGGTGCTTTCCCAGAACGGCGAACAGCGGGAAGGGCGTGGGTTCGCTGGCGAGGGCTCCGTATTCGAAGATGATGCCGCTACTGGCCGCGGCTGCTGCGAGAGACTCGAGTCCCTTGCCACCGATGGGGTCGAAGACGATGCGTGCGCCTTTGCCGGACGTGATCTGCTTGACTCGGGCCACGAGGTCTTCCTCTTCCGTGACAATGACGTAATCGGCGCCCAGAGCGAGGAGTTCGGCTTTCTTCACCGGCGTGCGTGTAACAGCGATGCTAATGGCGCCTTCGGCTTTGGCTATCTCGATAGCAGCGATGCCCACGCTGCTGCTTGCGGCGGTGATGAGAACGAAATCTCCCTTGGCGGCGTGGCCTTGTTGAATAAGTGCCCCGTAAGCGGTAAGGTACTGCATCCAGATGCTGGTTCCCTCCTCGTAAGAGAGCCTGTCCGGGTAGGCGGCGATCGCGCCAACGGGAACGATGGCAGCCTCACCGTAGACGCCATACGCGTTGGCCGGAAAAGCGGGCACTGTGCTGACTGTCTTGCCGATCCAGCTCTGGTCGACACCAGGGCCGACGGATTCAACAGTTCCCGAGGCTTCATAGCCGATCTTCGAGGGTAGCTTTGGCTCGACCAGATATCTGCCCGTTCGGAACATGACTTCCGCGCGGTTGAGGCCGATCGCCTTTATGCGGAGACGTACCTCGCCGGCGGCAGGTTCGGGAAGAGGGAGTTCGTCCAGTTGGAGGACTTCGGGGCCGCCTGTCTGATGGAAGCGGACAATCTTTACAGTAGCTGGGGCTGCGCCGGGCATAAGGCTCCTTGGTTTCCGATTGCTTTTATATGTTCGATGCAGACTCGGGAGAGGAAGATGCAGCGGCACGGCATTCATCCCCGGCATTCATCCCCGGCGCTGGCCGGGGATCTGCCCGGCAACCTGCAAGAAGCGCTGCCTGACTGGGCATTCGATGCACTCTCTCAAAGAAACGTTGTCCAGGGCGATCCTCCCGCCGGAGGGACTGAGCGACTCACCATTCACTCCGGTCCGGTCGGCTTGACTGAGGCCGCCTCGAATGCCGGCGAATCGGCAGCGGGCTAGCCAAACGCTGCGCACATTGCCAGCGCCGCACTCACAACAGCTCGAGTTAGCGCGAGCGGCGATTCACAGCAAGAAGCAGCGTGATCTTTAAGCCCGATCGTCAGTCTCACTTCCCTGAATACTCGACGCTCGGAGCCGCCGATTCGTTGACTGATTAGACGCCCGCGACAGCCACCGCTCAATCGATCAACCCATTGCGCACGGCAAACCGCACCAATTCATTAATGCTGTGCACGTTGAGCTTCTCCATAATCCGCCCGCGGTGGGCATCCACGGTATAAACGCTCAGGTTCAACACCACCGCGATCTCCTTGTTGGTCTTGCCCTCGGCCAGCATCTGCAGCACCTCGCGCTCCCGGCTGGTGAGTAAGTCGATCGGGTTGGTCACGTGCTTCCGGTAGTCGTCCAGCACCGCGTTCGAAACCGCCGGGCTGATGTATCCTTCACCCTGCGCCACGGCGCGGACGGCGAAGACTAGATCGGCCGCCACCGAATCCTTCAGCAGGTAACCGCGGGCCCCGGCGCGCAGGACTTCGCGGACATATACCGAGTCCTTGTGCATGCTGAGCGCCAGCACGCGCGCGTGCGGGGCCACGTCGATCATGCGGCGCGTGGCCTCGATGCCGTTCAGCTCGGGCATGGCTACATCCATCACCACCAGATCGGGCTTGAGCGATTCAGCCAGTTGCAGGGCTTCGCGGCCGTTGCCGGCTTCGCCGACGATCTCCATATCGGGCTGCTCGCCGAGGATCATCTTGAAGCCCTGGCGCACCACCGCGTGATCGTCAGCCAGCAGGATGCGAATGCGTTTCATTCCGGAGCGGGACCCGCACCTCAATTAGAACACCGCCGCCGGGAGCGGCGCGGATTTCCACGTCGCCGCCGGAGCTGCGGGCGCGGGCGCGCATGCCGATCATGCCCATGCCGCGGCCGTTTGAGCCGACAGCGTCGAGTCCGCGGCCGTCGTCTTGTATCGAGAGGCAAACCTGCCCGTTGGGGGTGTTGATCTGAGGGTCGAGCCCGCTGGAAAACACTCCCTCACGGTCGTGGCTCCGATCGGAGCCGGGCCCAGAGGGCGCCCCGTCAGCAAGCGGTTTTGCGGCGCCACCGAAGCTCACGGCCCGGGAATTAGTCTCCAGCTTGATCCGGACGCGCTTGGCGCCGGAGTGCCGCGCCACGTTGGTGAGGGCCTCCTGCGCGATGCGGAACAGGTGCGTCTCGGTTTCGTCGGGCAGGCGGCCCGGGTGGTTCGAATCCACGCTCACTTCGATGCCGGTGCGGGTGGAGAAGCCTTCCGCCAGCCAGCGAAGGCCGGCCTCAAGGCCGAAATCGTCGAGAATGATGGGGCGCAAAAGCTGCGACATCTGGCGCACATTGCCGATGGCTTCATCCACCAGATGCAGGTTATCTTCAAGGCGCGAACGGTTCACCTCGCCGGTGGAATCGAGCGCGGTGAGATTGGTCTTGATGGCGGTGAGCTGCTGGCCCAGCTCGTCGTGCAGTTCGTGGGAGAAGCGGCGGGCGGTGGCTTCTTGATCTTCCAGCATGTGGAAGGAGACGCGGCTCAGCTCGGCGGTCTGCCATTCCAGGCGGCGGATGAACTGCAGCGCCATCCTGACGGTGATGGCGGCGAATACCAGCGCCAGCAGCACGCTTGCGCCCGCGAAAGTCACGGTGAGGCCAAGCAGCCGCGAGGAGCGCTTGTCGATCTGGCCCTGCGCCGCGTTCACCTTGCGGTATTCGGCTTCCACCAGACGCGCCACAACCGAGATAAACGCCTCGTGGTCGCGGAACAACTCCGCGGGCGCGAAGGTTTCCGGCTCGTCTTCCGCCAGGATGCGGCGCGCCTCCTGCGAAAACTGCATGGACGATTGCTTCAAGCGCGCCCAGAGGTCGTGCTGCGGGGTCTGCGCGCCTTCGGCCGAGATGCGGTCGATGTCGCGGTCGGCTTCGTCGAGCTGCTTGAGAATTTGAATGTAGTCGAGAGAATCGGGGTCGCGCGCCATGATCGAGAAAACGTCGCTCAAACTGATCTGCTGCTTGTTCAGCTCGTCGATCAATCCGTTGGTCACCGACTGTTCGCGCACCAGGTTGGCTGCATTCTCTTGAATCGATCGGATGTTATACGCGCCCACGACAGCCGCCGCCACGAGCAGCAGGATCACCAGCGCAAAGCCGGCGATCAGCACGCGGAGAATGTTCTGGTGCGTGATCTGCCCCGTTTTCATGGCGATTCCAGTATCGCGCGAGCAAGGCCCGGAGCGAAATCCCTTGAATGGGCTGAATGGGCTATTGCCGCCGGCTAATAAACGTTAATCGTTATAGACCCTAATTCGGCGCTGAATATAGCCTGCGCAGGCTATCGGAATTCTGGGCGCAAAAGCGCAACATGGGATTGTGAGCGGGAGACAAAGAAAAAGCCCGCTGGGAGAAAAAAGATGAAAACGACTTTAGTGACAATCGCCCTGATGGCAGCCTCGCTGCCTTTGACTTTCGCCGCGCAGACAGCGGCCAAGCCGGCCGCCGCGCCCGCCACCGCTCAAGCGCAGAGCTCTTCGACCGCCGCGTCGAAGTCGACTGTGAAGAAGAGCAAGAAAGGGACCAAGAAATTCTCTGCCAAGAAAAGCGACAGCACCGCCGCTGCCGCTGTCGTAAAGAAGTAGTATGCCGGAGGATGTGGGGCCGGACGATGTCCGGCCTCCGGATGCAGAAGTAGGACAGACGATCGGTTTTATGTCGTCTGTTGCCCAGGGCCTTCGGCCCGCGAAATTTCATGAAAAACCTCGCAAGACACAGGGGATTCCCGGATGTTCGGGGTGGTTTTTCGACCCTGTTGGGATGGGCGTTCCGCCCGCGAAACTTCATGAAAAACCCGCCGAGGCTCGGGGGATTTCCCGATATGCCAGGTGGTTTTTCGACCCTGTCTTTCGCGCGGCATGACAGGCCTTCGGTAACAGACCACAAAAGGCGATGGTCTATCCTGCCTTTACTTCCTCCTCGCCAACATCGGCTCCTGCACCACCGGCGCCGGAGCAATTTCCTCGCCCTCATCCGCCGGTTTCTTCGGCGGCCGCCGGTCCAGCCGGTTCGCCACAAACTGGTCCCGCGCCTTCTGATATTTTGGCGTCCCCGGCTTAACCTCAATCGCCGCAAATTCCTCCGGCGTGATCTCCTGCACCGCCGGCAGATACTTCTGGAAGTAACTCCGCAACCGCTCCTGCACCGGCTTCAGCGCCGACCGGTAAAGCACCAGCAGCATTTCGTCCGGCGCCGCCGGCGTCACAATCTGATACACCTGCGACGGCTTACGGATCCGCGCCGAGCGCAGCGCCGTCTCGAGCTTCTTCGCGCGCACCTCCAGCTTCTGGAATGCATCGGCGTCCGCTTTCGGCAATTCCACGCTCTTGATCAGCGCCTGTTTTTCCTTGGCCGTCAGCTTCTCCGTCAGCACCCACAGGAACGGCCCTAGCCGGGCGGCGCGCGTCCGCGCTTCGTCGGGCAGCAGGTGCGCCAGCTTCTCGAATTTCGCCAGGCCCGCCAGGTTCAATTTGGCGCCGGCCAGCGCTGGAAGAAAGAGCTTCAGCACGCCCACGTCGTCCAGGCCCTTTATAATCTCCGAGGGCGCGTCTTCGGCCGCAATCCGCCGCATCTCTTCGGCAAATACGCGCGGCGGAATCAGCTTCTCCACCTCTGCCTCGCGCGCATTCGAAACTTGCATTTCCGTCCGCGCCTCCAGCGTAAATCCCAGGCGGACGCGCAGCCGTATCAGCCGCAGCAGCCGCGATGGATCGTCGTAGAAGCCGTACGCGCTCACCGAGCGCAGCTCGCGGCGATCGATATCGGCGAGACCGTTCATCGGGTCCAGCAGCAGCCCGCGCGAGGCTCTGTTTAGCGACAGCGCCACCGCATTGCAAGTGAAATCCCGCCCGCGCAAATCTTCCTGGATGGTCGCCGGCGATACCTGCGGCTTGCCTCCGCTACGCGCGTATTTCTCCTGTCTCGACATCGCGATCTGCGCCGTCACGCCGCTCGGGAACAGCAGCTCGGCGCTCTTGCGGTTGTCGTCCGACGACGTAATGGTGGCGCCAGCGCGGTCGCTCACCGCTTTGGCTACCTTTAGCGCCGGCCCTTCCACCACGAAATCCAGATCGCGGATGCGAAAGCCGGCCAGCATGTCGCGCATGGCGCCGCCCGTCAGAAACACGTTGACGTTCGCCTGCCCGGCGGCCGCTTGCACTTCCTGCACCACCCGATTCTGGTCGGCGCTCAGGTGGTTCTCCAACATGTAAATGTAATCGCTCATTGCGTGGATCCCTCTCGGATCGACATTCCCAACTAACTCAGGATTCCAACTACTCAGGCCCGGGGATGGTGCTTCTGAACCGTATCGCGCAGTCTCGAACGCATCACGTGCGTGTAAATCTGCGTTGTCGAAATATCGGCGTGCCCCAGCATCGCCTGCACGCTGCGCAGGTCCGCTCCGTGCTCCAGCAAATGCGTGGCAAAGCTGTGCCGTAAAACGTGCGGCGTCAGCCCGCGAAAAATGCCGGCCTTCTTGCCATGGATCGTCAGCAGGCTCCAAAACGCCTGCCGGGTGAGGCAGCCGCCGCGCGCCGTCACGAACAAATAGCGGCTGGCCCGGCCTTTCAGCAATGCCGGGCGTCCGTTCTTCCTATAATCCTCGACGGCGCGGATCGCTTCCCTCCCCGCGGGAACCAGCCGCTGCTTGTTCCCCTTCCCGGTGGTGCGCAGAACCCCTACTTCCATGTTCAGATCGCTCATGCCCACCCGGCACAACTCGGAAACCCGCAGACCTGTAGCATACAGCAATTGCAGCATCGCGTAGTCGCGCAGACCCGTGGGGCGGGTTTGGTCCGGGGCCTCCAAGAGCCGCTCGATCTCCTCGGGATTCAGGAACTTAGGTATGGTCTGCCATTGCCGTGGACTGCGCAAGAGCTGCGTCGGATCGCTCTCAATCGCGCCCTCTCTCAGCAGAAACCCGTAGAAGCTCCGTAGCGTCGTGAGATGGCGCGCAATCGAGCGATTGCTCAGCTTAACCTCATATAAATGATCGATATAATGGCGGATCTCTTCGGCGCCCTGAACCGTGGGCGAATCGCCCAAAAATGCGTTAAACTTCGATAAATCAGCGGAATAAGCGCTAAGCGAGTTGGCCGACAGCCCTTTTTCAATTCGGCAGAAATTGAGAAACGCGGTCATTTGGCGGCGAAGCTCCGTAGATTCAGCCGTAAGCGAATCGGACATCGTGCCAATGATACAATAATCACCGAAATGTTTGAAACATGATTGTGAAAAAGTGAAACATCCTTGAAAAAGAGGTAGTACTTGGCCGCTTCCACAACCAAGAAGGCCGTTGTCCGCCGTTTTGACCGGGAACCGCTCTGCGGCTACGTCAATACCGTTTCTTTTCTGCAACCTGGCGGCGTGGAACTGCTCTCGGTGGAAGGCAATATCACCGCCGTTCCTTATGGGGACATCAAGACCATCGCATTCGTCCGCGATTTTACCCCGTCCGAGCAGCCGGAGCGCAGCGCTTTTCAGACCAGGCCTAAAATGGAAGGCCTTTGGGTGGTTCTCCAATTCCGCGACGGCGACGCTCTTGAGGGCATCCTGCCTAACAACCTCTTGCAGGTGGAGCATTACGGCTTCACGATTGTCCCACCCGATTCCTCCAGCAACCATCAGCGCATCTTCGCTCCCCGCGAGGCGCTCCGCGCGGTGGAGGTGTTGGGCGTGGTGGGCAGCCCGCTCAACCGGCGCAAAACCAAGCCCGGACCTAAGGAACAGATCAGCTTGTTTGACGAGCCATAGCGGTATACTGTAATCTCTGATCAAGCAGTACATATTGGAGGTTCTATGAAGATCCGCAACCTGGCTTTATCGGCTGCCGGGATGGCGCTGTTTGCCCTCGCGTCGTTTGCGCAAATCACTGGCGTCGAAGGAACGGTGAAAGGGACGGACGGCAAAATAGTGCAGGGCGCCGAAGTCCGGATTCACCGCACCGATATCAAGGGCGACTATAAGTGCAAGACCGACAAGCGCGGTCATTACATCTACAACGGTCTGCCCATCGGTACCTACGATATCTCGATTTGGATCGATGCCAAGCAGGTCGATCAATTGAAGGGCGTCAAAACCTCTCCGGGCGATCCGCAAATCCACGATTTCGACGAGAAAGCCATTCAAGCCGATACCGGCGCCAAGCAGGCGCTGGCTCAAAAGGCCATGGAGACAGGCCAGATTTCCGACGATCTTGCGCGCCAACTGACGCCGGAGCAGAAGAAGGAACTGCAGAAGCAGATCGATTCGCAGGTGGACAAGCGCAAGAAGAACAGCGCGCTCAACGACGCCTACAACGGCGGCATGACCGCGCTCGAAGCGGCGAACGGCGTACCGGCCGCCGACAAAGGCGCGAAGTTCCAGGAGGCGATTGACAGCTTCAACAAGGCGGGCGAGCTCGACCCGGCCCAGCTGGCGGTATGGAGCCATCTGGCGGAGGCCTACATGGGCCTCGCCGGCGCGAAGACCGGCGCCGAGCACGACGATGCCGTGGCGAAGGCGCTTGAGGCTTACACCAAAGCTCTCACGTTAAAGCCGGACGATGCGTCGATTCACAACAACTACGGCCTGGCGCTGGCGAAGGCCGGCAAGTTCCAGGATGCCACCGGCGAATTGGAGAAAGCCGCGCAGCTTGAGCCCGCGAACGCGTGCAAGTATTACTACAACATGGGCGCGCTTTACACCAACGCCGGCCAGGTGGATCCTGCCATCGAGACCTTCAAGAAAGGGATCGCCGCCGACGCTACCTGCGCCGATGCCTATTATCAGATGGGTGTGAACCTGATGGCGAAAGTGACCATGGCGCCCGACGGTAAGACGATGATTCCGGTTCCCGGCACGGTAGAGGCGTTCCAGACGTATCTGAAGCTCAAGCCGGACGGCAGTTACGCCGGGTCGGCTAAGGAGATGCTGACCCAGTTGGGCTCGACCGTCGATTCCAGTTACAAGAATCCCAACGCACCTCCTACTCCTGCAAAGAAGAAGAAGCAATAGCGTGATTTTCCGGGGCAGGCGCCATGGCCCTGCCCCGACTCCATGATTCGCGGTTTTTTCATCGATTTCATCCTTCCGCTTCTGCTGTTCCTGATCGTCCGGTCGATCCTGGGGAGCTTATTCAAGCGCGGCCGCGGCAACGCGGTGCAGAGCCGCTCCGAGCCGTCTCCCTCCATGGAGCTGAAGAAGGATCCGGTTTGCGGCACCTACGTATCGCCCGCCACCGGCGTCAGCCGATCTGTGCAGGGGCATGTGATTTACTTCTGCTCGAAGGAGTGCCGCGATAAGTTCGTGGGATAAGCGGCGCCGCGGCGCACGGCTACGAGTTCTGCATAACAATAGATCGAGCCCTGTCGGAGCGTCCACCTCTCCGCCCCCCACTTCGCAGTAGCATAATAGCCAGCGCATGAAGCATGTCATCGTCGGCTTGGCCGGCCACATCGATCACGGCAAAACCGCCTTGGTGAAAGCCCTCACCGGCATCGACGCCGACCGTCTCGAGGAAGAAAAGCGCCGCGGCATCACCATCGATCTCGGCTTCGCCCATCTGCAGCTCACTCCCAATCTGCGCCTCGGCTTCGTCGACGTGCCCGGCCATGAGCGCTTCGTCAAGAACATGCTCGCCGGCGCCGGCGGCTTCGACCTGGTACTCTTCGTCGTCGCCGCCGATGAATCCATCAAGCCGCAAACCCGCGAACACTTCGATATCTGCCGGCTGCTCGAAATCCCGCGCGGCATCGTCGTGCTCACCAAGTGCGATCTGGTGGACGACGACATGGTCGGCCTGGTCAAGCTTGAAATGGAAGAGTTGGTGGCCGGCTCGTTTCTGGAAGGCGCGCCCATGGCGCCCGTAAGCTCCACCACCGGCGCCGGCCTCGATACGCTGCGTTTAGAGATGGCGCGCGTCGCCGCATCCGTACCGCTTCGAAACGCCGCCGGCCATTTTCGCCTGCCGATCGACCGCGTCTTTTCCGTGAAAGGCTTCGGCGCCGTGGTGACGGGCACGCTGATTTCCGGCGCCGTCGAAAAAGAACGGGAGGTGGAAGCGTATCCCTCCGGCCGGCGGCTGCGCGTCCGCGGCGTCGAAGTCCACGGAGATCGAACCGGCCGCGCCACCGCCGGCCAGCGCACGGCGCTCAATCTCGCGGGCGCCGGCTCCGCCGATCTCGCGCGCGGCGACGTGCTCTCCGAACCCGAAAAGTTTCACCCCGTCCGCCACCTGGATTGCCGCCTGCACCTGCTTCACTCCGCCAAGCCCCTGAAGCATCGCGCGCCCGTGCATTTTCATTCCGGCACGGCGGAAATCGAAGCCGAGGCGCGTCTCTTCGGCAGTACGGCTTTAAAGCCGGGAGCCACCGCCTACGCCCGCCTGGTGCTGCGCGAGGCTGCCCTGCTGCTGCCCGGGGACCGCTTCATCATCCGCAGGTTTTCGCCGGTAAGCACCATTGGCGGCGGCGTGGTAATCGATATCGGCGAGCGGCGCTATCGCAAGACCGACGACATCGCGGCGCGTCTCGACGTGCTGTCGTCGCCGGACGCCGCCGCGCGCATTGCCCTGCTAGTGCGCGAATCCCGCTACGGCGTGCCGCTTTCCGAATTGGTGGCGCGCACCGGCCTCATGGAAAGCGAAATTGCCGCCGCGGCCGCCAAAGCGGCGCTCACCGTCGTCTTACAACCCGAGCCCTGGTATATCGACCCAGCCTGGTTCCAGGCCGCGCGGCCGCGGCTGGTTCAGAATGTCCGCGACTTTCATCGGGCCAACCCGCTCCAGCCCGGCATGACGCGCCTCGATCTTCGCAACGCCGTGCTGCCCGATTCCCCGCCGTTCCTGCTCGACGCCCTACTCGCCGCCGCCAAAGAGATTGCCGTGGAGGGCGAAACCGCCCGGCTCACGACGCATCGCATCGCGCTCAAGGAAGACGAAGAGCAGGCTCGCTCGGCCATTGAGCGCGCGTTTGAGACGGCCGGCCTCGCGGCCCCGGCCGTCTTCGAAGTGCTGGCCCGATCGGGCGTGGAAGCCGCGCGCGCGCGCACGCTGCTCCAGCAGCTTCTGCATGAGCGTCGGCTGGTACGAATCGGCGCCGACTTGGTTTTTCACCAATCCGCCATCGCCAGGCTTCACCAGTTGCTGGCCGCGCGGAAGGGCGAACGCTTCAGCGTGGGCGCCTTCAAGGAATGGACCGGCATCTCGCGCAAGTACGCCATCCCGTTGCTCGAATTCCTCGACCGCGAACGGGTCACGTACCGGGAAGGGGATGAGCGCGTCGTACTGTAAGTTGAGGCTGTGAGTTTGAGCCGGTGAGTCGAGCCTGTGGTCGAGCCTGTGAGTCGAGCGCCACGTGGGCCAAGCTGTGACCGATAGCGGCTTCATCACGTTTCGCGGCCTGAAATGCCGGAGCGCGTGTGAAGGGCTTGAGGCTGCGAAAGCGATGAAACCGTCCGCCAGGTAGTTTTGTGCTCATGCGGAAAACACTCCGGTCGTGGCTCTGATCGGAGCCGCGCGCGCGTAAGCTAGCGGGTTTCACGATAGCGGCGAAACTTGGGTCGGGGAACTAGTTGCTGGCCCGGGACGCAGTGGCCATACCGGCGGCCGTGTTAACCTGTGGCCGGTAGCGCACCACGAAGTGCTGCATCGACACTTCCGTCCAGCTCATGCCGAAGCCTTTGGCTTCGTGCAGGGCCTTCTGGTTGTCCCACCCGTCGTGCGCGATTCGATAGCAGGCCACCACGGTCCCAGTGCGGTCGGCGCCGCGGCGGCAGTGCACGAATACCGGCCCGGCGGACGCGTCGTCGAACAACGCCAGCACCTTAGCGACATCCGCGGGTGACGGCGCGGACATTCCCTGAAAAGGTATGGTAACGTACCGCATTCCGGTTGCCTCAACCACCTTGCGCTCCGAAACTGAACGGTCGCCGGCTTCGCGAAGGTCGATGATGGTCTTCACTCCCAGCTTCGCTAGACTCTGAAAACCCTGGCCGGTAGGCTGTGCGCCACGGTAGATACGATCATTGACTTGGTGGAAGTTAGGCACTCCGGCAACGTTGGTTTGGGCGATGCTCGGAAAGGACGCAATTCCAACCGCCAATGCGATGATCGCAAGTCTTCGGGAAGTCATGGATAGTACTATAGATGCGAAGCGCGAGCATAAGGTTGCAGGCGAGCCGGCCCAGCCGCGCCACGCGGCCATAGCGGCAGCAGCGGCACGAGACCAGCCGCCGGCAACGCCCAGGGCGCTTTGGCCGCGGCGGTTACGCCGTCGCTCCCGGCTCGCAGCACCAGACCAGCCGCCGGCATCGCCTGGCTTCTCGGGTGTCCATCTCGCGCGAGAACCGAACCTCGTTCACACGATTGTGAACGCTGCACGCAAGATTGCGTGCGCCACGCTTTGCGCCTCAAGTTTCCTCGCAGACGTCACCGTCTGGCCGGAAGTTTTCATCATCGCTGCATGAAACCCCGTGATCTCAATTTGCCGCTGCTCCAATTGCCCGTCGCACCTCGCGAGTTGGTGGTTTGAGCTGCCGCGAGAACCGGCAGAAGAGCGATCACGATAGCACGCCGGCATTGTTTCGCAAAGAGCCCCTGGGGTTGAAGGAGACGAAATCGGAACGATACTACACCTTAGCCATTTTCCTGGTTGGTTTTGACACAGCCAGTCTGTAGACAAGTTCCAGCGCCACCAGCGTGCCATAAAGCACAGGCAGCCGGATATCCGACTTGACCAGCCAATAGTAGTGAATCACCGCCGCTATGGCGGTGACATAAATCAGGCGGTGAAGGCGTTGCCAGCGCCTGCCGCCGAGGCGCCGGATCCATCCGGTGGTGGAGGTGATGGCGAGTGGAATCAGCAGAACGAAGCCAGTGAAGCCGGCGGTGACGTATGGCCGCTTGGCGACATCCTTCGCGATGGCAGCCATGTCGAAGCCGTGGTCCAGCCAAAGGTAGGTGGCGAAGTGGAGACACGCGTAGAAGAAGGCGAACAGGCCGATCAGGCGGCGGAAGCGGATGAGATCGGGCACGTGCAGCAGCTTCCGCAGCGGCGTGATGGCGAGCGTCGCGACGATCAACCGTATCGTCCAATCGCCCGTGAAGTGCGTGATGAACTCGATCGGGTTGGGGGTGACGTCCTTATGCCAGATCCGCCAGGCGAGCCTGAGAAATGGCGCGAGGCACACGGCCCAGACGAAAAGCTTGGCGGCAAACAGCTTGGCGCCGGACAGCTTCAACCAGGAGGTCTTCGGCATCCGTCAATAGAATTTCTTCAGATCCATGCCGGTGTAGAGGCTGGCCACCTGGTCGCCATATCCGTTGAACATGAGCGTGGGGCGCCGCGACGGCACTACGATGCCCAGCTTTTTCTCACCCTCGCCCAGCCGCTGCTCAGTGGCCTGGCTCCATCGCGGATGATCCACGTGCGGATTGACGTTGGAATAGAAGCCATACTCCGGTGCGTTCGAGATATTCCAGGTGGTGGGCGGCTGCTTAGTCACCAGCTTGATCTTGACGATGGACTTGATGCTCTTGAACCCGTACTTCCACGGAATCACCATGCGCACCGGCGCGCCGTCCTGCGGCGGCAGGGTTTCGCCGTACATGCCGACGCACAGCAGCGCCAGCGGATGCATGGCTTCGTCGAGGCGCAGGCCCTCCACGTAGGGAAGCGGAATCCCCGCTTGCTCCGGCGTCCACATCACCTTCGGATCGTAGAGGCTTTCAAAAGCCACGAACTTGGCCTTGGGCGTGGGGCTCACCTTCTTGAGGAGCTCGCTCAGCGAGTAGCCGGCCCAAGGCACCACGATCGACCATGCCTCCACGCACCGATGGCGATAGATGCGCTCTTCAATGGGCGCGATCTTCATGATGTCGTCCATGGAGAGCTTGAGCGGCTTTTCCACCTCGCCTTCGATGGAAACGGTCCAGGGCGAGGTCTTCAACTTTTGCGCAAGCGTGGCCGGCTGGTTCTTGCGGGTACCGAACTCGTAGTAGTTGTTGTAGTGGGTGACGTCTTCGTAAGTGTTGACGGTTTCTCCGGTGGTGCTCAGCGGGCTCTTGACGAGATTCGGCAATTTAGCCGCCGCCAGAGCGCGCGCCGAAGGCGAGAGCATTTCCTTGCCTGCGAGGAATGCGGCGGGGATGGCCGCGAGGAACTTGCGCCGGTCCAGATAGACAGACTTGGGTGTGATGTCGGAATGGCGGAGATCCGCGGCTTTTTTGATAAGCAAGAAATTGGCCCTCTTCATATAGGTTATACGACAGGGCGGCGGAAAACGGATGCGCCGGCGGTCTTGCCGCCGGTTCTTGTGCGCACTGGACCACGGATCAAAAAACCGGCGGCAAGACCGCCGGCGTTACTAGAAGTTTAGCCGCGCCACGAATTCCAGGCTTCTTGCGCCCGGATCGTTGGTGTTGTTGAGGTCGCGGAAGGCCGACGCGGTCTGTCCGAAAGAGGTACTACTGACCGAGGAGTTGTAACTGCCGAGTCCGCCTCCGCCGGTGGCGCCGCTGCCGTCAATCACGATGTTCGGATGGTTGAAGACGTTCAGAGCCTGAATGCGGAACTCGAAGTTCAGCCGCTCTTTGATTTGCGTGCGCTTGACGAGGCTGACGTCCCACTTGTACAGCCACGGGCCCCAGAGAAACACATGATCGCAGATCTGACCGGCCGAGTTGCACGGGGCGATGTAGGGAGCGCTGGAGTTGAAGGTTCCGCTGTTTCCAGCCGCCGCCAGCGTGTTCTGGATCAAAGACTGCGGCAGGAAATAGGCGGTGCCGACGGCAACTCCACTCGCATTGACGGTGCTGGTGAAGTTGAGGGCCATATCGCTCTGCAATTGCGCTTGGGTGATATTGTGCAGCACCACGCCGCCATCGTTCTGGTTGAAGGTGTCGCGGCCGCTGGTGAGGTTGATGGGCACGCCGCTCTGCATGCGGCCTACGCCGGCGATTTCCCATCCGCCGATGGCCTTACCGACGAAGCCGTGCGCGCTGGAGAGCATCGAGCGGCCGGGGCCGAAGGGAAGCTGGTAAACCCACGTGAGCTTGATGCCGTTACGGATATCGTAGGCGGTAGGGCCCTTTTCGCCTCCCCAGTTGCGTAGCGTGGGCGTGTTGGCATCGCTCAGCGACTTGGAAAATGCATAGCTGGCCTGCATCTGGAGACCCGTCGCGAGCCGGCGGCGCATTTCGACCTGGCCCGAGTCGTAGGTGCTCGAATTGCGGTTGGTCATCTCGGTGGAGTTGCCGCCGTTGTTCGGGTCCACCTGGAAAAGGTTGAGGGGATATCCGGCCTTGGTCAAGGCGGCCATGCGGGTGGCATTGGTGGCGATGGCATTAGCGGCTGCGCCAGCCTGACCCTGGGCAAGATATGTAGCCGTAGTCTGATCGGTATTGCTTCCAATAGCCGTGGTGATAATCGGTACTGCCACCTGTCCGGGCAAGCCCTGGTTGCTGTAGTTATTGTTGGCCAGCTTGAAGCCTGTCCCCGATTGCGCCGTCGCCAGCAGTTGCGACAGCGACATGCCATTCGAGATCGCCAGGTTATTCTGCGCGGCCTGGAACTGGGTATTGAATCCGCTTTCGACGGTATTCACTTCGTTGAGATTCACGGCCTGCCAAAGGTCCACGCCATGATTGGCTACATAGCGAAAGTCTAGAACGGTATTCTTGCCCAACTGCCGCTGTAATCCGGCCGTCCAGCTTTCCACATACTCGGGCTTGATGCTGGGATTCCAATCTTCTATGCTGGCGCCGCTTTGCACGGCCAACGGAAAGCTGGGGTTAGGGAAACTGGCATCGATGCTGGTGGGCGCCAATGTGGGCAGTGTCGGGTTGCTAAACAACACATTACCTGCTGTAAACACGCTCGGCGTGGTCCCAGGGCTGGTACTCTCGCTGAGGCTGCGGCCCGCATTGCCGCTCCAGACGCCTTCGAGAAACCCTATTCCCTGGCGCAGCGTTGCAACGCTGAAACCTGCACGCACCACTGCATCGTCGCCCGTCAGCCAGTGCATAAAGCCGCCCTTGGCGATGCGATAGGCCACGCCCACGGAAGGACTGAAATGGCCGTCGCCCGGGCTAAAGCCTCCGGTGCCCGCCGGGATCAGAGATAATATCGGCGACGATCCATCGAGCGTGCCCGGCTTGAAAATATTGCCTATGCCTGAAACACCAAACAGCCCGGCGTAACCCGGCCGCGTGTAGAGGTTGTCGAGGTTCTCCACGGCGCCTTGGCGGTCCCAGCGCAGGCCGTAGGTCAGCGTGAGGTTCGCACTGGCGTGCCAGGTATCCTGAGCGTAGCCGGCGACTTCCCGCATGTGATTGCGATCCACGGCGAAGTTCTGACCGTATGTCCTGGCCGTTTCGCTGAGCACGGCGGAGGCGGTGACCGCGCTGACGCGGCCTACCAGGATCGCGTAGAGATTCGCGGCATCGGTCAGGTTGGTGGAACTGGCGCCGGGAAGCGTATTGGTGGTGAACAGAGAAGTAGCGCCGGTGTTATCCGGGTCGCCGGTCGCCTGTCCAAGCGTCACCGTGTTGAGCAGGGAAGAATTCGACGAGGCATCCCAGGCATTGATCTGCGTAAAGTTGAATCCAAAGTTGAGGAGGTGGTTCCCCTTCAGATAGCTGACGTTGTCGTTGGCCTGGTATACCGGCGTGCTGCGGGGTGCGTAACCGAGGTAGGTGCCGTTGTAAGGGTTGGTCATGTATGTAGTGGCGCCGGCGGTTGCCGCACCGAATTGCAATAGCTTCCCATTCCAGATTCCATAGTCGCTGGGAGAGAGGCCGCCGCCCAGGGTATTGGCGCCGCCCTGGATTCCCCCGGTCAATTCGTTGGTGATATGCGGCGTGATCACCGAGCGCAATCCGATGGCTCCCGTCCAGTTGACGCCGTATTGGCCTTGCAGAGCGGGCGAGCCCAACTGCGTACCAGTGCCCGGCAGAATGGCGTACTCCAGATTCAGCCCGTCGGGAGTGCGATCGTTGGTCTGATAGTTCCAGACGAAGTTGAAGTGGTTCTTGTCGTTGATGTTGTAGTCGATCCGCGCGGTTTGGAACTTGCGGTTGTTGACGGCTTTTGCGCTGGTGGCGAAGTTGTCGCGGTTGTAATCGCTATTCGACGCGATGCGATTGACCAGAGTGCCGCCACTGCTGGTGAGCTGGTTAATCAGTGCATAGGTCTTCGCCAGGGTGGGATCGCCGCTGGTGGGGAAGGGGGTGGTTCCGGCCGGCAGCGAAGGGTTGGCCGCCGCGGCGAGCGAATACAGATTGACGGTCTTGGTAACTCCGCCGGTGTTATACGTGAAGATACCGCTGGCGGCGGCGGGCGTGAGCCAGGTTCCCGTTTCGCCGAATGTCTGCGGCAGATCGAAGAATTCGAACGATTCGAAGAAGAAGAGCTTATTCTTCTTGATGGGTCCGCCGATGGTGAAGCCGTATTCGTTGAGATTGATTCTGTCTTTTGCGATTCCCTGGAGGCAGTTGAAAAAGTAGCAGGCTTCGAGCGCCGAGTTGCGGTTGGTCTCGTAGAGTCCGCCGTGGAACAGGTTCGTTCCCGCCTTGGTGACGAATCTGATCTGCACGGCGCCTTCACCGGTGCTATCGGCGCCGGCGGCTGCCGTGCTCATCGTCATTTCCTCGATGGCTTGAGTGCGAGGCTGAACGGCATTGAATAACGAGTCCGGATTGCTCTTGGTGTCATTGTCCTGGACGTTAACTCCATCAATGGTGATATTGATCGTGGGCTGCGGCAGGCCGTTGATAGTGGCATAACGGACGCCACTGGGATTCTGCGTGCCCGGCTGGCTCGCAACCAACTCGGTGACGTTGTGGCTGGTGAAGGGAAGATCGTTGATCTGCCGGCCTTGCAACGTCGAATTTACGGTCGCAGAGTCGGTCTGCACGATTTCCGCTCCGGCCGTGACTTCCACCGTCTCCGTGGCAGCGCCCACTGTCAGAGTTATGTTCACTGTAGCGGGCACGCCTGCGTCGATTACCACGCTCTCATTCGCCGCCGCCTTAAAGCCTTCGTGCGTCACCGTGACCTTATACGCGCCGGTCTGAAGGCTGGGTAGCACCCAATAGCCCTTTTCATCGGTGGTAGCGCGAAACGTCTGGCCGGTGGCGATTTGAAGCACCACCACCTGCGCGCCAGGAACGCTCGCGCCGGCCGGGTCGGTTACCACTCCGTCCATGCGGGCCGTGGTTGTAACCTGAGTGAAGCCAGCGAGCACGCCGGCGAAGAATAGAGCGCACGTTGTAAGCAGACGCATCAAAACCCTCCCTGAGACTGGTATGTGTCCTATCGTATTACAAAGAAATGTGAAAAGCCAGACACGACGATTGAAGAACTTGGAAATTCTTTGAGCTATGACCCACGCCGGTGCTTCAAACCGGTCGGATTTTCCAAGTGCGGCTCGATTACCAAATACCAGTCGAGGTGCTGATAGTACCGGAACCATAACGAGCGAAAATTCTCGTTTTTTTCCGGTTCTCAAGACTGCAAACAGGCGTACAATCCTTATCACAAACGGATTTAAGGGGAAATCCGGATGTGATCGGAGGCCACAGTGGCCCAATCGATAGACCGCGAGTTGAGGGGATTGCGGCGGGCGGGGCGCCGCCTTGACAAAGCCGCGAAAGAGTGGGTAGAAGCGCACGGGATATATGTCGCGGCGCTCAACGAGTTAAAGCGGAAAACAGCGCCGAAGAAGCGGCCAACCTTAGACAGACCCGTACCTCCGGCGGTCATTCCGTGAATCCGGTTTCGTTGCGCAATCTTGCGAGCGCCGTATCGAAGGCGGGGAAGCGGTCGTAGAGTGGCCGGCTTTGCGCCTTGGCGTCCGGCTTTGCACCCTAAGCTTTGCACCCTACAAGGATTCGTCACGAAATAACCGTGCCATTTCGGCGTGGCGCGGAAGAGAACCGAAGCAGCGTTCACAAGAGTGTGAACGCTGCACGCATGAGTGCGTGCGCCACAAGCCCGCAAAAACGCAAGCCCTGGCGACGGACGTGGGACCGGCGCTTTCGTCTGTCAACCCGGCGATCCCGGCGATCGTTCCCCAACTTGTTAAGCACCCTACGGGAATTGTGCGTGCGAAACGGACGCCCGGCCTGTTATAATTTATCCAATCAGCCTCCTATGCCCTTAAGACCTTTTTCGCCCGGCAACGGGGCCGGAAAGAAGATATTCCTGCTTAAGCCGCGAGGCTTTTGCGCGGGCGTAGTGCGCGCTATCGACGTGGTGAAAATTGCCCTCGATCTCTATGGCCCTCCAGTCTACGTGCGCAAGGAAATCGTCCATAACAAACACGTCGTCGATGAATTGCGCGATGCCGGGGCGGTCTTCGTCGAAGAGCTCGACGAAGTGCCTGTCGGCGGACGCGCCATCTTCAGCGCGCATGGAGTCGCGCCGTCCGTCCGCAAACAGGCCAAGGAACGCAACCTGCACGTAATCGACGCCACTTGCCCCTTGGTCACCAAAGTGCACTTGGAAGCCGTCCGATTCGCACGCGATGGCTCGAGCATCGTATTAATCGGGCATAAGGACCATGACGAAGTGATTGGTACTCTAGGCGAAGTTCCCGATCAGAGCTACCTCGTCGAAACTGTCGACGATGTCGATAATTTGGCAATTGCCGACCCCACACGTGTCCGATATCTGACACAGACCACTCTCAGCCTGGACGAAACGCGCGAGATCATCGCGCGCCTCAAGCAACGTTTTCCGCTGATTCAAGGTCCTCCGGCGCAGGACATATGTTACGCCACGGAGAACCGGCAGATGGCGGTGAAGGGCGTCTCCGAGCACTGCGACCTGCTGCTGGTGGTGGGCTCGCAAAACAGCTCCAATTCCAAGCGCCTGGTGGAAGTGGGCGACAATTTCGGCGTCCGTTCGTACCTGGTCAACGACAAGGGCGACATCGATACGCTTTGGCTGGAAGGCGTCAAGAACGTGGCGGTGACCGCGGGAGCGTCGGCTCCCGAGTACCTGGTGCGGGAGCTGGTGGAGTTCCTCCGCCACCGCGGCTTCCATGACATGGAAGAGATCGAGCTGGTGGAGGAGGATGTCCGTTTTTCTTTGCCATCGGAGTTAACCGTGATGAATTCGGCACGATGATACGCGATGAATACGACACCATGAGCGCGCCGGTACAAATCGGTACTACCTTGGCATCGGCGGCCTCGGAAGCGGCGCGCCGTTCGGCCGCGCACATCGCGCGACTGCAGAAGCCGGAGGGCGAATGGTGCGCCGAGCTGACTGCCGATAGCACGCTCGAATCGGACTACATTCTCTTCCAGCTTTGGCTCTACCCGCCGGTCAACGGCGTCTGGCATCCGCAGACTCGCGCTCAGGTGGATAAGGCGGCGCAATCCATTCTCAGGCGCCAGCTTCGCGACGGCGGATTCAATATCTACAAAGAGGGACCTTCGGAAATCAATGCGTCGGTGAAGGCCTACTTCGCTCTGAAGCTTGCGGGGATTGCGATGGACGATTCGCGCATGGTCCGCCTGCGCGAGCGGATCATGGCCATGGGCGGAATTCAGGCCGCCAACAGTTACGTCAAGATCAACCTGAGCCTGTTCGATCTCTACCCGCGCGAGCATTGCCCTTCGATTCCACCCGAGGTCGCGCTGCTGCCGTTCAACGTGCTTTACCAGATGTCTTCGTGGTCGCGCACCATTGTGGTTCCGCTGGCCATCGTACATTCGGCGGACCCGCACCGGCCCGTGCCGGCCGGCTTTAACCTGGATGAGCTCTGGGACCCCAGCGTCAGTCCGTCGTTCCGCCTGAACCGGCAGATCGGCTGGCGCAATCTGTTTCTGACCATCGACCGCTTGCTGAAGTGGTGGGAGCGCAGCGGCTCGAAGGCCGTCCGGCGAATCGCCGTCGAGAGGGCCAAGAACTGGATGCTCGAGCGGCTCGACCGTTCCGACGGGCTGGGCGCGATCTATCCGCCCATGATGTATTCGGTGATGGCGCTCGATGTGCTCGGATTCGCGCCCAACCATCCGCTGCGCGTCGAAGCGCTGCGTCAATTCGACGCCTTAATGGTGGACGACGGCGAGCGGTTTTTTATCCAGCCGTGTTTCTCGCCGGTTTGGGATACGGCCATCGCGGCCTATGCCATCGGCCGGAGCGGTTACGAGACTTCTACGCTGGGCCCGGCGGCGGATTGGCTGCTGGAACGCGAAATTCGCGGCAAGGGCGATTGGTCGGTAAAGCGTCCCGATACGGAGCCCTCGGGCTGGGCCTTCTTCTATAAGAACGATCACTCGCCGGATATCGACGATACGGCCATGGTGA
The DNA here is from genome assembly GCA_003135055.1 of Bryobacterales bacterium. Lineage (GTDB taxonomy): Bacteria > Acidobacteriota > Terriglobia > Bryobacterales > Bryobacteraceae > PALSA-243. The sequence goes on along the minus strand of PLDF01000269.1, from coordinate 16,720 downwards.
TGCTGGCATTGAGCGAAGCGCGCGGCGCCGATTCCGAGGCGCAGAGAACCTGCCACCAGCGCGCCTTGAACTGGCTGCTGGCGTTGCAATCGAAGGATGGCGGCTGGGCGGCCTTCGATGCCGACAACAACTGGGAATTTCTCAGCCACGTTCCGTTCGCCGATCACAATGCCATGCTTGACCCGACCTGTCCCGATATCACGGGGCGCGTGCTGGAGGCGCTGGGGGCGCACGGGCTCACCCGCGACCATCGCGCGGTGCGGCGCGGCGTGGAGTATCTGATCAAGCACCAGGAGCAGGATGGAAGCTGGTACGGCCGCTGGGGCGTCGCGTACATTTACGGCACCTGTTTCGCGCTGCGCGGATTGGCGGCGGCGGGCGAAGACGACCGGGAAGCGCATGTGCTGCGCGGGGGCGAATGGCTGCGCTGCATCCAGAACGCCGATGGCGGGTGGGGCGAAAGCTGCGCCAGTTACGATAACGAAGCCTTCACGCCCGGCGCCAGCACCTACTCGCAGACGGCCTGGGCCATTCTCGGCTTGATCGCCGGCGGCGATTTTAGCAGCCGCAGCGTGCAGCACGGCATCGAATATCTGTTGGAAACGCAGCGCCCGGATGGGAGCTGGGGCGAAGAGCTGGCCACCGGCACGGGTTTCCCGAAAGTGTTTTACCTGAACTACCACATGTATAAGGATTACTTCCCGCTTTTGGCGCTATCGGCGTATGTGAAAGCGCAAGCGGGCTAGGACGGAATCACTATGAAATTTCCGCTTTCGATGACCGCCGGCCTGGCCGGATACATTATCAAGAACCGCCTCATGCCGCGGCCCGAGTGGCAGAAGAGCGCCGCGGCCGCGCCGGATGCGGCGAATCCCTTTCGCATTTTGCCGGGCAACGCCGCCACGCCCGGCGAGAAGCGCGCGCCGCACCCCATGATCAAGAAGCGCTTCCCCATCGTGATGATGCTCGAGCCGCTGCACGCCTGCAATTTGACGTGCACGGGCTGCGGACGCATTCGCGAGTACGAATCCACCATCACCGAGCGCATTCCGCTTGAAGAGTGCCTGGCGGCGGTGGACGAGTGCGGCGCGCCGGTGGTTTCCATTTGCGGCGGCGAGCCGATGATGTACCCGCAGATCGGCGAGTTGGTGGCCGGGATTCTGGCGCGAAACAAGCATATTCTGCTGTGCACCAACGGCATGTTCGTCCGCAAGCGGCTCAAGGAATTCAGGCCTGACAAGCGCTTCTACTTCAACATCCATCTGGACGGCATGGAGAAGACCCACGATATTTGCGTGGAGCGCGAAGGGGTCTTTAAGGAAGCGATTGACGGCATCAAGGCGGCCAAAGCGGCCGGTTTCCGCGTCTGCACCAACACCACGGTCTACAAAGAAACCGATATGAACGAAGTGGAAGAGCTGTTTGAATACCTGAAGCAGTTCGACGTGGATGGCCACCAGATCGCGCCGGCCTACGGCTATTCGTCCGTCAACGACCGCGAAATCTTTCTCACGCGCGACGACGTTCATGAAAAATTCAAGGACATCACGCGCATCGCCGCCAAATACAACGTGCGCCAGACGCCGCTGTATCTCGATTTCCTCAAGGGCGAGCACGATTTTCCCTGCACCGCGTGGGGCAACCCCACCTACAACGTGAAGGGCTGGAAAGGCCCGTGCTACCTGATCACGGACGGCCACTACAAGACGTTCGAGGAACTGATGACCAGGACGCCGTGGGAAAGCTATGGCAAAGGCAACGACCCGCGCTGCGAGCACTGCATGGTGCATTGCGGGTATGAGCCTTCCGCCGCGCTGGGCATCAATGCCGGCATCGCCGACAATCTCAAGATGCTCAAATGGAGCCTGAGCTAGTGGAGCCATCGGTAGCGCCGGCGGTCTCGCCGCCGGTTTTTTGGGGCGGTAGCGGATGCTGAGGCGGAGAATCGAAGTAAAACACCGGCGGCAAGACCGCCGGCGCTACCAGGCGCCTGTCTCGTAAGAAGGCCGGTCTCATGCAAACCGCCCTCGTCACCGGCGCGTCTGGGTTTCTGGGCTGGCATGTAGCGAGCCTGCTTGTGGAGCGGGGCCATCCGGTTCGTGCGCTGGTGCGCCAGGGAAGCAGCGTTTCCGGCATCGAGGTGGAAACCGTTACGGGCGATTTGCGCGACGCTCCGTCGATCGAGCGCGCCATGGACGGATGCCGGCTGGTGTTCCACGTGGCGGCCGATTACCGGCTGTGGGCCAGGCATCCGGTTGAGATCTACCGTTCCAATGTGGATGGGACGCGCAACGTGCTGGAAGCCGCTAAAAGGACCGGCATCCAGCGGGTGGTTTACACCAGCACCGTGGGTTGCATCGGAATCCCGCGCACGGGGCTCGGGGATGAAAACACGCCGGTGTCTCTGGCGGAAATGACCGGCGATTACAAGAAGTCGAAGTTTATGGCGGAACAGATTGCGCTGGAATACGCTCGGGGCGGCCTGCCGGTGGTGATCGTCAATCCGACATCGCCGATGGGCGGCCACGATGTGAAGCCCACGCCCACGGGCAAGATTGTGCTCGACTTCATGAAGGGCGCCATCCCGGCGTTTATCGATACCGGTTTGAACATTGTCGGCGCGCGCGATTGCGCCACGGGCCATCTGCTGGCATGCGAGCGCGGCCGCGTGGGCCAGCGATATATTCTGGGCGCCGAAAATCTGACGCTGCAGCAGATTCTCTTCAAGCTGGCCGAAATCACCGGGCGCAAACCGCCCACTACGCAGATTCCGTACTTTGTGGCGTATGCGGCGGGAATGTTAAGCACCGGCTGGGCGCAATTGACTGGCCGGCCGCCGCAGGTACCCATCGATGCGGTCCGCATGGCGAAGAAGAAAATGTGGGTGAGCCACGAAAAAGCGCGCCGGGAGCTGAACTTCAACCCTGGGCCCGCCGATATCGCTCTTTCGCAGGCCATTGAGTGGTTCCGGACGCGTGCCGCATGAAACTGCTGTTCATCGCATCCGACAAAATGGAGTTCCGCGGCCTGCTGGCGCATGCCACGGCCGTGCGGGAAGCCGAGGTGGCGGCGCGCTGGTCGCGCTCGGCAACGCTTGGCGTCAATGAAGTGCTGCTGGTGGCCAACGGCGCGGGTCCGGACCGCGCGGCGGCGGCTACCGACGCCGGGATAAAGGCGTTCGATGCGGTCGCCATCGTCAGCACCGGCTTCTGCGGCGCACTGGCGCCGGAGCTCGGAATCGCCGATCTGGTATCGGCCACCAGCGTCCAAACCGCGGATCGATCCTATGCCACGCGCATGTGGGACAGGCATCCCGGCCTGTCAGTGCAGGGCGTGGCTCCGCCCCGCGGACAGGCCCGGATGCCTGTCCCACATGCCCCGCGCCACTTTGACGGCGCCATACGATCAATTCCTTATGTCGCGCGGACCGCCGAAGAGAAGCGTAATCTGGCTGTAACAGGCGCAATTGCGGTAGAAATGGAAGCTGGGGGTATCGCCGCGCGCGCCGAGAGTCACGGATTGCCGCTCTACTGTATTCGCGCCGTAACCGACCTTGCAGGCGAAACTTTGGCGAACGACTTCAATAAGGCCCTGCGTTTGGACGGGCATTTCGATACAATATTAATTCTAAAGGGAACTTTTCGCCATCCAACGGTCCGGCTGCCGGAGTTGTTCCGGCTGCGGAAACGATGCGTCCGGGCCGCGCACGTCCTGGGAGATTTTTTTGCCTATAGCGGAATTTGATGCGACCGCCATTCCGGATACCATGCATGCGGCCGTCTACCGCGGCCTCAGCGTGGTGAACGTGGAGGAGATTCCGACGCCCGCCATACAACCGGGCGAAATTCTCATCCGCGTGGAGGCCTGCGGTATCTGCCATACGGACCTCAAGAAGATTGAGTACAACCTGCTCGCGCCGCCGCGAGTGTATGGGCATGAGACTGCCGGCGTAGTGGCCGCGGTGGGCGCGGGCGTGACAAAATTCCGTCCAGGCGACCGCGTGCTGGCGTTCCACCACATTCCGTGTTTGGAATGCTTCTACTGCCAGCATAAGCTCTACGCGCAGTGTCCGGTATACAAGAGAGTTGGGATCACAGCCGGGTTTGAGCCGGCCGGTGGTGGATTTTCCCAATACGTTCGCGTGATGGATTGGATTGTCGAGCGCGGCGTGGAGAAAATCCCCGAAGGAATTTCGTTCGAGCGGGCGACCCTGGTGGAGCCGCTCAACACCTGCCTGAAGGCAGTCGCGCAATGCGATCCGCAGCCCGAGGATTTCGTCCTGGTAATGGGGCAGGGTCCCATCGGCCTCATGTTCACCATGCTGGCTAATCGTACCGGCGCGCGCATTGCGGCTACGGATACCATGGCCGAGCGCCTCGAGATCGCCGGGCGCTGCGGAGCCGGGTTCATGTGGAATCCGCTGGGGCGCGACGTGGCCGCAGAAGTTAAGCGGTTGACTGAAGGCCGCGGCGCGGATATCGTGATCGTAGCAGCTTCGGCCAAGGGAATCGTCAATCAGGCGATCGCCAGTTCGCGTCCCGGGGCGCGGATTTTGCTGTTCGCGCAAACTTCCGCCACCGAGAAGATTGAAGCTTCGGGAGCGGATATTTGCGTGGGCGAGCGTACTTTATTCGGCTGTTATAGCGCTTCGGTGGATTTGCAAAAAGAGTCCGCCAGGCTGGTTTTTAGCGGAGAATTGCCAGTGGAAGAGCTCATTTCGCACCGTCTGCCGTTGGAAAAAATTCGCGCAGGCTTTGATTTGGCATTGCATCCGGAACCTAAATCGTTGAAAATAATCGTTCAGCCACAGAGGTGGTCCTAGTGAACAACCACATGATGGCTGCCGTGCTTTACGGCAAGGAACACTTGCAGGTAGAGCCGGTAGCCGTGCCGAAAATCGATACGGGAGACATTCTGGTGCGGGTCAAGGTTGCACTGACCTGCGGTACGGACGTGAAGGTCTTCCGCCGCGGCTACCACGCGCGGATGATTGTCCCGCCCGCCGTGTTCGGGCATGAGTTAGCCGGCGACATTGTCGCCGTGGGCGAGGGCGTCGCCAATTTTTCCGTGGGTCAGCGCGTTGTCGCCGCCAACTCCGCGCCCTGCGAAGATTGCTATTTCTGCAAGCGCGGCTTGCAGAATCTTTGCGAGGATCTGCTCTTCAACAACGGCGCGTATGCGGAGTACATTCGCATTCCCGCGCGAATTGTGGAGCGCAACACTTACCTGATTCCGCCTGACGTGGGCTATCACGACGCCGCGCTGGTAGAGCCGCTCGCGTGCGTGGTGCGCGGTCTCGAAGAAACCGCGCCGCAGCCCGGCGACACCGTGGCGGTGATCGGCCTGGGCCCGATCGGCCTGATGTTCGTGAAGCTCGCCAAGCTGTACGGGTGCCGCGTGATCGCCGTGGGACGGCGCAAGACGCAGCTCGACCGCGCAGCCGCGCTGGGGGCCGACGAGCTGATTGTGGGCGCCGACAGTTCGAACCCCGTGGCCTCGGTTCGCGATTTGACGCGCGGGCGCGGCGCCGATGTGGCCATCGAGGCCGTGGGCAAGCCGCAAACGTGGGAGTGGGCGGTCAACATGGTGCGCCGCGGCGGCACGGTGAACTTTTTCGGCGGCTGCCCCAACGACAGCACGGTGGACCTGGACACCTCGCTGTTGCACTATTCCGAAATCACCTGCAAGGCGAGCTTCCATCACACTCCGGCGTATATCCGCAAGGCGCTCGACCTGATATGCCGCGGCGAAATCACGGCGAGCTTCTTCGTCAATCGCGAAGAGCCGCTGGCCAACCTGCTTGAGGTGATGCGCCACCTGATGAGCCACAACGGCCACCTGAAGACGGCCATTCTACCCTGACGATGCGCGGAGAGTTGATGCGCGGAGCCGGCGCACCCGCATTTCTGCCTCCGGCGGAATTCGTCCGCTCGCCGGAACAACTCCGGAAAGTCTGGGCGCCGGACGAAGCGCTGGCATACACCCGCTGGCTGGCCACTCATCACTACGAGAATTTCCACGTAGTCAGCTTTCTGCTGCCCAAGCGCCTCCACCAGGATTTCTACAACGTCTATTCCTATTGCCGCTGGGCCGACGATCTGGGCGATGAGATCTCCGATCGCGCCGAAAGCCTGCGCCTGCTCGAATGGTGGCGTATTGAGCTGGCCGCGATGTACGAAGGACGCGCCACACACCCGGTGTTCGTCGCACTGGGGCCCACGGTGAGGAAGCACTCCATTCCGCCAGAGCCGTTCCGCAATCTGATCGACGCGTTCATTCAAGACCAAACCGTGACGCGCTACCGCAATTGGGACGAGCTTTTCGGCTATTGCCGCAACTCCGCGAATCCCGTGGGCCGCCTGGTGCTCTATCTCTGCGGCTATTCCGATGTCGGGCGGCAGCGCTTGTCCGACGCCACCTGCACGGCGCTGCAACTGGCGAATTTCTGGCAGGACGTAACGGTGGACATGGAAAAGGGCCGCGTTTACATCCCGCTTGAGATCATGGAGCGCCACGGATATTCGCTCGACGGACTGCGCGCGGGCGAATGCAACGCGGCCTTTCGCGCGGTGATGCGCGATATTGTGGCGAAAGCGCGGGAGCTGTTCCTCGAAGGACTGCCACTGGTGGGAATGGTGGACCGGCGCCTGGCGCTCGATATCGATCTCTTCAACCGCGGCGGCATGAAGGTGCTTGAAAAGATCGAAGCGCGCGATTACGACGTGCTGGCGGAGCGCCCGGCGATTTCGAAGGTGGAGCGCGTGGGGCTGCTGCTGGCATCGCTGGCGCGCGTGGCCTTTTCGCGGGCGGCGTAAATGGAGCGCGAACAGCAATCTTGCGCCCAGTCGTACGAATACTGCATGAAGGTGGCGCGCAGCCGGGCCAAGAATTTCTACTATTCGTTCCTGCTTCTTTCCAAACAGCAGCGCAAGGCCATGTGCGCCATCTACGCCTTCATGCGCTATTGCGACGACCTGAGCGACGACCCCGAGGTCAACCCGGAAGCCAGCCCAGGCGCCAGGCGTGCCGCCATCGACCGCTGGCGCGCGGAGATGGAAGATGCCCTCGAAGGCCGCTTCAGCGGGCACCCCTTGTGGCCGGCGTTCCATCACACCGTGCGCCGCTTCGGGATACCGCATGAATACTTCCACGCCATGATCGACGGCGTACTTTCCGATCTCGATCCGCGCCGCTTCCGGACCTTCGACGAGTTGTACCGCTACTGCTACCAGGTGGCGTCGGTGGTGGGGCTGACCGTGGTTCACGTCTTCGGTTTCGATACGCGCAGCGCGCTGCCCTTGGCCGAAAAGTGCGGCGTGGCTTTCCAGTTGACCAATATCCTGCGCGATATTCGCGAGGATGCAGCGCTTGGCCGGGTCTATCTTCCCGCCGAAGATTTGCGTAGGTTCGGAGTGTCCGAGGACGATCTGCGCACGGGCAATCGCAACGATGCGTTCCTGCGAATGATGCGCTTTGAAAGCGCGAGGGCGCGTGCTTACTTCAATGAATCGCAGCCGCTGCTCGATCTGATTCATCCGCGCAGCCGGCCCTCGCTGTGGGCGCTGGTCACGATTTATTCCAGCCTGCTGGAACGCATCGAGCGCAGCAATTACGACGTATTCCGGCGCCGCGTGCGATTATCCGCGCTCGAGAAATCGTGGATTGTGGTGCGGGCGCTGGTAACTTAAGATCAATGCCTCTCATTGCGGCCGCGGAATTGACGCGCTTCGTCGAAGCCATACTCAAGGCCGGAGGCGCGCCGCCTCACAAAGCTTCCATCGCGGCCGCCTCGCTGGTTGGCTCGAACCTGCGAGGCGTGGATTCGCACGGCGTGCTGCTGGTCCCTCGCTACATCGATAAGCTGCGGTCGGGAGAGATCGACCCCGGCGCCGATGGCCGCGTGCTCTCCGAATCCGGCGCCTGCATGTTGTTCGACGGCGAGAACGGCATCGGCCAGTGGATCTCCGAACAGTGTTGCGGCCACGCCATCCGCCTGGCGCAATCGAACGGCCTCGGCATGGTGGTGGCGCGAAATTCGAACCACTTCGGCGCGGCCGCGTGGTGGGCGCAAAAGATCCGCGACAGTGGCGCGGGGCCATGCCCTGCGCTGTCTGCAAGCGGCGCAATGACCGATGGCACGAGCGGCGCGGCTGGCAGCATGATCGGCATCGTATTCTGCAACGCCTCGCCGCTGGTCCCGCCATGGCAGGGCAAGCAGGGGCGCATCGGCACCAACCCGATCTGCATGGCGGTTCCCGGCCCGTGGCTGCTGGACATGGCCACGACCACGGTGGCCGCGAACCGCATCTTCAAAGCGGTGATCAACGGTCAGGAAGAGATTCCCGCGGGATGGGCGCTCGATTCCGACGGCGTGCCCACCACCAGCGCCAGCGCCGCGGCGAAGGGTCTGCTGATGCCGCTCGGGGGCTACAAAGGCAGCGGTCTCGGCATGATGGTAGAGATTCTGTGCGCAGTGCTGGCCGGCAGCGCCATGGCGAACGAAGTGGGCGGCATTCGCGTGGCCGGACGCCCTTCGCGCACCAGCCAGACATTCCTCGCGATCGACATCGCGCGCTTCATGCCCGTGGCTGAGTTCACCGCGCGGATGGAGAAGCTGGTAGGCATTATGAAGTCGACGCCTGCCGCGCAGGGTTACAGCGAAGTGCTGGTGGCGGGCGACCCGGAATGGCGCACCGAAGCGGAGCGGCTGCGCCACGGCATTCCGGTGGATGAAGGCAATTGGAAGGAGTTGTGCGAGACGGCGGCGCAGTTAGGCGTGACGGAGGTTCCGGCGGGAACGTGACCGGTGACAAGGGCAGGTTCGGGTCTACCGGGGGAGCCAGCTTAATTTCGCTATTTGCTGGGTCCGCCCTATTGATTCTTGAACTTGCCGGTTCGACCGCGCGATGACACCCCAGTCCGGACTCGAACTCTGCGCGGAGCACGCCGCTCTCGTTTCCGCCGATCCTTTGCCGCTAAGGCGGCGTCAGACAATAATCTGGACAAATGTTCGAGGCGGCCGTATCATAGCGTGGGTGATAAGGTCCACGCGAGAGCAGTCTGCTTCAGAGCTGAAAGGCGCCCCCTGACGGCCTTTCGCACACGTTCATCCGGCCTGGGACCGCACGATGTTGCCTAGCACGCGCAAGCAAAGTCCGGGAGAGTGTCCATGTTGTTTTCCCCCTAAGGTCTGAATATGCCACCGATGAGAGCCCCGATGACAGCACCTAAGAACGGAAGGATGGGCGCAAACCATGTCAGCACGCGCGCGTGGTCTGCTTGGCGCACTTTGGTTTTGAGCTCTGCAAGCGCTAGCTCCGCATCGATCGCCTGCTTCATTACGGATAGAGAGGCCCGTCTATTTTCTCCAGGTCGCTGTGCCATTTGTTTATACGTGTCCTGCATTCGTCTTCATACGCAGGGGTATGTGTGGCTAGCTGCTAGGCAGCTCGCGTGGTTTCCGCACGTTTGATCCACTTAGCAATTTCGGTGGCGGTGGCTCCGATTGTGAGGAGCGACTGCATGATCAAGTCGAGCGACACCGAGCGGTCGGCTGCTTCCATCTTGGCGGCGCGCGACCGACTCGATCCCAGCCGATGCGCCAACCCGGCCTGCGTCGATCCCCTTCGTTCGCGAAGTTTGCGGATTCCGGTGGCGAGCGCCAGTTTCAATTCGATAAAAGCGATTCTCTTCCACGCTCAGGTGCAGGAACTGGGCGCTGTCGCCAACCACCCAGCCGGCACGTTCCAAACGTTGCTTCTTGACACGCTTCATGTGTGCTCCTTATCCGAAATCGCTCGCAAGTAGGCCGCCAGGCGTTTTTGGCAGACTTTTACGATCTGAACCGGTGTAGTCGGGGTCTTCTTGCTGAAGACTTCGAGAATCACGACCGCATCCCGCGCGACGTGGTAAACGATTCGCCACGTTTGGTCATGATCGCCGATTCGTAGCTCGTGGCACTGACGACCGGCTACGGGCATTGGGCGCGAATGGGGCAGACTCAATCCTTGCCCTTGCTACAGCCGCCTGAGAAGCAGCCCAGCTTCCAAAAATCGATTCGCGGTTCCCATGGGCAGGCCATGGCCCACCCCACGGCTACACGAAGAGCAGGCTTGAGCAGGTCACGCCGGCTTCCGCTTTTCTCAGCTCGGAGATATCGGTGGTCTGAACCTTCCAGCCTAAGCGCTCTACGATCTCCGCCGTCGCCGGGAAGCCTGCGGGCATCAGCGCAACCGCGCCGATAGTCAGCACGTTCGCTGCCCAGGGCTCATCCGGCGCCACATCCACTATGCGCAGCCCCGCCAATGCTTCCGTATCCACCCATTCGCGGTGCGCCAGTACCGTTCCATCGCCCAAATAGCAGCAGCCGCTTTTCAGGTGCAGGCAGCCGCGCACTTCCACCGCCTTCACGTCATAGCCGTATGGCTTCAGCTCCTCCGCCAGTTGCAGAATGCCGGCGGCATTGGTGCGCGCCGAAGCGCCCACGTAGAGCGTCTTTCCGGCGCGCATTACGTCGCCGCCTTCGAGCGTTGCCGGCGTCTCGATCCATCGCAGGGGACGGAAGCGCGCCAACGTCTTCGCCAGGCTGTCACCCTCCCTGCGCCGCGATTCCGCGCCCGGCCGGGTGATGATGGCCACTTCGTCCACCACCACCGCCGGGTCTTCGACGAAGACCGAATCGGGCAGATCCGGCTCGGCCGGCAGCGAGATCACTGCGGCGCCCATGGCGCGCAAACACTCCTCGTATTGGCGGTGCTGTTCCGCCGCCTTGGCTATTTCGATCTCGACGCGCTCCAGGTACGACAGCTCGCACCGGTTCATCGCCGGGCTCACTTCTCTGGTTACCGCCGTCAACATGCTTTTGCCTGTTATCCTCTACCTTATGGCTGACAACAACGCACCCGAACGTCCCTTAGGTTTCGCCACCCGCTGCCTGCACGCCGGCCACACTCCGGATGCCGCCAGCCACGCGCGAGCCGTACCGATCTATCAAACCACATCTTTCACTTTCGACAACTCCGAGCATGCCGCGGCGCTGTTCGGCTTGCAGCAATTCGGCAATATCTACAGCCGCATCATGAACCCCACTACCGACGTGTTCGAGCAGCGTGTGGCGTCGCTCGAAGGCGGCATCGCGGCGCTGGCCACCTCCAGCGGCCAGGCAGCGCAGTTCCTCGCGCTCACCAGCCTTGCCGGAATGGGCGACGAGATTGTCGCGGCGAGCACGCTCTATGGCGGCACCTACACGCAGCTCGACGTCAGCTTCCGTCGCATGGGCATCGACGTGAAGTTCGTGGAGCCCGACGACCCGGAAAACTTCCGCAAGGCCATCACCCCCAGGACGCGCGCACTCTACGGCGAGACCATCGCCAACCCGCGCATGAACGTTCTCGATATCGAAAAGGTGGCCGCCATCGCGCACGAAGCCGGCGTACCGCTGGTCATCGACAACACCATGGCGTCGCCCTACCTCTGCCGGCCGTTCGAGCACGGCGCGGATATCATTGTGCATTCCGCGACCAAGTTCCTGGGCGGCCACGGCACGTCCATCGGCGGCATTATTATCGATAGCGGCAAGTTCCAGTGGAGCGACAAGTACCCCGCCATCACCAAGCCCAGCCCCGGTTATCACGGCATGGTGTTCAGCGAGGTTTTCGGCCCGCTGGCGTTTATGATCAAAGTGCGCGTCGAGGGCTTGCGCGATTTTGGCCCCTGCATCAGCCCGTTCAATTCGTTCCTGTTCATTCAAGGAATCGAGACGCTGCCGTTCCGCATGGAGCAGCACAGCCGCAACGCGCTGACGGTGGCGGAATGGCTGGGCAAGAATCCGGCGGTGACGTGGGTGAAATTTCCGGGATTGAAAGGGAGCCCGTATTATGCGCTGTCGCAGAAATATTTGCCGAAGGGGCAAGGGTCGATTGTGACTTTCGGCATCAAAGGGGGCCTGGAAGCGGGCAAGAAGCTGATCGACAGCGTGAAGATCTTCTCGCATCTGGCGAATCTGGGCGACGCCAAGAGCCTGATCATTCACCCGGCGTCAACCACGCATCAACAGTTGAACGACGAGCAGCAAGCGGACGCCGGCGTGAGTAAGGACCTGGTGAGGATTTCGGTTGGGATCGAGGATGTGGACGATCTGATTTGGGATCTGGAACAGGCGATTGGAGCTTCCCAGTAGCCGAGCCTCGCGGCTACGGTTCGGGCGGATGGATCCGGATTCGATGAAAGCCAGGCTATGCCTGGAAACGACGGTTCCGGGCTATCCGGCCGGAAGGCCAAGCCGCGATCTGCTGGGGGCGGCCCACCAGGAAATCACCTGCGATCGGTGGGAATCGGCGCCGGTCTGAATTCGATTTGTACATGTCGGAACTGGCGATTCAGGAGATGCGGGCCGGAGACGCGCTCCTGGGAGCCGGTCACCGGACAATTCCGCTGGATGGCCCGGTGTCAGCAAATAGACGGGCACGCAAGCGAGGTCCGGAAATCTGCGGCTACGGTTCCGGCGGATGGATGAGAGTGATCGCTTCCTGCCGGCCGCGGCGGTACGCTCGAAAATCGGCCAGGTCGGTAGTGATCACCGGATGGCGAGGGTGCAGCTCGCTCAGCCGGATCAAACAAAGATCCGCAAAATCCGGCTTGCGATCCGCGTAGCGCGCCGCTAGTTCCGCCAGGCGGGGAATGTGATCGCCGGCTACGAATGCGGACTTGACCAATCCATCGGCCACGAACGCCATCGTTAGAGCGCTGCTTCCAAGATGAAACGCCGTCTCGGCCAGCACCGCCTCGCAAGTCAGAAGCGGTTCGGTGACCCTTTCCGCGAGTTCGACAGCCCATTGATGGTAACGATCGCGCCGGTTGCCGAATGCAACCAGAAAACCCGTGTCCGCGATCGCTCTCACACGCGCGAGAAGCCCTTGCGTTGAGATAGACCAGATGGGCCGTCTACGGCGCCCGCCCAACGAAGGAACCCGGGCTCCGCGGAGTTCTTCGCCCGCTCAAGTTCCTCGCGAACGATACGGCCCTTAGGCACGCCGGTCTTGCGCGCGGTTTGGTTAAGCCATTGCGCCAGATCGTCCGGCAACCGAACCGTGATTGTATTACTCATACTCCTTGAATGAAACACGCGGCGGGCCTGGTAAAGAACCGGCGGCAAGACCGGCAGTGGGCCGGTCCGGGCGTCCAGGCATGCCGGTAACACGCGATGTCCGGGTGAAGATGGGCGGCGAACTTCGGCGGGCGAGCGTCCGCCAATCGACAAGGGCATGGTAAGGGCCTTCTTCGGCTTCGTCCGCACAGGTCTTCCGAGAAGGGGGCATTTTGACCCTGTCATTCCGGGCGGCTGGTAGCCAACTCGGAGACAGGTCCCGATCCTAACGCCCAACGAATAGCGCCACGATATCCGGCAATATCGGTAGAGATGCGCGCCTTGCGGAAGGCGGCCGCACTTGATTTGGATCGCGTCGGGTGTCGGACGGCGTACCAGCTTGCCGGTGCACCTTTCTCCACACCCGCAACCAGATCGCCGCGAAGTCGCTCACCTCAAGTAGCAGTCTTGGGCAATCCGGAAGGCCCCGCGAGGCGGCCCGAGCCTTCGCACGGCGCCTTACACGCTATAATCCAAGGAAGCGGCGCGGGGGCGGTCTTTTTTCCCGCCTTGCAAGGGGAGCCGTGCCGTTTGTTTTTCGAGAGCGGGCGGCATTTTGGAACCATGAACGACAAAGTAGAGAAGGATACGTCGAAGTTCGACTGGGTAACTAAGCGTTCCTTATGCTCTCTACCGAGCGTATTCAATGCGCTCAGATTACAAGTTGAAGAGGACGTTAAGATTCGCAACGCCCTGCGCCCCCATAATTCTCCTTATGAGTTCTCTGTGGCAGCGAATGGCGACGACTTTTCGGTTCTTCTAGAAGCTAAGGATGGACACAGGTCGGTAATATTCAGCCTTTGCGAACATGCGATTTTAGTGCGGGGTGATAACGGCAACAAGATGTTTGAGGTGACCCTGACCTTTAATGACGAGGGCGAGTGCCGGCTGAATGTTAATGAGAAGGAGCGCGACTTGTGGCAGGTGCGGAGGATGGCTCTCGAAGAGCTGTTGTTTCGAGGCTATCAGGCTGGAAAGAGCTGAAGGTAGCTTTGATTACGTTCGAAGATGTCTCCCGTGGGCTGCGTTAATTAAGTGCCAATATCGGCGACGCTGTTCTGCCGGTAAGACGAAACGTCGAAATGTCGAAATGCACGCGGGGGAGTGCGCGGGGGTCAAGTGAGGCGTCAAGTGAGGCGGCAAACGGGGCGTGGGCTGATGGTGATCGCGCTGGCGGCCAGTTGGCCGGCGACCCTCCCAGGACAGGGATTCAGCGGGAAGTTGGGAACTAAGACCACCATTGTGCTCGACCGAAAGCTTCCCGCCGCGGTCGCCTTGCGGGGCAATTCGTTCAGCGTAAAAGCGACCGCCTCGCGGCCCGCGGACACCTGCCAGAAATTGGCGGCGGATAAGCTGCAATCCACCGTGGAAACCGCGCTCATCCGCTACAACAGCCAGCTTCAGCTCGAACCCGGCAAGCCCGATAACGTCATCTCCGTCCGCGTGCTCAATTGCAACGCCATCGCCAAGCCCCAATACTCCACCTCCTTCACCGGTAAGACGAGGGGACAGCAGCAGCAGACCGGAGTCAAGGTGAACGGCGGTCTGACGGCATCCTATCAAGCCAGGACACGGGCCGGCGCTACCGTGGATGCGGAGTCGATCGACGTCAAATACGAGCATGAGTTCAATAACGTGGTGGCCGCGGTTTCGGCGACCAAGAAGATCATTAGCAAGATACCGGTGCCTGGAAGAAAACGCCAGCAGGAAGCCGAGTCCGAAGATCCGCAAACGTTTGAAGACGTGGTTGAGATCCTGGTGAACCGCATGACGGAGCGGGTTGCGGCCCGTTTGGTGAATACCAATGAGCGCGTGGAAGCTTATCTGGCGCGCGGGTCGGCATTCGACGAGAACAACCGGTATGCGGAGGCTGGCCAGTGGACGAAGTACGTGGAAGCGTTCGAGACCATGCAGCCGCTGCCGAATGCCGAAGACGATTCCTACCGCCTGTACAATATCGGCGTGGGCGACGAAGCGTTGGGATATAAGGCGGAAACGCCCGCTGCCGCCAAGAAGTACTTCGAGCAGGCCGTGATTCAGTACCGCAAAGCCGGCGAGGCCAATCCGCACGAGAAGTACTTCATCGAGCCGGTGAACCGCATCGAAATCGCGCTGGAACATTACAGGAAACTGGCTCCCGCGGCGGCGCCGAAAACGCCCGCCGCCCCGAAAGCGCCCGCGGCCTCGAAAGCGCCCGCCGCCCCGGATAAGGCAACGGGCAAATGAGACGGTGGGCGTGGCTCGCTGCGGCAGCGCTGGCAGCGCCCGCGTATGCGCAGCAAGCTTGCGCGGTTTCGAAAGACCTGGTAGTGCGCGCGCTGGAAATGGTTTCGGCGGCTCCGGTCAGGGACCAGCTTGCCAACGGTCTGCTGCTGCTGAAGCAGGCCGAAGAGGCTTGCGACGAGAATGGCGACGCGTGGTATTACCGCTCCGTTTTCGAGCGCAAGCTGGGGCAGGGCAATCCGCAGTATTCCCTGGGCAAGGCGCGCGAGCGCAATTCGGCGGCCTTGCGGAGCGAAGACGATCCGTTCCATTTGGCCACTCCGGCGCGCGGCGTTCAGTTAGCGCCCGGCATAAGTTCCGGAGGCGCCGGAGTTCCTCATAGCTCACGCGACAATCGCAAGCCGGATGTCTCGCATAAGTGGGCGCTGGTAATTGGAATCGCGAGTTTTCAAGACCGGCGCCTCAATCTGCAATACGCGCGCAAGGATGCCGATGCGGTCTCGGCGTTATTGAAAGACCCGGTATACGGACGGTTTCCGGCCGATCACGTTAAGTTGATTGAGGATGAGCAGGCCACCACGGTAAACGTCCGCGCGGGATTGAACTGGCTGGCGCGCCAGGCTTCCGAAGACGACCTGGCGGTGATCTACATCGCATCCCACGGTACGGCGCGCGATCAGGACGAGGCCGGCGCCAGTTACGTGGTGACATTCGACACCGATGTGCAGTCGCGCGACGGACTCTACTCAACCGCGATCCCTCTGGTGGAAATTTCCAACGTAGTGCGGACGCGGGTGAAGGCGCTCAAGGCGGTGGTGATACTCGATACCTGCCACAGTCAGGGGGCGGTAACTCAGACGGTGACCGTGCCGGCGACGATGCCGCCGCAGATGCTGGACCACATTCGCGAAGGCACGGGCCGGGTGATTATCGGCGCGAGCCAGGCGGAAGAGAGTTCCTTTGAGAGCGCCAGGTACGGCCATGGCCTGTTCACTTACTATCTGCTGCAGGGGCTGAGAGAGCAAAAGGACGCGCCGGTGGAGAAGATCTACGAATACGTGAGGGAGCGCGTGACTCGGGATGCGGCGGCTAATGGCTGGAAGCAGCACCCGTTCATGAGCGCCAGCGATGGGCAGAGCTCAGTGGTGCTGGGCATTGCGGCGACGCCGCTGGCGTGGCTGTGGCGCGGCGTTTCGGTTGTGGCTGGGATATAGACATCGAGATTTATTTCCACGCCACCGGCAGATGAAAGCTGCCGGACCCCGTCCCTTCTTGTTCCTGTCGGCTGGAAGCGCCGGCGGATTGGGGCCGCTTCCGGGCCAAGAACTAAGCCGAAGTTCTAGCCCGTTTTGG
>PLDF01000087.1:3511-3932 GCA_003135055.1 Bryobacterales bacterium | reverse complement strand
CGAAAGCGGAAAACACATTCACACGATCGGGCGTTCGGCGCAACAGAAGCCGGACTGTGTTCAGTCCGGCCAAGAGAGAGATCCACCCTGAAAGGAGGTAACCATGTCAAGAGCGATCTGCGATTTTTGCTCCTACCCGTCCGTGGTGTGGCGCTATCCGGCGCGGAGTTTTGTTGCCTACGTCGTCGCCAACATCGGCGGCGAAAGCGTCGGCGACTGGGCGGCGTGCGAACAGTGCCACCGTCTGATTGAAGTGGGGGATCGCGCGGGCCTGATGGAACGGTCACTCGTGACGCTCATCGCCAAGCATCCCGAGATGGAGCCGGCGCGAAGCGAACTCATGGAGCACATGACGTCGCTGCACGTTATGTTCTTCGAGAACAGAACTGGTATGGCGTTGAGAATCGTTTAGCCAATGAGC
>PLDF01000087.1:0-3484 GCA_003135055.1 Bryobacterales bacterium | reverse complement strand
GCTTGTCGAGCTGGCCGTCAACGACATGGTCACGGAAGTTGGCCAGGCCGCGTTCGAGCAGCTTTACACCCAGATTGCCGGCAACACGTATGTGCAGCCTTGGTACCACGAGATCGAGAATCTCCGGAAGGATCACCGCGGGTACGTTTACTGGAAGGGCATCCAGGTGGACCACTACAGTTTTGACAAGTACGAGGATGCCCACGAAGCTGCCTTAGAATTGGCCGACCGCTGCCGAACTCTGGAGATGTTGGGCATTCCTGTTTCAACGGCGCACCAAGCCTGGTGGTACGACGAACTAGTCTCGGCTGTCACGTCGAACTGATCGGCGGGCAGCAAATTCAACAATTCATCTGAAAACGAAAGGAGTAGTGTTTTATGGCTGCATTGGCCATTCCCATCGAAGTACAGGAGCAGAGCCTGTCGCAAAGTACGGTAATTCTGCAAGTTAAGTTCGGTCTACTCGGAGATTCCCGCAAGGTTTCCGCCTCGCAAGTCGAGGTGGATACTGACAAGCAACTGCTCAGGGTCGCTAAGAAGATTCTGGTATCGGTCGAGTTCGAAGCCATCCGGCAGTTGGACCGGAAAGTGAAGAAGTACCTCGACAGCGTCTGTGTCCCCTTCGAGACCGGTACGCGTTTCCTGGCAGTCCCGCTGATTGAGGATGTGGACCGCAAGCTCCGCGAGTTTGAACGCGAACGCGCTGATTTGGTAGATCGCTTCCTGGACTCCTATCCGACGCTATGCGAAAGCATGAGCGACCGGTTGCGGGTTCTGCATAACCCCACAGACTATCCTCCGATCGACATGGTGAAGGCGCGATTCTACTTCACCTGGCGCTACGTCGCTTACGGAGTGCCGGGACAGCTCAAGACAATCTCGGGGCGAATCTGGCAGGAGGAGCGGGAAAAAGCCGCGCAACGCTTCGCCGAAGCGCAGACCGAGGCGCAAGGTTTACTACGGGAGTCGATGTCGGAACTCGTCAATCACATGGTCGAGCGGCTGGACGCCTCCGAGAATGGAAAACCGAAGGTCTTCAAGAAGTCCACGGTGGCGAACCTTGGCGATTTCCTGGCGACGTTTGACTTCCGCAATATCGCCAATGACACCGAGCTGAAAGAGCAGGTGGACAAGGCTCGGGTGCTACTGGCTGGCGTAACCGCCGAGGAAATCCGGACCACGGCGGATCTTCGCTCAAGGCTCAAGACAGGTATGTCGGAAATCGGTACCAAGCTGGACGCCATGGTGATCACGATGCCGCGTCGCAAGTTTCGACCGGAAGAGTGAGAACCCGCATTCAGGAGTCGTGTACCGTGCGGATTCAGGCCGCTCCTTATGCTTCGCGGCGTGAGGTGTAAACGAGTCGGTGGCGCGCGCCGGCGGGTCCAGAACAGGAGTGATTCATGGGGTAGCATCACGAACGTGGGGCCGAGCTGGCGTCCACAACTTCCCGAGCCGAAAGTGGTGGAACTGGTCAGGGCGGGACGCATCGTGCTAGCGCACGGGGAGGGCGGCGACTTGGCCGCGCAGATTCAACGCCTCTCTCGTGCACTTGAGGAATTCGTGCAGCTTCCCGATGAAGGCTGAGGTGGATGGTGGCCGAACCTGATGCCCAGGGCGGCGCGCGAGATCGCAGTGTCACCGGGATGGGCGCCATGTGCACTACCAGCCACCGAGGGGTCGATCGAGGGCCCCGGGGCGTCGCCCTTCCAATTTCAGCTCATCTAGCGCATTTCCGTCACCAGTCTCAAGGAGCGATTTCGAGTTCGTCGCGAGCCCGGCCGCACTTGGCTCCAGAAAGGATGCCGACAATGCTAATTCATATCCAACCTCTCCCTCGCACCGCGTTGCTGCTGCAACTGGATGGCACACTCCCGAATCTCGCCTTAATGCGTCTGGCAGCGCACCTGCGGGAGCGCAACTGCGACGTTCACTTCAAGAGAATGCGTTCCTGTACCACCTTACAGGACTCATTGTTCGCGCATTGGGACGACGTGTACGCAAGCGCCATTTTCGAAAAAACGCGGCCACTTGTGGAGGAGCTGAAGCGTGTGTTTCCGAAGGCCATTGTCGGAGGGACCGGGAGTGGTTCAGCGAGCCGCTTGGAAGAGATCGGTGTCAGCGGATTCGAGCAGGACTACTCGCTATATCCGAGATACGCATTCTCAATCGGCTTTACTCAGCGGGGCTGCCGGTTACGGTGNNAAATCTGGCGTGGCGATCCTTGGCCGCGAAACTTGGTTCTCCTCGATAACGACTTCTTTGGCCAGACTGGCTGGCGGGACCACATCAGCGAAATCGTCGCGGGAGAATTCAAAGTAAGTTTTACGCAGGGAATCAACGTTCGCGTGATCGATGAAGAGATCGCGGCCGCGGTCGCCGGTGTGCAGTACTACGATCACGAGTTCCGAACCCGCCGGATCTATACCGCTTGGGACAACCGCAAGGACGAGGCACGGCTATTTCGGGGCCTCGATCTGCTGGTGAAGGCTGGAGTAAGGCCCGATCAAATCATGGTGTACATGCTGATTGGGTACTGGCCGAGCGAAACGCATGACGACAGGGACTATCGCCGGCAGCGGCTGCGCGAGTTCGGTGCCCGGCCGTATCCGATGCCTTACGTTCGGACGCCCGAGCTGGTCGGTTACCAACGCTGGGTTGTGCGGCGAGCGGATTTGAAGTGCTCGTGGGCTGAATATGCAAGAGCGCGGTACCGCCCTGAAGACGTTGGTCAGTACTCGGCCCGNNCGGAGGAATGCCGGGAGCACTTGCTGAATGCGTTGTTCGATCTCATCTTTGCACGGAACCGTGTTGGAGCTGCGGTATTCAACCCGCTATGCATCTTCTGTGGAGGAAAAACACAAAGCCGGGGCCGAAACAGCTCCGGCACACGAGGCTGGCGTTGCATGAATCCGACTTGCCAGCGAAGCTTTGTCATCGATCGGNNTCGATGGCAAGACAATTCGGGAGGCGTGCGACGCTCTTGGTGTCTCGATGAGCGCCGGCGATAACTGGTATCAAAAAATGCTGGCTGTCCGGAAACGGATCGACCACAAATGTCCGTGCGGCAAGGAACTGCGCCACCAGGGGTCGTGCCGGTTTCGGCAAGAATACCTGATGGCAAAGGACAAAGCTCCTGACGAAAATCGGACGGCCGATTGTACAAAAGACGGCGGCGAGAGAACGGGGAAGGCCCCTGCTGGTTGACCTTCATCCGGGCTATCTGGTGCTGCGCTTGAAAGGCACCCAGGCATCGCTGGCCGATTTCGCACGAGCCCGTTTTCTCGTCGCCGGTCAAAGGCGCTGCCGAAAAGCGGCGGAAGACCACGATGAAGCTGCGGAAGAGGCGGCGCTAAAACGTCGCAATATACGAGAGCACCAAATTGTAGACGGCGTGCATGAGGGCTGCGGCCGCCGTGGATTCGGATTGTGCCCGCATCCAGCCAAATGCAATCCCAGTGAGAATTGTTGTGTAGAGGCTGAG
>PLDF01000270.1 GCA_003135055.1 Bryobacterales bacterium | reverse complement strand
ACGCCGCCATGGCGGTGCCGAACACGTTCACCCAGCGGTACATCAGCGGGTGCGGATTGAGCGAAACCGGGTCGCCGAAGGGCGGAATCCAAATGCGCGCGGGAAACGGCGCCGTCTGGTGCTGGTTGTAGAAGACGTTGGGATAGTATTCGAGCGCGGTGCGGGTGATCACCTGCGATTCGATCATGTTGTTCATGTAGCCGTCGCGGTTATTGTCGTGGCCGATATATTCCTGCCACAGCCCCGGCGTGCTGCTGACCTCGAACGGCGAGCCGAGATTGCCGCGGTACCAACTGACCACCTGGTTCTGTCCATCGGGATTGATGGAAAACCAGAGCAGCAGGATCACGTTGTCGAGAATGGCGGTAGTCTCGACATCCTTGGCGGTCACCAGGTTGTAGGCGAGCTGGATGGCGTGCTGCGCGGGCGCAACCTCAGTGGCGTGCAGTCCGGCGTCGATATGCACGATCACTTTGCCGTTGTGCGCCAATTCATGCGCCTGGGCCTCGGTGAGCCCTTTGACCAGCGCGAGGCGGCGCGCCGTGTCCTTATATTTGTCGAGGCCGGCAAGGTTCTGGGCGGAGGAGATGACGGCGATGTACCAATCGAGGCCGCGCGTGGTCTTGCCAACGCGCACCAGCTTGAGCTTGCCGGTGGATTGCGCCAGCTTCTGGAAGTAGCCGAGCGACTCATCGTAGCTGGCAAGGTAGAAATCGTCGCCGGGCTTGTGACCCAGGACGGATTCGGGCGTGGGGACCTGGGCCAGCGCAAGGCAGGCCGGAAGCAGGAGCAGGGCCGCGAGCTTCATAAGAGACTAAGCCTATCATGGCTGGGGCAGTTGAGGAGCCGTGGTTGGCGACGGCTTGGCCGGGGCCGGCGCTGGAAGGGATAGGGAGGTGAATTTGGACTATCAATTTAAACCGCGGCCGGGGTGTGTTTATTGACATTGCGGTGACGAAGAGACAGGCCGGGAGGCCCTGTCTTACGAACCCGCGGTCTCCACAGTCAGGGATTTCCGGGCCTTCGCAAGCCGCTCCAGGTCCGCGCGGAGTTGTGGCGCCCGCTCATTGCCGCCGCTCTCTAACAGCCGCTCCACCGTGCCAATCAACTCATCCAGGCGCCGCACGGCTTCCTTCTCGACGCCCCACAGCGCGGAATTGACGCTCTCTTCCCACCGTGAGCTGAGCCGGCTGAGGTTCTGATAAACCAAATAAGAGACGGCGCATGCAAAATGGCGGTGAACGGCGGGCGTGACCATCCATACCGGCAGGATGGGTGACAGCAGTTCCCAGTTCCTATCGAACACTCGTCCGACCCGGATATCCGGAGTACCGGGCTCCACAACATCGATCTCGGTTTCCGTGGTCCGCAACGGCACGCCGAACGCCCGCATGGCGCCATCCGACAAGCGATCTCGAAATTGTTGCAGCGCGCGGAAGGCATGCTTCCGTACGTTGTGCAGGGGCGCGAGGAACGAACTGCGTTCCCGTATGGATAGCGCGGTAAGCTGGTCGCGCAAGGCGCTCGCGACCCACTCTTCGAACGAGGAAAGCATCGTGGCAAGGCTGCTGGTCCATTTAGGAAATTCGCTTTCGAAGGCTTCGAGCAGCGCGCGCTCCAACTCCCTCTGGTGCGTCTCAAGGCGGCTGCTTACCATGGACCGCGTTCCCGCCGCGGCATGTTGCGCCACCAGCCGGACTGCCGACTTCACTTCGTCCAGGGTTTCCTTTTCGCCGGTTAGCTGCCGCTTCATCGCCTGGCGCTCCGACTGGACCATTTCAGCCGACTTGAGACTCAGCGCCAGATAGTCCCCGCATTCCCGCAGCAGGGTGTCCACTTTCCGTTTGAGGATGGATTCGCGCTCTTCGGCGAAGCGTTCCAATGTTCCCGCGGCTAACTCAGCGTCGAGCGCCTGACGGAACCGCTCAAAGCCGGGCTTAGTGGAGTAAGGGAAGATCCGGATCGTCTCGGGAAAGTTCCTGGCAAGCTGAGCGCGTACGAACTCGAGCACTTCCTCAAGCTCTTGTTCGCTGACAAGGTCGGCTTTGGTGAGCAGTACGCCAACCTTCGGGGTGTACTGGTAAAGGCTCTTCAGCAGGTCGATGTCGCGCTGCGAAAGGGGCGGGTCGACGCTGACGGCCACTAACGCGAGACCCACATTCGGCAGCCAGTTCAACGACGTTTGCGTGTTATGAGAGAGCGCGCTCTCAAGACCTGGCGTATCGACGAACTTCAGCCCGCGAAACCGGCGCAGCTCCGGCAGCTCCACGGCGATCAGGTCGACTTGCTTGTTGTTCTCCGGGTTTTCCTTTTCGGAGATGTAGCCGCCGATCTGGTCGAGCGGAACCTCGGGATCGCGGCCATCCCGGTGATGAACTCGCGCCTCTTCGCGGGCGCCGTAGCGGATTTCGGTGACCACCGCCGTAACCGGCACGACTCCAACTGGGAGGATGCTGCGCCCAATGAAATGGTTCAGGAAACTACTCTTGCCGGCCTTGAATCGTCCCAGCACCGCGACGCCGATCTCGTCTTGTCCCGCCGATGCGCGCGCGCTCGCGAGCAAGCCGGAAAGAGCCGAGATTTCGTACCGCGCCGCCACATCCGCTGCCACGTCCAGGGCCGGCTGCAACAGTGAACGGGCGAGCATTCGGGTGGATCGCCGGCTGAGATTTGGGGAATCGGCGGCGCCGTTTGTTTCGGGGTGGATGTCTTCCGTCCTCGGAATCATAGCTCTTCACGAGTAGGAGCTATCATTCCCGAGCCGGGCCCGAGACGGTTGATGGCGGGCTCCATCACCAACGGCGTAACCAAATTATAGCCCGCTCTTTGCAGTGGCGGGGATGAGCGAGCTATTTACGTGGCAAGTCCCGGCGATGCCGGCGTTCCCACTCTTGCAGGGCATCAAGCATGGCATTATGGCCTCGTCGGAGAAATCTGTGGGTCACCGATACGCTCCAATGGGCGCCGAAAGCCCGGCTCGCGCAGCCCGCGAACCCGATGTGGGATAGCGCGGCTTCAGCTTTTCCTGTTCGTAGCCAGTTGCCTTTCGAACTGGTTTGCCCCTCCGGTAAACGCTACGCGTCAGGAAGGATCTGGCCACTGATAACCCGTTAACTTCCGGCGACGGAAAGAGCGCAGCCTCATTCTGCGCCCTGCGAATGGACTAAGACCATCGAACCAGCTGTGTTTACCCAAACGTAGGCCGCGCCTATCGGCCGCCTGGATCTCCCGTCGCCCAATAGCCTCGCTTGGCCTGCACCGATAGTTTGCTGTCGCCGACCCGCACGGAAATCGCCCGGAACTTTCCGTCCAAATTGGAGTTGCTCGACGCATAGGCCAACACATAGTATTGGCGGCCGTCGGCAAAGGCCCGCTGCAGACCCGCGAAAATGTCATTGCTGTTGCGAAACGCCGTACCGCCCGTCGTTTCCGCGATCTCCGATAGTGTGTCCGAGGCAGCCCGCGCGTTGTCGTTCATGATGCCGATTTCCGCCGCGCCTATGGTTCCCGCTCTGGCTGCGGAGCCGGCATTCCGAACGTCGAAGTAGCCCTCCGTGTAGAGACCGCGCGAATCGATGGTGTAAACCGGAATACTGTGGTTTGCCGCCAAATGGAGGACCGGTTCCAGATCATTCATCCGCTCGATTAGGGACATTTGAATCCGCGAGCCGGGGAAAGCGGCTCGCAGCAAGTCAAGCAATTCCTGTCCGGGGACTAATTGGAAACCGTCGGAACAGAGTACGATCGTCCGCCTTCCGGTTCCGCGTGCCAACTCCTCCACAACATGGCGAAATTGGTCCAGAAAAGCCAAAGTATACGCGCGCTCCTGGCTGGCCAGGCCGTTGGCCTGCATCTGCAGGGCTCTCTTCATCGAGTCGCATATAGGATCTTTTTTATCGCAAGCAGAGATCGTCTGGTCCAAAGCGCGCAGGAACTCTTGGAGATCTTGTTCCATCGAACTCGCGCGGCTGGCCAAGAACAGCTTTTGAAAATCCTTGCTCTCGATCGCTTTCAAAACCTCTGCCGGATCCGTCGTCAGACCCTGCACCACCTGCGTGTGTGCGCCGATCGCGACAACCATGTATTGCGCGTCTCCCGCCTGCTCAGCCGCAAACAACTTCGAGAGAGCCGCGCGCACATGCACGACGTTGGCAAACTTCGTGTTCAGGCTATCGATGCAAATCAAATATGTACGCCGGACCACCCTCGGCACGGGCGGCGCCTGTGCCGGCGGAGCAGGTGGAGTGAGGCCTCCCGCGGCGGGCGGCGGTTCACTGCCAGCGGCGGCCGACGTAGCGCTGCCGACGCCGGCGCTCTCGACCGCGAAGCTGGAAATCTTCTGCTCCACTCCGTCTTCGAACACATGGAAATCCGCCTGGGTCAGACCGCTGACGTGATGTCCTTCCTTATCCCTCACCACGACCGGCACCAGCACCTGCCGCACTTCCACCTTGATCGTGACTCCGGCGGCCGCTGGCTCCGCCGCGGCAGTCGCGGCACGTTCGAACTGCGCATAGCCGGCTTTGATGGCGGCGTTATCCGGCGCCAGCGTGGAGGCGATCCGGTATTCTTCCAGCGCGGACCTGGCATCCACCTTCTCCAACACCCGAGCCAAATTGAAATGCACGATGGCGTCCTTGGGCTGAAGCGCGGCGCCGGCCCGTAGTTCCGCCATGGCGCCCGCGACATCGCCGCGCTTAAATAAGATGAGCCCGAGCAAGTTGTGTGCGGGTCCGGACTTGGGAGCTCGCCGCAATGCTTCGCGTAGCGCGCCTTCCGCGCCGGCGAAATCCCCCGCCTCGCGCAGCGCAGCCCCCAGATGGTATCGGGCTCCGGCCATCTCCGGGTTCAGTTGCAGGGCCTGGCGCAGGAGCGCAATGGATTCCGGCAGCTTGTTTTCTCGCCCCAGCGAGATCCCCCGGTCCAGCATTTCCCAGGGATCGTCCGCACTGCTCGGAGTTGCCACCATCGTTGCCGCCGCGGCTCCGCTGCCGTCCAACTCGTAATCGGAATAGCGGTGTACACTGTGCAGTTCCGTTTCCGCGGTCTGTCCATGAATCGTCACGCGCGCAGGAAGCCAAAACGCGCCGTCGATCGATGGAAACTTCACCGCGACCAAGGCGATGTCCGTGCTCAGAGTCTCGAACCGAGAGCCCTCGATGCGCTCCGCCAGGTCCACGCGCAGCCTCGCAATCCGGTGCGTTGCTTCGTCGATCCACACCAGGCCCTGCATCCTTGCGACGCGGCCGCCCGTCAGTTGGATGTTGCCGAGCGGTTGGACACTGTCGGTCCGTTGCGCAAAAGCGACCAGTCCCGTCCACGAGGCTTGTCCGGCCTCCTGCACCCGGCCCAGGTAACGGAAACGAGAATCCTGGCGATATTGCGGGAGCAAGTATCGCAGCAACTTTTCAAAGTGCCCGACGACCAGGAAGCCATCGGCAGGAGCCGGCGTGGGAGCGTTGGGGCCGGGGCCGACCCGCAGTTCGGTAAACGGTTCTGGCGACCCTTCCAAAAGACGCTTCACCAGATAGCGATACGTTTGCCACCGGCCAGGCGATTCCGCACCATCCTCGAATCGCATCTCGTGGATCTGTTCGGTGGCGGCGACGTCGACCAGCCTTGCGAACATGCCCTCCAAGTTCTCAGCAGCCGGCGCCAGAAGCCCAGGCAGCCGATCCTGCGCGGAGTCGAATTGCATGCCGGCCAGTTCAGGAACTGCGCGGATCAGTTCTTGGCGATCGCATTCGACGAAAGCTTTGCTCGGCGCCGGCTGCGCCTGCAAAGGAGCAGCGCGCAGTGCCGCCAGCGACCAGAGCAGCACGGCGGCCGAACAGGTGAACAACCGACACGTCCCAAGAGCCGATCTAGTTTTGCGCATCGGCGGTTTTCCCTTCCCACATCATACCGCTGGCCGGGGAGGCTTGCAGGAAAACTGCACCGATGATTGGCCCTGTCATTGGCCCTGGGCGCCACTTGGACACACAACGGGCTACTCGTGCACGTGCGATTCCGGGTGGATTGTCGTCTATACGGAAGTTATCGCGAAATACCCTTTGGTTGAAGCCGGTCCTGCCTGGTCGCGCAGCGTTTATCGATCCCGCGGCTCACGGGTCTGGAGCGGTTTATGGCAGAGATTCGCCGCCGCCCGCTTCCGCGCCATGGAACTGATCACGATTCTAAACCGCTGCCATCGTTTCCGAGGTTTGTCTACCAGCACCCACTTCAGTGCCGACAAGAAGAGTATCGAAGTGGCCGTGCGACCGCGCAAGGGTTCGGCCGCAGTCTGCTCGCGCTGCCATTTGCCGGCGCCCGGTTACGACCAGCTCGCCGAACGGCGCTTTGAGGCTTTCCAGCGGAGTTGTCTAGAGTCTGAACAACAAGGCTAAAGTCACCATGAGAAAATCCTACGGTTTCCGCACCTTCCGCTGCCTCGAACTTGCGCTCTATCACTCACTTGGCAAGTTGCCCGAGCCGGAATCGACCCACGAATTCTTCTGACTGAACCGGCATTATAGGCTTCGCGTAATTGCGATAGGCGTGGTGGGACACGATGCCATCCACAAGGTCACTTACTTGAGATCCGGCGACTATTCTGCACAAATTGTGGAGCAGCCAGCCCCGGCGGCCGCCGGCATTCGGCCGGCGCTGGCCAAGTGCGAAGACTCGCGCATGGCGCGAAAGAGCCTCCTGAAATGCGGCTGCAAGGCAAGATTGCCTGCCCCACAACAAAACCGCCGCCGTCACCGTGTTCAGCGAGACTCGATAAGATGTAGTCATGGTGGTCGCCGGACGGCGGAAGTCCATTGCATTCTTCATAGCCTTGGGCGTCTGCCTCATCTCCGTCATTCTGCTTCTCTATGTCGGTTGGGTCCTGCTGAGCTGGCGCACCGGCATCCTGCTGATCCTCGGCGTAATGCTGCTGACGCTGATCATCGGTGGCGTGGTGATCAACACGGTGTTTCTGGTCCGCGAAATTCGCCGCAATGAGCAGCACGACGCCTTCATCAACGCGGTAACCCATGAACTGAAGACGCCGGTCGCGTCGATTCGCCTTTACCTCGAAACCCTCCAGAAGCGTCCGGTGGAAGAAGCCAAGCGCAAAGAGTTCTACCGCATCATGCTCGAAGATAGCGACCGCCTTCTGGCGACTATCGAACAGATCCTGCGCACCGGCCGTGTGGGGGCCGGCAGCCGCAAGCTCAATCTCTCCCCCGTCGACCTCGGCGGTCTGGTAGCCGATTGCGTGGCGCGCGCCCGCACGCTCCACAGCCTTTCGCCGGAATCGCTGCAATACCATCCCGTGCCGCCGCTGACGATTCGCGCCGACCTGGACGAAGTGAGAGCGGCCATTTCCAACCTCATCGATAACGCCGTGAAGTATTCCGGCGCCGAGGTGCGAGTGGGCGTAGAGATCGATCGGGTGGAAGACAAGTTCGTATTGGTGCGCGTGAAAGATCAAGGCGCGGGGATTCCGCGAAGCGAGCTGAAGCAAGTCTTCAAGCGCTTCTATCGCGTACCGGGAGCGTTAGCCTCGCGCGTCAAAGGAACCGGTTTAGGATTGTATATAGTCCGCTCCGTCGCCAAGCGGCACGGTGGGCGGGCGTGGGCCGAAAGCGATGGGCTTGGGCATGGCAGCACGTTCGTGCTGCAACTGCGGGCGGACAAATGAGCCAGATTCTGGTGGTGGAAGACGAGCAGCACATTGCCGAAGGACTGCGTTTCAACCTGGACGCCGAGGGCTACCAGGTCCAGGTGGTGGAAAGCGGCGAAGCGGCGCTCGACCTATTGATGGCCGAAGCGGCGGCGTTCGATCTGGTGGTGCTGGATGTGATGTTGCCCGGCAAGGACGGCTTCGCGGTAATCGCCGAGCTGCGCGACTCCGGCCGGTTCGTTCCCACCCTGATGCTGACCGCCCGCGGACATCCCGAAGATGTGCTGCGCGGCTTCGCCGCCGGCGCCGACGATTACCTGGCGAAGCCTTTCGAGTTAGCCATCCTGATCGCCCGTATAGGCGGCCTGCTTCGCCGCCGCCAGTGGCTGCGCAATGGGATGACCGGCGACGCTGTGCGGAGCGAATCGAGCGATGCGTTTACGTTTGGCGCCAAATCGATCCGTTTCGATCTGCTGGAACTCCGCGTCGGCGAGCAGACATTTCCGCTGACATTGATGGAGGCGAATGTCCTCCGTTACCTGGTCCAGCACGAAGGTAAACCGGTTTCAAGAAAGGCCCTGCTGGAAGAGGTCTGGGGCCTGCGCGAAGATACCGACACTCGCGCCATAGATAACTTCATTGTGCGGTTGCGCCGCTATATCGAGGACGACCCCGGACGGCCGCGCCACTTACTCACGGTGCGGGGGGTGGGGTACCGGTTTGTGTCGTTGCCGGTTACGAAGGGGTGATAGCGAGGACGCGTGAAGCATAGCCATGCGATCTGCACTCCTGATAGTGGCAGTTCCCGGAAGGCCGTTGCGGGACTCGATGCGCGGTCACATTCGCCGCGCCCATCGGCATCGCTCGCGAAGGCCACGTGATCTTATATACTATGCGTCGGAGCGGTAACACTGCGGAACGAGACGGAGGCGGATTGAGTGGACCAACAGCTCGCCAAGAGAATCGATATCCTGCTTGAAGCATACAAGACGCTAAAGAGCGAGCAGACGGCGCGAATCGGATTTCGGGACAATCTGCTGTACGTGACGCTGGGCGCCGCGGGAGGAATCCTGGCCTTTGCACTTTCCAAGGACGGCCCGAACGCCGCCCTGCTAGCGATCCCCTGGGTTACTTTGATCCTGGGCTGGACTTATCTCGTCAACGACGAGAAGATCTCGGCGATCGGCCGTTACATTCGCGCCAGCCTGGAGCCGGAGCTACGCGGCCTGACCGCTTCGACGCTGATCCTTTTCGGCTGGGAGGCGGCCCACCGAAGCGACCAGTACCGCCGCGAGCGGAAACTGGTTCAGCTCTTTATCGATGTCCTGACGTTTGCGGGCTCCGGGCTGGCCGCTATAGCGTTGTATCTCGCGCGCGAGCGGACGCTAATCCCGGCGGAGTACCGGGTCTGCGGCATCGAAGCCCTGATGATGGCGTTCCTGATCTTTGAAATCTTTACGTACGTCGACTGGGGCAAAGGAGCATAGAGGGTGAATGCGGAAGGAGAAAAAGACCAAACCTCCGGTGGAAGCGACCGAGCGCACTCAGTTGTACTTAAGCCACAGCTATCGCGGCCGCGATCGGCGCGTCAATGAATTCTTTTGGGAGCTATTCTGGGACGCGGGGTTTACCTTCTCCGTGGACCCGCAGTCGAAGGTCCTCTCCGTTCCTTACCTCGAGTACATGATGAAAGGCAGCGCCGGCTATGCTGCCATCGTCACGCTTCGGCCGGAGCAGAAGTATTACCTCTGCTCGCCGTATGTATTGTACGAATACGGCTTGGCCAGACTGGCTCAGAAGCCCCGCCTCATCTTTGTCGAACAAGACGTCTCCGACAGATACTTCGCCGAATCCGGTGAATCTCTCCAGGTATACGACCCTAGTGAAAGCGGGCTGAAAGCCGACCGCCAGCTCTTTGTCGAATTGATCGGTAGGTTCGCCGAGCGCGTTCGGCCATACAGGAGGTCGGGCCTGACGTTGCGTGGAAAAGCCGGGATACTGATCCACCCCGGCCGCCCAGCGTACGATGTCCTGAAGCGAATAGAGGATGTGGTAGACAAAGCCGGATTCAGGCCGGAGCGTGTTTCCTTCGAGGAGCCTGAAGACTTGAACGTCCTGATCCGGTTTGACGGCTACGATTTCGTGGTCGTCGACTTGGATACTGCGGGCATTCCGTCGTGGATGTATCCTTTCATTCACGGTCGATTCATCCCCAGCATCCGGCTGCTGCATGTCTCGGGCGACAGCGCGCCGGAACTGCCGCCGCTAGTCAAGAGTACGATGCTGCGAGGCATGGCGCCGGTGGACGAACCGGTGCTCTACTGGCGCGACGCAGACCTGCTCATCGATGCGATCGAAGCCCAGATTGCAAGGGTGAAGCGGAATCGCCAGAATTTCGAATCGCTCGACGACGGTCTGCGTTACTTTCGCAAGGCGGAACGCCGCGAGGCCTCGATCTTCATTAGCAATGCGGGAGAGGCCAACGATTTTGCGGGACGTCTTGCGGTTGCGATGAAGGCCGACGGCATGGAAGTCTTTCAGTACCAGGAGGCCAACCGCATTCCAATCGGCGAGGAGTGGGAGCCGTGGCTGCAGAACGAAGTCCGGCACAGCGAGATATTCCTTCCCTTGGTTACGAAGGGCTTTTGGAAAAGCAAGCCCTGCATGATGGAATATGACCTTGCCAAACGAAGCGGCGCGATCATCATTCCCTGCTTTCTTGAAAGGGCTCCCTGGAAGGATATGACCAGGCAGGGTATTCCGCTGCCGCCGCGCAGCGACGATGAGACTCGCATTGAGATCATCGTCTCGGAAACCGACAAGCTGTTGCGGGCAAACGATCCGCGGCCGCGTCCCAAGGACGCGCTGCCGGTAGATATCGCTTTTGTAACGGTGCTTCCTCAGGAGTATAAGGCTGTTCTCCGGCTTCTGAAGGACCCGCGGGGCGCCCCGCTTAGCGATGACCAGCCCAACGATTGGGCATGGCATCTCGGCGAGATAGAGTCGCCCACATACGGTCGATACCGCGCTGTGCTCGCCTTCGCCGGACAGGCGGGGACGACGAACGCAGTCAATGTGACGCGCGACACGGTCGAGAGGTGGCGGCCCAAGTACGTCCTGCTGGTTGGCATCGCCGGCGGCATGCCGGTGGATGGTTTGGAGAAAGGCGATATCGTCGTCTCCAAACTGATTTGGGAATACGAATATGGAAAGATCGACCGCGGCTTCGAACCGCGCTTGGACCTCATGTACCCTTGCGACGGCCGGTTAGTACGCAGCGCCGAAATCCTGCCGACGCTACAGCCGGAATGGAGCTCAATTGTCCGGCAGCCGTGCCCGTCCGGCGCTGCTCACCAGCCCAAAGTGCGGGTGGGCATCGTGGGATCCGGGAATAAGGTCATCGACCACCTGGGCGACCGATTTTTCAAACAGGTCCGAGCGAGGGTTCCGGGCCTGAAGGCGGTGGAGATGGAA
This sequence comes from Bryobacterales bacterium, assembly GCA_003135055.1. Classification (GTDB taxonomy): domain Bacteria; phylum Acidobacteriota; class Terriglobia; order Bryobacterales; family Bryobacteraceae; genus PALSA-243. The sequence goes on along the minus strand of PLDF01000270.1, from coordinate 46,174 downwards.
GGAGCGGGCGCCGCGGCCGCCGTTCTGGCGATGCGTGGCCGTTACGGCGCTGAGTTTGTGATGATCCGAGGCGTCTCGGACATGCCGCCCTTGCGTTCGGCCGTGAAGAGCAGGCGATCCGCATCAGCCCAGACAGTGGAACGCGACGCCTGGAAAGCGTTCGCCTCGGATTCCGCAGCGTCGTTTGCCGTTCAGCTCGTAAGCCTCGCGTGGCCGACGCCGCCGCGTTCATAGCTGCGGCCCGTTCTTCGCGATGTGGTAGCCGAGCTTGAGAATCGCTTTCAGCGTCTGCCCTACCAGCACACGGTCGTACTCCCGCTCGGACTCCGGCAAGTCCTCGTAGCGCGCGAGACATGGCGTCAGCTTCTTGTCGCCGTCGCGCTCTCTCCCGTACTGCCAGCCTTCGGCGATCCGTTTCTGCGCCCAAGTGTCGTGCGCGCTTTTGGCGAGCAACTCGACCAGTTGCATGATCTCACCGGGAAGCTCAACGTCGTCTACCGCAATCGGGCATGGCTGATAGGTGGCCGATCTCGAATCCATAATCGTAAATGTTCCAGCAAACGCGCGGCGCTTTACTGGAAGAGATGCGGCGCGAGCGGGCAATCCAACTATGATACGCGAATATCCAACTGTTCTTACATCTTTCTTATCGTGTTATCCCGAGTGTCGTTCTCGAAAACCCACGTCTAGCTCGAAATTAGGGCTGCGCATTTTCGTCCTTCTCTCCAGGCGTCGATGCCGATTCCGCCGGTCCCGCGTTGCCGACCGGCTGGCGCACTTTCGGATGCTGGCAAAGGCGCGTTCCGCTCCATGGCAGTTTTTCGGACCTTTCTCAGCAATTCGTAGTCGAGCGATAGAGTCACGTTCATATACCCACAATCACGTAATCCTCGTCAAAGAGGCGTGCGCTGGCGGCCCTGAGGACTAACTATTGAGTTTCGGTGGATCTGGCGACAGTGGGCCGGTTGACAACCGGCCGCAGGATGGCATCCTGCCCCACAGCACATTGAGAATTTCCGCGCGGTACCGTTTCAGCGTGAAGTCCGCCGTGTGGGACACGCCTCCCGGCCTGTCTCTGATACATGCCATGTCGGCCATCTCTTGGACGGAATGTGCCAGCGACCCTGCCGGCAATACTTCCGGAATCCCGCCCGAAGCAAACGCGATCACCGGCACGCCTGCGGCGAACGCTTCCAGAATCACCCGCGTAGTGGCTTCGTGAGGCGCCGAAGGCACCAGCAGCATGTCGATCCTGGCCAGCACGTCGTATACATTCGCCGCCCAACCTGCGAACTCAATGGGCAACCCGGCAGCCGCAGCTCGGACCTCGCGCTCGTAGTCATGCGCAGCGAACATGGTCTCGCCGTAGATCGCGAATCGAGCTTCCGGAATTTTTCCATGAATGATCCGCGCCGCCTCCACGAATTCGCGCTGCCCCTTCTCTGGTGCGATGCGGCCGATGCATCCGATGGTCAGCGGTCCATTGCGATCCGGCCGAGGGCGCTCGGGACCGGCGACTCCGTTGTAGACCACCGATATGCGGCTGGCATACGGCTTCCACGGGTCGGCAACGTAGCGGCACGAGCCGATCACGTGCGCGCGCAAGCGCCGCAACGCGAGGCCGGAAAGCTTTCGCACCGGGCCGGGCGGAAGATAGCTGTGCGAGTGAAATACAACCGGCTTGCGGATGCCGCTGAGAGCCGCCGCCGGCAGCAACCGCGGTCCATTGATGTAGACTAAATCCGCGCCGCACGCCAGTTCCCGAATTTGGCGTGCGAGCCGCGGCGTTTCGAAAACGAAGCGCGCCATATCGCGTGCGGTCTTGCCGCCGGAAGCGTAGGGACCGCAACGGATGCGCGCAGTCTCAAAGCCCAGTGCGCGAACGCGTTCGAACATCGGGCCGTCGCCCGGCATCGCTACCACCGCATGTTCCATGGCCGGCAGCAGATCGAGCAAACATTGCTGCGCCCCGCCGAGCTCGCTGAACTGATCCAGAAAGAGCAGCTTCATTCGCGGATCGCAAGGGCCAGCACAAAGAAGTAGACCGGCAAGACGCGCCAGTAAGTCAGCAGGTCGCCAGAAAGCATCTGCACTGTCTCGCCCGACCAAAAGCAGAGCATCCAGGCGCCGAAGAACGAACCGCGCTGCGCCGATCGTGCGGTGGCGCGCAGAATGGAGGCGTTCAGCCAGATCAGCGCGGCCAGACCGGCGATGCCAGTCTCGATCAGAATGCTGAAGTACATGTTGTCGGCCACAATCGGCGCGCCCAGATAGTCGGTGTACGGCAAGGTCTTGTAGCCGATGCCGAAGAGAAGCTGCCACGGGTTGGCGGCCGTCCAGTGCAAGAGCGTCTGCCAGCTCGCGACGCGGCCGGAAAGGACTTGCTCGGTCGCCGAAAAGAAGAGCTGGCCGGAAACCGTAAGCCGCAGCCAATACATGGCGGCGATGGCCGGAAAGATCTTCGAGAGCAGGAACGCGCCGGCCAGCGCGCAGGCCGAAAGAATGGCCGCCACGCGGCCGAGCGGCACGCGCCGCCGATTGATCCAAACCAGCACCGCGCAGGCGACGGCGACGTTGATCACCGAACCGCGCGAGAACGACAGCACCAACGCCGCAAAGAACAGCGCCCCGCCGGCCAGCAGCAGCTTGCGCGAGACCGGCGATTCCCGCCGCGGCCGTGAGAAGGCCACCGCGATCATCACCAGGAAGAACGCGCAGAAATTGCCCAGCGTGCTGGCCTCGTAAAAGAATCCCTGCGCGCGCCGGTAGACGCCGGAATCGAGCCACACGAATTGCGGTCCGTAGCCGGCCGGGGCAGGGAACTGATAGTAGAAATCGACGCAGGCGAAGAGCGCCGAAAGCGCGGCGAACACATAGACGCGGCGCGTGGCGCGTAGCGCGTCAAACATGGGTGCGGGGCCATAGGCGGTGAAGAAGAAGATGTAAATCGAGATGCCGAGCAGCGCCACGCGGGCGAAACTGGCGGCCGCGGCTTCCGCTCCGGAATGTATGGCGGCGAGCGCGATGCTGGCAAAAAGCACGCCGAAGAAGGCCGTGAACGCGGCGTTGAGACTGCACGGGACGACCCGCCAATGCGTGAGCGACGCTATGCCGAAGAGCAACCCCAGCGCGGCGAAGAGCAGGCAGAGATGCGGGCCGGAATTGCCCAGCGAAATCGGCAGCGGCGGCAGCAGCAGAGCGGAGGCGAAGAAGAGCGTGAGCCAGCTAGTCATTCCGCGCCAGCGCGTGCGTGCCGCGGCGGGCGCGAATGCGCAGCTCCTGAAAGTTGATCTCGACGGCGAAGTAGAGCACGGGCAGCGTGAACCCCAGCAGCAGCGCCGCGAACATGTTGAGCGATGTGTTGGGCGACGACGGGCGCTCGGGAACAATGCCCGGGTCGATAATCTTGAGACGCTCGCCGCGGTATCCGGCGTCGCCGCGGGCCTGAGTGAGGCGGCCCTCGATGCTGGAAAGCGCAGCCTGCTGGGCCGTCCGCTCAGCCTTGAGGCGGTCGCGATGCGCCGTACGCGCGGCCAGCAGTCTCTCTCGCTCGCCGTCTTGCCGGTCGAGCGATTCCGTCTGCTTGCGGATCGCATCGGCGCGCGCATGCGCCTCGCTCCGCTCACCGCGGATCTGCGGCAATTCGGATGCGGGCGCCTGTCTTTCACGCTCCGCGGCGCCGGCGATTTCGAGTTGTGCGCCGCTGGCCTGCTCGTCGAGCTTCGAGCGCAGATCGGAGGAATTGGATATCGCGGCTTGCAGGCCTTCCACAGGCTCCGCTACAAGGAGCCGCACCCAGGCGGCGTCCACCTGATCCAGCTTGGCGCGTGCCTGACGTTCTTCGGCTTCAAGGCCCTGGATCAGATCCTGGTCGCCTTCGCTGGTCAGCGAGCGGTTCAGGGAGGTGGTGGATTCCGCAATGAATTGAGCTAGAGCTTGCGCCTTCCTCGGGTCCGCCAGGGTTGCCGAAATTTCGAGGATGCGGGTGTTATGAACGATGCCCACTTTCAAGACGCGCTTCTTAATCGACTCAATAGACCGTGCGCCCATCAGCGCGCGCAAATCGGATTGGGCGATGGCCTTCTGAAAGAGCGTGTCTCCCGCGGCGAAAGATTCGTAAGTCTTGAGCGATTCGAAGTAGATGGGGCTCATGGCCGCGGCGGCGCGGATATCGGTTCCGGCGGGAGGTTCGATAACAATGCGCGCGGTGGCGGTGTATTCGCGCGGCATGGAGAGACTGACGGCGAACGCGACTGTCACCGCGATGGCGCAACTTAGCGCAATCCAGCGCCAGCGCGACGCGATGTAACTGATGTAACGAAAACCATCGATCAGCTCGCTCACAAGGCTCCCTGAGTTAGTGTAGACGATATGCGCCTGCTGCAGGCTGTGACAATCGGCCTGATCGCGTTAACAATCGCGCCCGGATATCTCTTCTACTTCGATGTTACTCCAAAGGTGGTGGTGCTGCTGGTGGGGACGGCGGCGCTGTTGGCGGCCGGCGCAGTGCGGGGCGCTTCCAAAAGCTTTTCAGCCCTGATTCTGCTGAACCTGGCGTCGTTGGCCGTTTCCACGGCGCTCTCGACGCGGCCCGGGCTCTCGCTGATGGGGACGAACTGGCGCGAGTTTGGTCTGGTTCCACAAGCCGCGGCGCTGCTCTTCGCCTGGAGCGTTGCGGGCTGCCCCGGAAACGCGCGCGTGGTTCTGCGCGGCATCGCCATTTCCGGCGGCGTGGCGGGGGTTTACGGCATCGCGCAGTATTTCGGGTGGGACTCGTTCCTGCCCGCGGCCGCCTATCACATTGGCGAAGGAATATGGACCATCGTCCGGCCGCCCGGCACGTTGGGGTACGTCAGTTACTTCGCCACGTGGCTGGTGGTGAGCGCGTTTCTCAGCTTGGCGCTGCAGACCATGGAAACGGCTGGGGCATGGCGTTGGACAGCCCGAATCGCGGCTGCAATTTGCGCGGTCGCCATGGTGCTGACAGGCACGCGCGCGGCCATGCTGGGCCTGGCGGCTGGCGCATTGGTGTGGCTCTATTTGCGCGGGTTTCGCCTCACGCGGCGAATGGTGGCGGGCGCGGCCGCGGTGGCATTGCTTGGAGCGGCGTTCTACTTTTCGCCGCCGGGCTGGAATCTCCGCAGCCGTACGCGATGGTTCGCCGAGGATCGCCTGGGCGGTGGGCGGCCGGAGCTCTGGCGCGACACGCTTCGAATGGCGTCTCACCGCCTCGCAGCGGGATATGGGCCGGAGACCTTTACCGCCGGGTTCGCGCTGTTCGAATCGCCCGGTTTGGCGGCGGCCTATCCCGATTTCGAGTACGAATCGCCGCACAACATGTTCCTCGATGCGTTGACGGCCCAGGGACTTCCGGGCTTCGCGGCGCTGATGGCGCTCTGCGCAGCCGGGCTGATTACGGCTTTCCGGGCGCGAAACGCTGAGTCGCCGTACCTGGCGGCGGCGCTCACGGCCGGGCTGGTGAGCCAGCAGTTTACGGGGTTCACAATTCCGACCGCCGTTATCGTATATACGACGGTGGGGTTGGCAAGTGGCGGGGCGCGCTTTAGCTTGCCATCGCCGGCGCGCGAAGCGGCGCGGCGAGCGAGCTTTGCGTGGCTGCCGGGCAAGCTAAAGCGTGCCCTAGCGGCCGCCGCGGCAGTGGCGCTGATCTATTGTGCGGTTCGGCTTACGGTTGCCGATGCGGCGCTGGCGCGGGCGCAACGCGCGCTCGAGACCGGCGGCGCCACGGCCGCAGCGGCGCAGTATGGACGATACGAACGCTGGCGGTTTCCGGGAGCCGCGGCGGATTTGTGGTACTCGCGGGCATCGCTGCAGTTGGCGCAGAAAGCGCAGCAGCCGGCCGTGCGACTACAGGCTCTGCTGCAAGCCCAGGCGGCGGCGGCGCGCGCAACGGTCACGGCCAACGACCCTTTCGACGCCTGGTACAACCTGGCGGCCTTCGACGCCATGAACAACCGCAGCGGCGCCGTGGAACGGGATCTGCGGGCGTCGATTGCGGCGCGGCCCAATTGGTTCAAGCCGCACTGGGCCTTGGCCCGGCTGCTCGCGCTCGAAGCCCGCCCCGAGGAAGCCGGCCGCGAGGCGGAGCTGGCGGTAGCGCTCGATGGCGGTAAAGACACAGAAGTATCGCGCACTTTGGCGGAGATTCGAGCATATTTGCATTAGTAAAATCTATGGCTTAGCCGTTGGTTCGCGACCAAAGGCCCACTACAATTGGAGTCATGCGGGCTCTTTCTATCTCCCTTCTGGCAATCTTCTCTGTGAGCGTGGCGGCATATGCGCAGCCTTCGGTTGCGGCCGGCGGCGTGTTGAACGGCGCTAGTTTCGCCACAGGTCAGCCTGTCGCGCCGGGATCGCTGATTTCGATCTTCGGCACGAATCTGGCTTCCACCAGCTCCGCGGCTACCAGCGTTCCGCTTTCCACGTCGCTGGGCGGCGTTTCAGTTACTTTCAATAACATCGCGGCGCCGTTGAATTATGTTTCGAGCGGCCAGATCAACGCCCAATTGCCGTTTGAACTGACCGGCTCTTCCACGGCGCAGGTGGTGGTAACGAACAACGGCTCGGCATCGGCCCCGCAAAGCCTGCAGGTGGCTACCATCGCGCCCGGGATTTTCGCCCTTACCGGCGGCCAAGCCGTTGCGTATGGCAATACCGATTACCAGTTCGCGGCGCCGGCCGGCTCGATTTCCGGACTCACTACCCACCCGGCGAAGATTTTAGACCCGCAGACTCTGGTGATTCTGGCGACTGGCCTGGGGCCGGTGAATCCACCGATAGCCGACGGCGTGGGCGACCCGACAACGATTCACAACACTACTACAAATCCGGTGGTTACGGTGGGCAATGTGCAGGCCCAGGTAGTGTTCTCCGGTATCTTGCCCGGATTCCCCGGCGTCTATCAGATCAACATCATCATTCAAGCGGGCACGCCGACAGGCAATGCGGTTCCCTTGCAGATTCAAATGGGCGGCATCACGACTACCAATTCGACCACGATTGCAGTCAGTAACTAAGGACATCGCTCCCTGACGGCCGCGGCTCTGATCGGAGCGTGCGCGTCAGCGAGCGATTTTGATCGGAGCCACGACGGTTAACGAGCGGATCTTGGCTACATGCGGCCCGTGAGTCGCGCCAACTCTGCGCCGCGAGCTATTTCTTTACCGCCGGCGAACACGTGTAGTCCTTTCTCCTTGCCGGATTTGGCGCGCGTCTGGTCCCAAACAATCGCCAGCATCCTTATGGACCCAGGCGGATTCAGGGCGCCTTACGGGCCTGCAACCGCTGAGCGGCGCGGCCCCAAATTCGAGATCGCTTAGAGGAAGGCCCGGCCGGCGGATAGAAGTGCGCCCGTGGGCGGCTGCGGCAGCCGGGCCCGGGGATGGAGCCGGCCAAACGCCAGGTGACAAACAGGAAGGTTAACTCAGTGAGATCGGGATGCCAGTGGGGAAGCTTTCCGCGGTAGAACATGACGAGTTGGCAGGCGAAAGCGCCTGCCCCACATAGTGCGTGGACGAGGGGAAAATCGCAAGAAAATGCAGACACTCCAGGAGCGGGCTGAAAGCCGGCTTGCAGCCAGGATTGGCTTGGCAAGATTGGCTGCCCCACAAAGTGCTTCAGGCGTGTCCTGCCACGCATAGCGGCAAGCCGATTCACAATCGGCCGCAGGTTGGCAACCAGGGGGTTGGCAACCTTCCCCGCAAGATCGTTGCGGCGTACATCGCCTGTCACTCAGTCAGGCGAGGCTCGGGGAGGCAGGAATGAAGTGTCGGGCAGCCGCGCCGCAAGCGATGCAGTGCCGCCGAGACACACCAATCCCTTATGTCGAGCTTGTATCAGCCGGGCCGCCGAGATGGATGGCCCGCCTGTCCCAACATCCGAAGGCACAATAGCCGGCACAATAGCCTCCACAGGAGGCACCGGTTAGGAGTCCTGGCAAGCTACCCAGATCGCCTGCAACTGGTTCACTTCTTCCGATGAGAAGAATTTAATGGACCGGAACAGGCGGACGATTCTGTTCTTCTGATGGACGCCATCGAATACGATGACGAAACCCATGGTAAAGACTATCGAATACAGCGCGTAATAGTTAGTAGGCATAATTCAAACCTTCTCGGGGGTGAGCCCGAATCGTCTTCTCTCACAGTCTTGACTGAACAACCTTCCAAGCAAATCCTCGTGACCCGGTTCTCTTCACAGGTCGATTACGGCCGCACGCCGCCGGCGGCGGGCGCGGAGGGCTCGACCGATTCCGGCCGTCTGAGCAGGAGCGAGCGCAGGCCGCGTAGGAAACCGTTGCCGTCGATCTGCCCTTCCTCCCCTTGCGCCGGCTGGGCTGTCAGGTTCTTCAACCCGATCAGCGCCAGCTCGAAACGATCCTTGACGCCCGCCTTCTCGATTAGCCGCGAAAGGTGAACCTTAACGGCGCCCTCGGAAACCGTCAACGTGGCGGCAATCTCCTTGTTCGTCAACCCCTGGGCAAGCAGGCTGACCACTTCTCCCTCGCGGTCGGTCAAAACCACGCGGTCGCGCGAGATCGATGAACTGTCCGTCAGCACCTTCTCAAACCACAACTCGCCTTGCAGCACTTTCTGCAGGCATTTCACCTGGAGGCCGGGAGGCAGTTGTTTGCGCAGGATGCCGCGCACCCCCAACCCCATGGCTTGACAAGCCAGCCCGGTGGAGGCTGAATTCACCCGCAGTACGATCTTGGCATCCGCCGTGGCGCGCTTCAACTCGGCCAGCACCGTGAAAGTGACGTCCGGCGCCAAATCCAGCAGCACCAGGTCCGGCGCCCCGCCCTTCGAGATCGACTCCATCAGGGCAGTTACGCCGCTGCAAGTCGGCAGCAGCTCGAAACCCTCGACCTGCCGCAGCAGGTGCTCGAGTCCCTTTACCAGAATGGGCTCACCAACACACAGGAGAATCTTCGTCATTGCTCCTCCGGAGCGAACCTACCGCGACTCTTGCATCAGCAGTGGCGCGCCTGTTAAGAAGCTTGAGCCATATGGCGTAAAAACAAAAGTCCTGCCCGTACCTATGGGGTAATGACTAGGCGAAAGGATGTATACGAAGGTTAGGGGCCGACCATTCACCGGTGGCCATCGGGGGTCTTTCGCGGGCCATTGTTGGGAATCCAGCCTGATTTTCGCGCCAAATTCCTTATTAAAGGGCCACGCAGGCCACGCTTGCCGAGAGAAAAGGGAGGGGGCTTTAAACGGATTCGGGATGCGCAGTGGGAACCGCGTTCGTGGGGAGGTGGTTAACCGGTTGCCGGCCTGGGGGGATTGTCAATCCGTCTGGCGACTCAGCGCCCGGCGTTTGCGGCCTTACTCGCAGGCGCGCGTCAAGGCCGGCAGGCGGATTAACAATCCGCCGCGGATTGACAACCAAGATTGACAACCTGCCCCGCGAAGGCCGCGGGAAGGCGCCGGTTTGGTGGAGTTGGAGGAATTCCGCCGGCGCGCCCTTGGCCCCCTTGGGCCCCCTTGACCGGGGGTTGCGTGGCGGGGAGATGTTCGCTTAACCTGGATCTGGCTGTTTTCCGGCCGGAGGTGGATGGATGCCGATGAGTCTATTCATGGAACGATTCCCAGAGGTGGGAGCGCGCGAAACCAGGTCCGCCAAAATCGCACAGCGGCGGGATCTTCCGGATGGGGAGTATGGCTTCCTTGAGTTCTATTGCGACGAGCCGGGCTGCGACTGCCGGCGGGTGACGATCAGCGTGTTGCGGCCGGAGACCGGGCGGGGCAAGGTCTGGGCCACTATCAGCTACGGCTGGGAAAGTCCGGATTTCTACAGGAGATGGAGCTTGGCGGGCAGCGATCCCATCGAAATGAAGGGGCCGTCCCTCGATCCGCTGAACCCGCAAACCCAGTATTCATCGGCTCTCCTCGATCTGTTTCGATTCGTGCTTGAGTCAGCCGAATATGTGGAGCGCCTCAAACGGCATTACCAGATGTTCCGGGATTCGGTAGAGAAAGGAAATGGCCGGCAGGGCAGCCTGGGCAAGCGCATCGAAAACGAGCGGAAACGCCTCCGCGACGTGAGGCGCCGCCGTCGGCGTCCTCACTGAGTTGCGCCAACGGCCCGGCGACACACCGGGACCGTAGGTCCATCCGGCTGTTAGTTTCCTCTAACACGCGCTGTAACTGTCCAATAGCGACAGCAGCTTCGTCCGGCCGGCGCCCCATTTCCACGACGAGGCATCATACGGGCCGGTGGTAGAACTATAGCAGCGGCTTTCGCCGGTGGCTGCGGATTCCGGCATCACGCTTGGCTTGAGCTTTCCTGAATACCGGCGATTGGGTCAAGCTGCTAGTGTAGTGCGTCAGAAGCGGCGTGCCCGCTGNNTGCAAAGGAGTTCCCCAAAAGCGGTATCTTTCCTGTGCCTTCCATCGCGACCATTTGCGCGCCGCTTCCCGGCAGCCCTCGCTGCAATAGCGCTGGCGCGCTTGCCGAGGATGAAAGCGCTGCTCACGTCCTTTCAGCAGACAACGACGCATCCGCGGCCGGCGGGGCAATCGCGCCGGGCGGCCGCCATCTTGATTTGCGGTTTGGCGTGTAGCACTCTCGGGAGGGCCCATGGAGGTGATGACTCCCAGAAGCTCCTGCCCTGGAGGGGATCCTACTCCCCTCCGGGGCGCAAACCTCCGGCTCACTGCAAAATCACGCTCTAACTCAAACCTGTTCTGCTTCAAGGATTAGCGTCCCGTCGTAGCTGCGTTCTTTCCCACTTCTGCCCGTACTCCGTCGAGCATTGAACGGAGTGCAGCGGCCTCAATCAGGTGGCCCCGGCGCATCACCGCCTGAATGCGTGTCGTGTTGGCGATCGCTATCAACGGATTGGCGTCCAACACCACGAGGTCGGCCGCTTTCCCCGGTTCCAGGGAACCGTAATCCCGGCTCACGTGCAAAAACTCCGCCGGATTCCACGTCGCCGTTCGCAGCGCCGCCGCTGGCGACAGGCCGGCCTCCGCTAGTAACGCCAGTTCCTCGCGCAGCGCGAACCCTGGCACGCAATAGGGATACGGCGTTTCTGTGCCTGCAAGAATTCGCACGCCTCGTTGTTCCATGCGTCGAACCAAGTCGTTATACACTGTGAATAGGCGGCGGGCGGTTTCGGCATCCGGACCGCCCCATCGGCCCTCCGAGCGCCTCGCGAGGCGACGCCTTCAGATAGTCCCGCGCGCATACTGGATGGGAGCATCGCCGGGCACTCGAAGCCCGGCAACATTCCGGTCGCGCCATAACACGGCAGGCGGGCGCTGCGGTGTTGCCGCCGGTGTCTTGCATGCGGGAGACAACCGGCGACAAGATCGCCAGCGCTACAGTTCATTCATCGCTGCCCGTTGAGCCGCGCTCCGATACGTCCGAGGGCCAGCCGCTGGAGCTGCTTACGGACGTTTTCCGGGAGAACCATCGGCCGGCTCAAGTCCGGCGATGAAGGCTCAAAGTCCGTGGCAGCGGCCGCGGCGGGTATCGGGGTCGCCACGAAAGCGTGCATCTCGCCAGTGCTTTTCTCCATGGCTTGGCCAGCAATCTCTCCCGCATCGTTGATCACTAAGGCGAACGCCAGGTACAGTGGCGAGTTCGCCGGGACGAGGGCGTTGAGATCCATCATCGTCTTGTTTTGCCAGAGGAAGGCGCGACAGTTCCCCATGTCGTCGCAGGATGCGCCAACCACCTGTGCATTATTGTTGATCCCAAACGGCAAGCCGGAGAAGTCGGCGCCCACGGCGCCGAGGTCCTGCATGCCCGCCGCCTGGCTCCACAAGAAGGGGTGAATCTGGACGAAAGGAAAGCCGGGGGTTTCGCTGGCTAGATCCGCGCACCCGGTAACTTCGCCAAAGTCGTTGATGGAGGCGCCTAGGGTGAGCATCGCGCCTCCCAGATTGCCGAGGTTAGTGGGTACGCCGTTTTGCCACATAACGGCGTGCGGCCCACCGAAGTCCGGAGTAACTCCGCCGCTCGCGCAAGTGCCCGATGAGCCGACCACCTGACCGTAGTCGTTGACCCAGTTGGCCGCTCCCACCGTGTCGCCGGGAAGCGGGGGGAGTTCCTGGACTTGGCCCGCCGGACCCCATAGCACAGCTTCAAATTGGAGAGCTTGAGGCGCCTGGCAGGTTGGATCCTTAGTGCTAGTCTCCGCGGCCCCGGCCACTTGCCCTTGGTTGTTGATCGCATAGGCGATACTATTGTTGCCGCCCAGGGTGGGAAGCGCCATCATGGTCCCATTCCAGATGGCCGCGAGGCATATGTTTGAGGTGCCGAAGCCGCAGAAGTTCTCGTTCAGCGGGTCTGTCTTGGAAGTCTCGGCAAAGACCGCTATCTGGGAGCTAGCGTTCAGGCCGCCCTCACTGCTGTTTGCTCCGCCCAGCGTACCTAAGTCGTACATTGCCCCGGGCCCCGAAAGGAATGCACGTGAGTTCCCGTTGGGCAGGTTCGCAGCCCCGGCCACACGGCCTTCGTAGTTAATGCCATTGGCTGAGCCAACCGTCCCGCCCAATGTGCCGAGGTCGGTGACCGTATAGCGTGGCGTCTGTGCTGTTGCAAGCGTGGCGAGCAAGCTGCCCGCTGCCATCAAAGTCAGGATCGTTTTCATATGTTGCCTCCATTCAGGGCCGCGATTTCGCTCTCATCGCCTGTTCCCTTGTTCACCGGTGCAGGCGCAACCGAACGGCAAAACCGGCCATGGCTGTGGTATCTTTTTTCTACCCGCCGGAGAAACGGCTTTCGAATCGGTCTAACTACCTTGTAAGGTCATGAGGAATCGCCACGGTGCTATCCCAATCTGCCGCAATCACGGAATTACTGAGAGCCTGGAGCGGCGGCGACGGGGCTGCCCTGGAGCGGCTGGCGGACCAGGTCTACAACGAACTGCACCGGATGGCCCGCCGGTACATGAAGAATGAACGCCAGGCGGATACGCTGCAGACCACGGCCTTGGTCCACGAAGTCTACCTCCGCCTGGTAGACGTGACGAAGGTCGACTGGAAAGAGCGCGCGCAGTTCTTTGCTATGGCGGCGCAAATGATGCGGCGCATCCTGGTGGACGCGGCCCGCAAACGGACCTCGCACAAGCGCGGCGGAATGGCGGTCAAAGTGAACATTGAGGAAACGGCCGTCTTGTCCCCCACGCCGGATCGGTCCATTCTGGCTCTGGACGATGCCCTGACAGCGTTCTCACAGTTGGCTCCGCGCCAAGCCAAGGTTGTCGAGCTACGTTATTTCGGCGGATTGACGGAGGAGGAAATCGTCGCGACACTCGAAATCTCTCCGCGCACCGTCAGGCGCGACTGGGATCTCGCGAAGGCGTGGTTAATGCGGGAGTTAGACCATTAGAATGGCATTGGGGGGGACTGGCCGCCAGCCATGAACCCGGAGCGATTCCGGCAAATCGAAGAGCTATACCATGCGGCTCGCGAGGGAACCCCCGAGCAGCGCGCGGCGCTGCTCGCCCAGACCGACCCCGAATTGCGCCGCGAAGTCGAGTTGCTGCTCTCACAGCCCTCCGGCGGCGAATTCCTGGATCGACCCGCTATCCAGAATGCCCCGGATCTGCTGGAAGAGGCCACTGTCACCGAAATCAGCGCGGGCGCGTGCCTGGGGCCATACCGAATCGAAAGCAAACTCGGCGAGGGCGGAATGGGTGAAGTCTTTCGAGCCATCGACACGCGATTGGGCCGCGCCGTCGCCATCAAGATTACGCATGAGCGGTTTAGCGCACGTTTCGACCGCGAGGCGCGTGCGATTTCATCGCTGAATCACCCCAACATCTGCACGCTCCACGACATTGGCCCCAACTACCTGGTAATGGAATTGGTGGAGGGCGAGACGATCGCAGCCCGGCTCAAAAGCGGACCTCTTCCAGTGAAGACAGCGCTCCGTTACGCTTCGCAGATTATGGCTGCGCTGGTGGAGGCGCACGGCAGGGGCATCGTTCATCGCGACTTGAAACCGGCTAACATCATGATCGCGAAGTCCGGCATCAAGGTTCTGGATTTCGGGCTGGCGAAATCGGGCGAGGATGAAACTCTCACCGCCAGCCGCATGGTGATGGGAACGCCGGCCTACATGGCGCCGGAGCAAAGGGAGGGCAAACCGGCCGACGCCCGCTCGGATATCTATTCGTTCGGTCGCGTCCTCCACGAAATGCTGACCGGGGTACGAGCCGCGTCCCAGCGGAAGCGCATCCCTTCGCGAAGGCTCGAAAAAATCGTGAGCCGGTGTTTGGAGGAAGATCCCGGACGCCGGTGGCAATCCGCCGCCGTGCTGGAGCGGGAGCTGGCAAGAGTGACCGCCGCAAACCCCCGGAGATGGGTTTCGGCCGCCGCGGCCGTGCTGGCGCTGTTCGCCGCGGCATACATGTATCTGCATCGTGCCCAGAGACTCACCGACAAGGACACCCTTGTGCTGGCCGATTTCGAGAATAAGACCGGCGATCCGGTATTTGACGACGCGTTGCGCCAGGGACTGTCCGTGGAACTCGAACAATCGCCCTTCCTCACCCTGATTTCGGACCAGCAGGTCCAGCAGACACTGGGCCTTATGGGGCAGCCGAAAGTTGCGCGGCTGACTCCTGAAATCGCCCGGCAAATCTGCGAGCGGACCGCCAGCGCCGCGGTTCTCGAAGGCTCCATCGCAAGCCTCGGAAGCCAATATGTGCTGGGCCTCCGCGCCACCAGTTGCAACACAGGGAATACCCTGGATCAAGAGCAGATCCACGCGGCAAGGCGAGAGGACGTCCTCGACTCTCTCAGTCGGATCGCTCGCAAATTCAGAATCCGGGTTGGCGAATCGCTCGCCACGGTGGAAAAGCACTCGACGCCACTCGCCGAAATGACCACGCCGTCCCTCGAAGCCCTGAGAGCTTACAGCACGGGGTTGCATGTGGAAATATCGTCCGGGCACGCCGCAGCCATTCCCTTCTTTCGAAAGGCTGTTGAAATCGATCCCAAATTTGCTGTCGCGCATGCCCACTTGGGGCTCGCCTACAGCGGCATGGGGGAGTCTGTGCTGTCGGCGGAAAGTACTACAAGAGCCTGGCAATTGCGGGATCGCGCCAGTGACCGGGAGAGGTTCTTCATCGACTTTAACTACTATCGAGAGGTGACGGGAAATCTGGAAAAGGCATTCCAAACCCTCGAATCGTGGGCTCAAACCTATCCTCGCGGGGCGAACCCGGATCCCCGGGATCTGATGGCGGGGCTTTCCGCCGTGGGGACCGGCCGACTCGAAGAAACCATCGAACAATCCAAGAAAACCCTTGCCTCCCAACCGGACTTTGCCTTGGCGTATTGGAATCTAGCTACCGGTTATTTCTTCCTTGACCGCTTCGGGGAGGCCGAGGACGCCCTTCGGCTAGCATCGGCGCGCAAGCTGGAAATGCCGGCTTTCCCGGTTTATCGATATAACATCGCGTTCTTAAATGGCGAACAAGCGCCGATGAATCAGGCGGTAGCTCTGGCCAAGGGCAAGCATGGCGCGGAACACTGGATCACGCACTCGCAAGCTATGGTGATGGCTCGTTCCGGCCGTTTACAAGAGGCTCGGGCGTTCTCAAGCCGGGCCATAGATCTCGCAAGGCAGGAAGGATCGCTGGAAACGGCCGCTAGGTATCAGGCCGCAGCG
Organism: Bryobacterales bacterium; assembly: GCA_003135055.1. GTDB lineage: Bacteria > Acidobacteriota > Terriglobia > Bryobacterales > Bryobacteraceae > PALSA-243. The sequence goes on along the minus strand of PLDF01000270.1, from coordinate 30,520 downwards.
GCCGTTTGGGAAGCCTTTTACGGGAATGCCGCCGAAGCCAGAAGGAACGCCCTGGCAGCCCTGGCGCTTTCCAAAGGCCGGGATGTCGAATATGCCGCCGCGCTTGCGCTGGCGTTGTCCGGGGAACTGTCTCGATCTCAAGCGCTCGCCGCCGATCTTGAAAAGCGCTTCCCGGAGGATACCTTCGCCAGATTCACTTACGTGCCGGTTCTGCGCGCGTTGTCCTCACTCAATCGTGGTCACCCGGCAGATAGCATCGACCAATTGCATATCGCTCTTCAGTACGAATTGGCCGTCAACGGCCTCAACCGCAATTTGTACCTCGGTGGTCTCCACTCGGCCTATGTGCGGGGCGAGGCTTTTGTGGCCGCGCGCCGCTATGCGGAGGCGGCCGCCGAGTTTCAGAAGATCCTCGATCACCGCGGCATCGTGGGCGCGGATCCGATTGGCGCGCTGGCGCACCTGCAATTAGGTAGAACATTCGCTCTCGCGAGGGACGAGGTCAAGGCGAAGACTGCCTACCAGGATTTCCTCACCCTTTGGAAAGACGCCGATCGCGACATCCCGATCCTCAAGCAGGCCAAGGCGGAATACGATGCTCTGTAGTGAGCGATGGAAGACAAGCTTCGCGAGCACCCCCATCGAGTGTTGGTCCGCATCGGCTCCGGCGACATTTGCAGCGGCAATGTTTTGTCCGCTTCGACCCCGCCGTCAACGTCGTGCGCGACGGCCGGCTCGGCCCCAACCCGATGCCCGTGGTTCGCACAAGCGCGGCAGCTTGACGCCCAAAGTGAACATTGATGAAACAACCTTGTTATTGCGCGAGTTAGACCATTAGAATGGCATCAGAAGGGATTGTCCGCCAGCCATGAACCCGGAGCGGTTCCGGCAAATCGAAGAGCTATACCATGCGGCTCGCGAGGGAACCCCCGAGCAGCGCGCGGCACTGCTCGCCCAGACCGACCCCGAATTGCGCCGCGAAGTAGAGTCGCTGCTCGCACGGCACTCCGGCGGTGAATTCCTGGATCGGCCTGCCATCCAGGATGCCCCCGAACTGCTGGAGGATCCGACCGTCACCCAATTGGTTTCGGGCGTCTGCCTGGGGCCATACCGAATCGAAAGCAAACTCGGCGAGGGCGGCATGGGTGAAGTCTTTCGAGCCATCGACACGCGATTAGACCGCGCCGTCGCCATCAAGATTACGCATGAGCGGTTTAGCGCACGTTTCGACCGCGAGGCGCGCGCCATTTCATCCCTGAATCACCCCAATATCTGCGCGCTCTACGATGTTGGGCCGAACTACCTGGTGATGGAACTGGTGGAGGGCGAGACGATAGCCGCCCGGCTGAAACGGGGCCCCATGCCCATCGAAATGGTGCGGTACTACGGTGCGCAGATTGCGGCCGCGCTGGCGGAAGCGCACGCGAAAGGCGTCGTTCACCGCGATCTCAAGCCCGGCAACATCATGATCGCGAAATCCGGCGCGAAGGTTCTGGATTTCGGACTGGCGCGATCGGGCCAGGATGAAACCATAACGGCCAGCCGCATGGTGATGGGCACGCCCGCCTATATGGCGCCGGAGCAGCGGGAAGGCAAACCGTGCGATACCCGCTCGGATATTTATTCGTTCGGCTGCGTGCTCTACGAAATGTCGACCGGCGGGCGCATCGGGATGGAGCGGAGGCGCATCCCGTCGCGGAAACTGGAAAGAATCGTGAACCGGTGTCTGGAACCGGATCCTGAACGCCGGTGGCAATCGGCTGCGGAACTGGAGCGGGAACTGCGCGTTCCCGGCACACGGCGGCGCACTCTCTACGCGGCCGTGGCGCTGGTGGCGCTCGCGGCCGGTGCGCTGCTGGCGTGGCGTTTCGGCGGGCCGCACCGGCCGGTAACCTCGGCAAGCGAGTACATCCAACTCACCAACTTCAACGATGGGGCCACCGCTCCCGCGCTGTCGCCGGACGGACGCATGGTGACCTTCTTCCGCGGCGGAAGGTATTTCGGCGACGAGGGGCAGGTGTATGTGAAGCTGCTGCCGGACGGGGAATCAAAGCAACTGACCTTCGATTCGAACGCCGGGACCAATAGGTACGATCCCGTATTCACGCCCGACGGCTCCCGCGTCGCGTATTCGGTCTTTTCCTTCAGGGAGGGACGTTTTGCTACCTGGACCGTGCCCGTCCTGGGAGGGCCGCCCACGCGCCTGATGGTAAACGCGGCCGGCCTTAGCTGGATCGGACCGGACCGCGTCCTGTTCTCCGAGGTTATGGCCGGAACCGCCGTTCACATGGGCATCGTGACGGCGAAGGAGAGCCGGGCCGAGGAGCGCGCCATCTACTTTCCGGCACATGAGCGCGCCATGGCGCACTACTCCTGGTTGTCGCCGAAACGGGATTGGGTGCTGATCGTGGAGATGAACGGCGCCGGGGTTTGGCAGCCCTGCCGGGTGGTCCCGATGACGGGAAACTCGGCGGGCGTTCAGGTGGGGCCGCAGGGCGCCTGCACGGCCGCCCAATGGTCGCCGGACGGGCGATGGATTTACCTCAACGTGGGGTTGAACGGCAGTACGCACCTGTGGCGGCAGCGATGGGGGCACGGCGGGGGGCAGGGCGCTCCGCAAGGAGATCCGGAGCAGATCACCTTTGGCCCCACCGAAGAGGAGGGCGTGGCCGTGGCGCCGGACGGGAAATCGCTGATCGCCTCGGCGGGCGTGCGGCAGAGTTCCGTGTGGACCCACGATGCCGAGGGCAATCATGCGGTTTCGCTGGAAGGATCGGCGCGAGCCGCCAGGCTATCGCCGGACGGCAAGCGGCTCTACTATTTGCTGCGAAAGAGCAGTTCGTCGGACGTTAGCGATCTGTGGCGCAGGGATCTGCTGTCGGGTAAATCCGATCCGGTACTAACGGGCCAGCGGATCGTGGACTATGATGTTTCGCGCGACGAGGCGCGAGTGGCATTTACGGTCCTGATAGGAGACGAATCGCAGATTTTCCTGGCGGCGGCCGATCGGAGCTCGCCTCCGCGCCTGGTTTTGCGAGGGGGAGACGAGGTGAGTTTTAGCGCCGGGCAACTGATTTTTCGGCAGGTAAGCGGCAAGGCGAACTACCTGGCGCGGGTTCAGGAGGACGGGAGCGGCCTCGCTCGCATTCTGGACACGAAGACTACCGAAATTGGCGGCGTTTCCCCGGACGGAGAATGGGCGACCATCGGTGCCAACGGATCCGTGCGTGGAACCTTCGCTATAGCTGTGCGGGACCACGCTCAACGGAGGATCTGCGGCGGAGTCTGCTTTGTGCAATGGTCCGCCGACGGAAAGTACCTGTACGTTTCCCTTACCAACCGGTCTGGGGCAACGGGATCCACTGCACACACATACGCCATTCGAATCCCGCACGGCTTCGGGCTTTTGGATTTGCCGGCATCCGGGATAGATCGCGCCAGCGAGGCGGAACTCGCGGGGATCCAATCGATTCCCCAAGCCGATATGTCGCCCGGACCGGATGGCCAGACGTACGCTTTTACGACCGCGGCATTCCAGGGGAATCTGTTCCGCATCCCGCTGCATTAAAGCGATCGGCAGTCAGCTTTTGTGGCGCACGCACTCANNGCGACATGTTTGAAAGCTTCTGAGCGCCCGGCTTAACCGGGGAGTGGGAGTCAGACCATTAGGATAGTATCGGAAGGGGCTGTCCGCCAGCTATGAACCCGGAGCGGTTTCGGCAAATCGAAGAGCTATACCATGCGGCTCGCGAGGGAACTCCCGAGCAGCGCGCGGCACTGCTAGATCAGACCGATCCCGAATTGCGCCGCGAAGTAGAGTCGCTGCTCGCACGGCACTCCGGCGGTGAATTCCTGGATCGGCCTGCCATCCAGGATGCCCCCGAGCTGCTGGAGGATCCGACCGTCACCCAATTGGTTGAGGGCGTCTGCCTGGGGCCATACCGGATCGAAAGCAAACTCGGCGAAGGTGGAATGGGCGAAGTTTTTCGAGCCATCGACACGCGATTAGACCGCGCCGTCGCCATCAAGATTACGCATGAGCGGTTTAGCGCGCTTTTCGACCGCGAGGCGCGTGCGATTTCATCGCTGAATCACCCTAATATCTGCACGCTCCACGACGTTGGGCCGAATTACCTGGTGATGGAACTGGTGGAGGGCGAAACCATCGCCGCCCGGCTGAAACAGGGCCCGATGCCCATCGAAATGGTGCGGCACTACGGTGCGCAGATTGCGGCCGCGCTGGCGGAAGCGCATGCCAAGGGCATCGTTCACCGCGATCTCAAGCCCGGCAACATCATGATCGCGAAATCCGGCGCGAAGGTTCTGGATTTCGGACTGGCGCGATCAGTCGGCCCGGATGAAACCGTCACCGAAACCCGCATGGTGATGGGCACGCCCGCCTATATGGCGCCGGAGCAGCGGGAAGGCAAACCGTGCGATGCCCGCTCGGATATTTATTCGTTCGGCTGCGTGCTCTACGAAATGTCGACCGGCGGGCGCATCGGGATGGAGCGGCGGCGCATCCCGTCGAGGAAGCTCGAAAGAATCGTGAGCCGGTGTCTGGAGCCGGATCCTGCACGCCGGTGGCAATCGGCTGCGGAACTGGAGCGGGAACTGCGGGTTCCCGTCACACGGCGGCGGGCGCTCTACGCGGCCGCGACCGTGGCGGCGCTACTCGCCGGCGCGCTCCTGGCGTGGCGTTTCGGCGGGCCACACCGGCCGGCGACCTCCGCAAGCGAGTATATCCAACTCACCAACTTCAATGACTTGGCCACCGCTCCCGCACTTTCCCCGGATGGACGCATGGTGACGTTCTTCCGCGGCGGAAAGTATTTCCTGGGTGAGGGGCAGGTGTATGTAAAGCTGCTGCCGGACGGGGAATCGAAGCAGCTGACCTTCGATTCGAACGCCAAGTACGATCCCGTATTCACGCCCGACGCCTCCCGCGTCGCGTATACAGGCTTGTCCATGACTGCCGGTCGCTTCGATACCTGGACCGTGCCCGTCCTGGGAGGGCCGCCCGCCCGCCTGATGGTGAACGCGGCCGGCCTCAGTTGGATCGGACCGGATCGCATCCTGTTTTCCGAGGTTATGGCCGGAACCATGCTGCACATGGGCATCGTGACGGCGAAAGAGAGCCGGGCCGAGGAACGCGCCATCTACTTTCCGGCGCACGAGTGCGCCATGGCGCACTACTCCTGGCTGTCGCCGGATCGGGATTCGTTGCTGATCGCGGAGATGAACTGCGCCGGGGGCTGGCAGCGATGCCGGGTGGCGCCGATGAATGGAAAATCGGCGGGCGTTCCGGTGGGGCCGCAGGGCGCCTGCACGGCCGCCGCATGGTCGCCGGACGGGCAATGGATATACCTCAACGTGGGGGTGGACGGAAAAACGCACCTATGGCGTCAGCGATGGGGGCGCGGCGCTCCGCAAGGAGATCCGGAACAGATCACCTTTGGCCCCACCGAAGAGGAGGGCCTGGCCGTGGCGCCGGACGGGAACTCGCTGATCGCCTCGGTGGGCGTGCGGCAGAGTTCCGCGTGGACGCACGATGCGGCGGGCAATCATGCGGTGTCGCTGGAAGGGTCGGCGAGGTCGCCCTGGCTTTCGCCGGACGGCAAGCGGCTCTACTATCTGCTGCGAAAAGGTACTTCGTCGGCCGTGAGCGAACTGTGGCGAAGGGATCTGTTATCGGGTAAGTCCGATCCGGTGCTCACAGGGCAACGGATCGTGGACTATGACGTTTCGCGGGACGAGGCGCGAGTGGCATTTACCGTCCATATGGGAGGCGAACCGCAGATCTTCCTCGCGGCGACCGATCGCAGTTCGCCTCCACGCCTGGTGGTGAGAGGAGGTGACGAGGTAAGTTTCGGCGCGGGGCAACTGATTTTCCGGCAGGTGGGCGGCAAGGCGGACTACCCGGCGCGGGTTCAAGAGGATGGGAGCGGGCTGACGCGCATTCTGGAGACGAAGACTACCGAAGTTGACGGCGTTTCCCCGGACGGAGAATGGGCGACCGTCGCTGACCTCGAGTCCATGCCCGGAGCATACCTTGTAGGGGTGCGGCGCCGCGCTCAACGGAAGATCTGCGCCGGAGTGTGCTTTGTGAAGTGGTCCGCCGACGGAAAGTACCTGTATGTATCGCCCACCGGCCGGTTTTCGGCGTCGGAATCCACTCTGCCCTCATACATCATTCCGATCCCGCACGGCGTCGAGCTGTTGGATTTGCCGGCATCCGGGATCGACTGGGCCGGCAAGGAGCACCTCGCCGGCCTCCAATCGATTCCCCAAGGTAATATGTCGCCCGGACCGGATCCCCAAACCTACGCTTTTACGACCGCGGCATTCCAGGGGAATCTGTTCCGCATCCCGCTGCATTAAAGCGATCGGCAGTCGGCTTTTGTGGCGCACGCACTCATGCGTGCAGCGTTCACACTCGTGTGAACGCGACATGTTTGAAAGCTTCCGAGCGCCCGGCTTAACCGAGGAGCGGGAGTTAGACCATTAGAATGGTATCGGAAGGGGCTGTCCGCCAGCTATGAACCCGGAGCGGTTCCGGCAAATCGAAGAGCTATACCATGCGGCTCGCGAGGGAACTCCCGAGCAGCGCGCGGCACTGCTAGATCGGACCGATCCCGAATTGCGCCGCGAAGTAGAGTCGCTGCTCGCACGGCACTCCGGCGGTGAATTCCTGGATCGGCCTGCCATCCAGGATGCCCCCGAACTGCTGGAGGATCCGACCGTCACCCAATTGGTTTCGGGCGTCTGCCTGGGGCCATACCGAATCGAAAGCAAACTCGGCGAGGGCGGAATGGGTGAAGTCTTTCGAGCCATCGACACGCGATTAGACCGCGCCGTCGCCATCAAGATTACGCATGAGCGGTTCAGCGCACTTTTCGACCGCGAGGCGCGTGCGATTTCATCGCTGAATCACCCCAATATTTGCACGCTCCACGACGTTGGGCCGAACTATCTGGTGATGGAACTGGTGGAGGGCGAGACGATAGCCGCCCGGCTGAAACGGGGCCCCATGCCCATCGAAATGGTGCGGTACTACGGTGCGCAGATTGCGGCCGCGCTGGCGGAAGCGCATGCCAAGGGCATCGTTCACCGCGATCTCAAGCCCGGCAACATCATGATCGCGAAATCCGGCGCGAAGGTTCTGGATTTCGGACTGGCGCGATCAGTCGGCCCGGATGAAACCATCACCGCCAGCCACATGGTGATGGGCACGCCCGCCTATATGGCGCCGGAGCAAAGGGAAGGCAAACCGTGCGATACCCGCTCGGATATCTACTCGTTCGGCTGCGTGCTCTACGAAATGTCGACCGGCGGGCGCATCGGGATGGAGCGGAGGCGCATCCCGTCGAGGAAACTGGAAAGAATCGTAAATCGGTGTCTGGAACCGGATCCGGAACGCCGGTGGCAATCGGCTACGGAACTGGGGCGGGAACTGGGAGTTCCCGGCACACGGCGGCGCACGCTCTACGCGGCCGTGGCGCTGGCGGCGCTCGCGGCCGGTGCGCTCCTGGCGTGGCGTTTCGGCGGGCCACACCGGCCGGCGACCTCGGCGAGCGAGTATATCCAGCTCACCAACTTCAATGACTCGGCCACCGCTCCAGCGCTTTCACCGGATGGACGCATGGTGACCTTCTTTCGCGGCGGAAAGTATTTCATGGGTGAGGGGCAGGTGTATGTGAAGCTGTTGCCGGACGGGGAATCGAAGCAATTGACCTTCGATTCGATGGCCAAGTACGATCCCGTGTTCACGCCGGACTCCTCCCGCGTCGCGTATACGGGCCTGTACTTCAAGAACAGTACCTTTGATACGTGGACCGTGCCCGTTCTGGGAGGGCCGCCCACGCGCCTGATGGTGAACGCGGCAGGGCTCAGTTGGATCGGGCCGGACCGCGTCCTGTTTTCCGAGGTTATGGCTGGCAGCAACCTGCACATGGGCATCGTGACGGCGAAAGAGAGCCGGGCCGAGGAGCGCGCCATCTACTTTCCGGCGCACGAGCGCGCCATGGCGCACTACTCCTGGCTGTCGCCAAAACGGAATTGGGTGCTGATCGTGGAGATGAACGGCGCCCAGGATTGGCAGCGCTGCCGGGTTGTTCCGATGGATGGAAAATCGGAGGGCGTTCCGGTGGGGCCGCGGGGCGCCTGCACGGCCGCTGCATGGTCGCCGGACGGGCGATGGATGTACCTGAACGTGGGGGTGGACGGAAGCACGCACCTCTGGCGTCAGCGTTGGCACGAGCGCGCCGCGGAGGGAAATCCGGAGCAGATCACCTTCGGCCCCGCCGAAGAGGAGGGTCTGGCGGTGGCGCCGGATGGGAAGTCGCTGATCGCCTCGGTGGGCGTGCGGCGGAGTTCCGTTTGGATGCACGATGCCGCGGGCGATCATGCGGTTTCGGTGGAAGGGTCGGCGAGTGCGGCCAGGCTTTCGCCCGACGGCAAGCGGCTGTACTATTTGCTGCGCAAAAGCAGTTCGTCGGACGTGAGCGAACTGTGGCGCAGGGATCTGTTATCGGGTAAGTCCGACCCGGTGCTTACCGGTCAGCGCATCGTGGATTACGACGTTTCGCGCGACGAGGCGCGAGTGGCATTTACTGCCCACGTGGGAGACGAATCGCAGATCTTCCTGGCGATGGCCGATCGAAGCTCGCCTCCGCGCCTGATGGTGCGAGGGGGAGACCAGGTAAGTTTCGGCGCGGGGCAACTGATTTTCCGGCAGGTGGGCGGCAAGGCGAACTACCTGGCGCGGGTTCAAGAGGATGGGAGCGGGCCGACTCGCATTCTGGGGAGTAAGATTGCCGAAATTGACGGCGTTTCCCCGGACGGAGAATGGGCGATCATTGGCATCGCCGAATCCGTGGATGGAGACTACGCCGTACCGGTGCGGGGCGGCGCTCAACGGAAGATCTGCGCCGGAGCGTGCTATGTGCAGTGGTCCGCCGACGGAAAGTACATGTACGTCTCCCTCACCAGCCGGTATTCGGCAGCGGGATCCACCGTACACACATACTTCATTCCGATCCGGCACGGCTTCGGGCTTTTGGATTTGCCGGCATCCGGGATAGACCGCGCCAGCGAGGCGGAACTCGCCGGGATCCAATCGATTCCCCAAGCCGATATGTCGCCCGGACCGGATCCCCAAACGTACGCCTTCACGATCACGGCATTCCAGGGGAATCTGTTCCGCATCCCGCTGCATTGAAGCGGTCGGCAGTCAGCTTTTGATTTCGGTGAACGCTGGGGGCGTCGAATCGTGGTCGAGAAACGCCTGGCAATGGAACCAGGACGATGGCCTGGTGGAATGGCACTCGCACGGGAAGGGCCCGGCGAGGCCCTGACAGCCTTCTCACAGTTGGCTCCGCGACAGGGTCGAAAAACCCGGCGGCATGGAAGAAGGTGGCCAGCCTTCCGGGCGGTTGGCGGGCGAAACCGCCTGCCCCGCCGCAAGCATCCGGTTTTTCATGGGATTTCGCGGGCCGAAGGCCCATTCAAACAGGCTAAGGTGGTAGAGCTACGTTATTTCGGCGGCTTAATCGAGGAGTGGGAGTTAGGCCATTAGAATGACATCGGAAGGGGCTGTCCGCCAGCTATGAACCCGGAGCGGTTCCGGCAAATCGAAGAGCTATACCATGCGGCTCGCGAGGGAACCCCCGAGCAGCGCGCGGCACTGCTTGCCCAGAGCGATCCCGAATTGCGCCGGGAAGTAGAGTTGCTGATGGCAGAGCCCTCCGGCGGTGAATTCCTGGATCGGCCCGCTATCCGGAACGTCCCCGAGCTGCTGGGGGATTCCACTGTCACCCAGTTGGCTGCGGGCGTCTGCCTGGGGCCATACGAAATCCTTGCGCTCATCGGCGCGGGCGGCATGGGCGAGGTGTATCGCGCGCGGGATAGTCGGCTCCATCGCGAAGTAGCCGTCAAAATTCTGCCGCAATCCTTTGCGACCGAGGCTTCGCGCGACCGTTTCCAACGTGAGGCGCGCGCGGCGTCGGCGCTCAATCACCCCCACATTTGCGCGGTTTACGACGTGGGTGAAGCGTCGGGCCATCCATTTCTCGTGATGGAATTACTCGGTGGTAAGACGCTTCGCGAGTACATCGGAGGAAAGCCTCTCGATATCCCGGTTGCGCTGGCGCTGAGCATCCAAGTGGCCGACGCGTTGGAGGCAGCCCACGCCAAAGGGATCGTTCATCGCGATATCAAGCCCGCCAATATCTTTGTCACCGAACGCGGCGACGCCAAGGTGCTCGACTTCGGTTTAGCCAAGCAGAGCGGGCCGGCGGAGGCGCGAGTGATGACGGAAACGATGATTACGGAGCCCGGCTCGGCGATGGGAACCGTCGCCTACATGTCGCCGGAACAGGCGCGCGGCCAGCCGGTGGATGCGCGTAGCGACCTGTGGTCGTTTGGCGTGGTTCTGTACGAGATGGTGACAGCTTCACGGCCGTTCGATGGTCCCACGACTGCGATTGTCTTTGACGCCGTTCTGAATAAGACCCCTACGCCGGTTCGCGAGCGGAATCCGAAGGTCCCGGAGGAGCTGGAACGGATCATCGGCGGACTCCTCGAAAAGGATCGCGAGCTGCGATATGGGTCCGCCGCGGATCTGCGCGGAGATCTGGAGCGGTTGCAGTTCGGCCTGAGCCCGGCTGCTCCGCGCGGAAGGCGTCCTTTTGTCATGCGTGGCATCGCCGCCGTTGCCGTGCTCATTCTGGCCGTTGGCGGGGTGGTTCTTTGGGAGCGGCGCACGCATGCCAAACCGCTCACCGACAAAGACGTGCTGGTGCTCGCCGACTTCGCCAACACCACCGGCGATCCGGTTTTCGACGGCACGCTGCGCCAGGGGCTCGCGATCCAGCTCGAGCAATCGCCATTTCTGAAAATCATGGACGATGAGCAGGTGCAACAGGACCTGCGGTTGATGAGCGTGCCCCTCGGGGAGCGGATCACCAACCCAATCGCGCATGATATCTGCGTGCGGGACGGAGCCGCGGCCACCATTGGCGGCTCCATTGGGAGCCTGGGTAAGAGCTACGTCATCACGCTGCAGGCAATCACTTGCCAGGGTGGCGCAACCCTGGCTCGGGAGCAGATTCAAGCGCAAGATGAAGAGCACGTGCTGAACGCGCTGGGAACCGCGGCGACGGCAATGCGCGCCAAGCTCGGAGAATCTCTCAGCTCGATCAATAAATTGAATCTTCCGCTGGAACAGGCCACCACTTCTTCGCTGGAAGCTCTGCAGAACTACACCGCAGGCTCTGCCGAGATGGATCGGGGTCATTTTCTAGCCGCCGTTCCTTTGTTCGAACGCGCCATAGCGTTGGATCCAAATTTCGCAGCGGCTTATGGCTTCCTTTCGGGCGCTTTCTATAACGCCGGAGACACAGGGCGCAGCCGCGAATACGTCGCAAAGTCTTTCGCTTTGATCGACCGTGTCTCCGAGTTTGAACGGGATTCCATCGCGGCCCACTACTACAGCTTCAACGGCGAGTCTGACAAAGCGATCGACGCGTTTCGATTAGCTAGCCGGAACTATCCCCGCGATTGGGGATTTCACAACAACTTGAGCGAAAGTTTAATAAACATAGGGCAATTCGAAGAGGGGCTGAAGGAGGGTCAGGAGGCCCTTCGGCTACAGCCGCGTCTCGAACCTCCCTATCGGCGCTTATTGGATGCCTACATGTGCCTGGATCGGCTCGGTGAGGCCAAGGAGTTGGCGCCGAAAGCGCGAGCGCTGGGAGTCGACGGAGCGAGGATTCACCAGCGCTTCCTCGAAATGGCCTACGTCGAGGGCGATCAGGCGGCCGCTGCCAGGGAAACTCAATGGTACGCAGGCAAGCCCGAGGAGTACCTCAGCTTCGGCTTACAGGCGGCTAATCTTAATGTTCTCGGCCGGCGTCGTGAGTCCAGCAAAATGTACCAGCGAGCCGCTGAGACAGCGCTGCGCCAGGGGCTCCCGAACGTCGCGGCCGAACTCGAAGGCGCCGACGCGCGTGCCGACGCGCTCTTAGGCAACTGCCGGACCGCGCGCCATCTGGGGCGCCCGGCTCTGGCGTTGGCGATGTGCGGCGATACGGCCCAAGCGGAGAAACTCGCCGGGGAGACTTCGAAGCGCTCTCCAAATGGAACGATCTGGAATGCGGTGCAACTGCCTGAGGTTCGCGCTGCTATCGAGATCCGGCGCGATCAGCCCGCCAAAGCCGTGGAACTGCTGGCATCTGCCTCGCCTTACGAGCGCGCTTACCCGGAAGTGGCGTACTTACGTGGCTTGGCGTATCTGCGTTTGCAGAAGGGCGCGGAGGCCGCAGTGGAGTTCCGGAAGATCGTGGATCACAAGGGCGCCAGTTGGGGTAGCACCTGGCTCTATCCGAATTGGGGACTGTACTATTCGATTTCCTACCTGGGTCTGGCTCGTGCTTTCGTACTCACGGGCGACACCGCCGAAGCCAGGAAAGCCTACCAGAACTTCGTCTCGATCTGGAAGGACGCCGACAGGGATGCTCTGACGCAAGCCACCCAGCGCCTGGCGGCGCTACGTTAGCCCCCGCCTTGAAGGGCGACAGTCTATGTCCTGAATCGCCGGCCATCCTGAAGTTGACAAGCGAGCCCCCGTCCCCTTCCCTTCAGCTCGAATAAACCCCTACCTTAGTCACTGTCCGGAATCCCATGCGCTGATACAGCTTATAACCCGCGGGCGTCGATTGCAGCAGCACTCTCCCAATGCCGTGGCGGCTTTCGGCGTCCGCCAGCGCGTGGCGCATCACCGCCTCGCCGTAGCCGCAGCGGCGATGGCCGGGTACGGTGGCCACGTTATAGACGCCCATTGCGCCGCCGCCGATCACGATCGCCGTCGTCGATACCGGCTCCTCATCCACGTAGCCCACATAGCTCTCGAAACGCTCCCACACCGACTCGCTGTCGAACACTTCCGTGAACCATGTGATGGGCACGTTGAAGCAGAGCGAGCCAATGGCGCAGAATGCGTCGCGCACCGGGCCGTGGCAGACGCGGCGGACCTCAATCGCCGGCAGCGGATATGCCGGCGGCGCAACCCGCTCGGCCACCATGCCCGGAAGATCCACCGAGTGGCGCATCCCGAGCCGTTCGAACAATTGCCGCGATCGCTTCCGCGCGCCGCCGGAGATCCAGTCTTCGCAGACCCAATAGGCCCACTCCAGGCCGCGCGCGTTGAAGTGCGTATTGGCGAGCAGGATGCGCTGCGTCAGCTCGGCATCGGTGATTACCGGCTCGGAAAGGAAGGCGCAGTTGAACATCTGGAACGTCACGCTGGCGGAGGCGATGCTGACCCCGCGCAGCTCGCGGTTCTCGCCGGCGGCGCGGCTGGCGGCGATCACACGGAAGGATTCGCGCAGATTCGCGGCGACGTTTTCAAAGGTCATCTTGACGCTGAGGCTACGGCAAGCTGCCGAAAACGCGGTCCCAAACCGAGGTGGTGACGCCATAGTGGAAATGGTCGTCGGCGAAATGGTGGAAATAGTGGCGCTTGCGCAGCTTGCGCAACAGAGGGCCGCCCGCTTCGTTGGCATGGATCAGCAAATGCACCCCCTCATAGGCAAGATATCCGGAAATGATGCCGGCCAGCATCAGTCCGCTACGTGCCCATGACCCCGCGGGGATGCGCAGCGCAACCCAAAGCAGCGCCGATGTTCCGCAGGAAAGCCAGAGCGGGGAGACGATGTATATCGGATCTTTGGGGTCGTCGTGGTGCTGGTAGTGCGGCAGAAAACCGTGGAAGGCGAAGCGGTGGATGCCGTATTCGAGCAGCGTCCAGAGGAAGAGTCCGGCGGTGTAGAAGAGGACTGAGCCCAGCAGCGGCAGCCGCGCATTCACAAAGATGGCGGCGGCAATCACGGGACCGAAAATGGCGAGCAGGCGGACCACAGTCTTCAGTATCCTACAGTCGCATCCTACAGCGTCAGGCGCATCACCAGGCCCTCCCCGCCGTCTTCGTAATATCCCGGCGCGCGGCGGACGGCGGTAAAGCCGCGGCGTTCGTAAAACCGCAACGCGACGGCGTTCGATCTGCGAACCATCAGGGTGAGGCGGCCAACGCCTTGCAACTTTAGGCGGCGGACGGTGCTCTTTAGTAGTGAGGATGCCGCGCCTTTGCCGCGGGCGCGCGGGTCGACCGCTATGGATTCCAGACTGGCTACCGATGTGCCAAGCTTTAGCAGATTGCTATACTTCCCGGAAACGCAAGCGATGGAGTATCCGTCAACCGTTCGACTCCCCTCCGCGAGCAGGAAGAGACCGCCGCATTTGCGCCCGTATTCTGCAAACAACTTGCGATCGTACGCATCTTTGCCGAAGCTGGCGCGCTCGATTTCGAGGACGCGGTCCATATCGGCAGGCTTGAAACGGCGGACCGTATAGTGCGTTGGCATATCTGTTATCCTTTATTTTCGACCACTTGGGGGCGTTTGGAAACCGTTGGGACGCAAAAACCGCCGGAAGAAAAGTGCGGGTATTGACAAGCGCACGGCGGCGCCTCAAACTGAAGCCATGTTGCAACTGAGTGGCAACTGCAATTCGATCTTACCGCTGGCCACTCTGGTCGATTTGCGCCGTGGAGAGGCGGGAATAGTGGATCGGCTCGATCTGCCGCCCGACGATGCGCGGCGGCTCATGGAACTGGGCTTCCTGCCAGGCACGCGTGTCACCGCGGGCCAGAGCGCTCCCGGCGGCGATCCACGGGTGTTTCAGGTGGATGGCTCGGAGATTGCGCTGCGGCGCGAAACTGCCCGGCTGCTGAAGATCCGGCGCGACCGGGACAATTGAGGCCGATGTGAGCGAATGCCATGGTTGCGCGAATTGCGGCGGAACTGCCGTCGCCGAACCGCCCCGCATGGCGGGCACGCGGACTGCCGTGGCGCTGGTTGGCCCTCCGAATTCAGGCAAGACCACTCTCTTTAACCGCCTCACCGGCTTGCGCCAGAAGGTGGCGAATTTCCCCGGCGTGACGGTGGAGCAGCACAGCGGCATCGCGGAGCTGCCGGATGGCCGCGCCGTCCGCATTATCGATTTACCGGGTTTGTACAGCTTTTCGCCGCGATCGGAAGACGAGCAGATCGCCTACGACGTGCTTACCGGGCACAGCGCGGCCGTCCCCAAACCGCAAGCGATTCTGCTGGTGCTCGATTCCACCAACCTGGGCCGGCAACTGATGCTGGCGGCGCCGATTCTGGCGCTCGATCTGCCCACGCTGGTGATTTTGAACCAGGCGGACGACTTGCTTCATAGAGGCGGCAGCGTGGATGCCGCGGCGCTTTCGGCGCAACTTGGCGCTCCGGTGGCGCTGGTCAGCGCGCGCAACGGCGAAGGCATTTCGCAGGTGCTCGATTTCCTGGCGGGCGCCATGCCGAAGCCGCACCGCATGGAATTACCGGTATTGCAGGATGTGCCGGGGTGCCGCAAATGGGCCGGAGCGGTGGGCGCCAAAGCGGGCTATCTGGCGCCGGCGCCATCGAAGTGGACGCGGCGGCTGGACAAAATCTTCTTGCACCCGGTCCTTGGCCCGCTGGTGTTTCTGGCTGTGGTGATCGCGGTCTTCCAGATCATTTTCTCGATCGCCGCGCCGCTGCCGGACATCATGACAGCCTGGTTCGACGCCACCGGCAATTGGATTGCGACGCTGCTTCCCGCATCGCTATTCCGTTCTTTGCTGGTGGATGGCGTATGGAAGGGCATGGGCTCGGTGCTGGTTTTCCTGCCGCAGATTCTGCTGTTGTTTTTATTTATCGGCATCCTCGAAGACTCCGGCTATCTTTCGCGCGCGGCCGTGATTGCGGACCGCACCATGGCGCGCATCGGGCTGCAAGGAAAATCGTTCATCCCGTTGCTGTCGGCTTATGGCTGCGCGGTGCCGGCGATTATGGCGACGCGCACCATCGAAAACAAGCGCGACCGCATGGCTACGATTCTCATCGCGCCGTTTATGACCTGCTCGGCGCGCATGCCCATCTATTTGCTGATGATCGCGGCGTTCATTCCCAAGCGGAACATTCTGGGCGGCCTGCTGGGGCTGCAATCGGCGGTGATGCTGGGGCTCTACGTATTGGGATTCCTGGCGGCCGTGATGACTGCGAAGCTGCTCAAATCGACCGTGCTGAAGAGCGGCCGCACGCCCTTCCTGCTGGAGATGCCGGCCTACCGGTGGCCGGCCGCGCAGTCGCTCGGGTTGCGGCTTTACGACCGCGGCATGGTGTTTCTCAAGCAGGCGGGCACGATCATTCTGTTGGTTACCATTATTGTGTGCCTGTTGATGAGCTTCCCGCTGGTGCATGGGAACGCGCCGGCAATCAAAGACAGCTTGTTGGGCTCGATTGGCCACGTGATAGAACCCGCGATCAAGCCGATGGGCTTCAACTGGAAAATTGGCATCGCGCTGATCACTTCGTTGGCGGCGCGAGAAACCACGCCCGCGACGCTCGGCGCTATCTACGGCGCCACGGGTCCGCATCTGCAAGCCGCTCTGCGCCAGGACTTGAGCCTGGGCGGCGCGATCGCACTACTGGTGTTCTTCGCCTTCGCGCTGCAGTGTACTTCAACGGTGGCCATCGTGCGGCGGGAAACCGGCGGATGGAAGTGGCCTATTCTGCAATTCACCTACATGGGCGTGCTGGCGTACATCGGCGCGTTCGTGGCCTATCACGCGATTGGCTAGCTTCGTGGCGCGGGCCCATGGCCTGCTCTGTGTCCACGGATTCCCCGCGCTACACTGGAATCGGGTTCCAAGCGCGCATCCGCATGGCTCCTTTTATATTTATCGCGGTCGAGCGAGAAAAGGCCGAAAACGTTTAAGCACTCTAAAGCCGGCGGTAGCAGGAATCGGCTGCCCGACATGGTATAAACTAACTCCATCGGGCTTCGATAAGTCGATTCAATAGCTCGATTCCCCGATGACCGGGTTTTCTTTGCAGCGGAGGTGAGGCGTCATCATGAAACGCTTTGTCCAGCCCGTGGCCGCGGCGGTGCTGCTGGCATCCGTCGCCGCCCTGATGGCGAATGCCCAGGGCGCCTTCGACAAAAATCTCTCCAGCGACCAGCGGATTCTCCACGCGCTCAACCGGCTCACTTTCGGGCCGCGCCCCGGCGATGCCGAAGAGGTCCGCCGCGTCGGCGTCGAAAAATGGATCGCGCTCCAGTTGCACCCGGCCGGAATCCCCGAGAGTTCCGTTTTGGAAGCCAGGCTGAAACCGCTTGAGACGCTGAGGATGGATACCGCGGCGATCCTCAAGGAATACCCCGTCAACGCGATGCGCTTCCCTCAGCCGCCGCGCCTCACCGATCTGCTGCCGCAGGAGCAGTTGCGCCGCATCCAGAATGGGACCGCCGAAGAGCGGCAGGCCGCTCTCAACGCTCTCGATGCCGGCAAGCGCAGGCAGATTCTCGCCCAATTGGCGCCACAGACCTTTACCGGTTTGCCCGATCTCCAAAAGGAAGCGGAGGAGGCCCGGACGGCCGAGAACGCGGAGCGGCAGAAGGAATTCCGCCGCCTCATGCCGCAGCTCAACGATCTGCTGAATCCCGACCAGATGAGCATGGCGTATCGCGGCAGTCCCGAGCAGCTCACGGAACTTTTTGCCTATCTGGATCCAAAGAAGCGCGCGCAGGTCGCCGCGGCGCTTCCGCCGCAGAGCCTGACGGCGTTTCCGGAATTGCGCCGGCAGGGAATGCGGCTCAGACAACCCCAGCAGTTAGTCCTCGACGACTTGAAGGAAGGCAAGATCTACCGGGCTTTGTACTCGAACCGGCAGCTCGAGGAAGTGCTGGTGGATTTCTGGTTCAACCACTTCAACGCTTATGAGGCGAAGGCCTCCGTGCGGCCGCTGCTTACGAGCTATGAACGCGATGCCATCCGGCCGCATGTCCTGGGGCATTTCAAGGATCTGCTGCTGGCCACGGCGCGGCACCCGGCGATGCTCTATTACCTGGATAACTGGGAATCGGTCTCTCCGGAAGTGTTTTCCATCGGGCCGTTCGCCGAACCG
Source organism: Bryobacterales bacterium (assembly GCA_003135055.1). GTDB lineage: Bacteria > Acidobacteriota > Terriglobia > Bryobacterales > Bryobacteraceae > PALSA-243. Next base: position 12,494 of record PLDF01000270.1, on the reverse strand, counting down.
GTGGAGGCCATGGCGCGGCAGATATCGCGCCGCGCGCACGGCTTGAATGAGAATTACGGCCGCGAGTTAATGGAGCTGCATACCCTGGGCGTCAAGGGCGGCCAGACACAGCAGGACGTGATCGCGGTGGCGCGCTGCTTCACCGGCTGGACCATCCGCAAACCGGATACGGATGCCGAGTTCGTCTTCGCGCCGTTCATGCACGACAGCGGAGAGAAGGTCGTGCTGGGCCACAAGATACCGGCTGGCGGCGGCGAACAGGACGGGCTCCAGGTAATCGACATTCTGGCGCATCATCCCGCCACCGCCAGATTCATTTCCACAAAACTCGCGCAGCGCTTTGTAGCCGACGATCCACCGCAATCGCTGGTGGACCGGATGGCGCAGACTTTCTCCAAAACCGACGGCGATCTGCGCGCGGTGATGCAAACCATGTTCTCATCGCCCGAGTTCTTCTCGGAAGGCGCGTGGCAGGCAAAGATCAAGTCGCCCCTCGAAATGGTGGTGAGCGCAATCCGAGCCTCGGGCGCGGAGGTTACCGACACTTATGCATTGGCGCAACGGATCGGCGATCTGGGCGAGCCGCTCTACGGCAAGCAGGATCCGAACGGCTATCCCGACACCGGCGAAGCGTGGCTGAGCACGTCCAGCCTGTTCGGCCGCATCAATTTCGCGGCTTCGCTGATGTCCGGACAGATTGCGGGAATCAAAGTGGATGGCGCGCGCCTCGATGGCAAAGACGCGGCTGCGATCACCCGCGAGTTGCTCGGCGCCGGCGCCTCGCCGCAAACACGGGAAGCGATCGAAAAGGGTCTCGAAGGCAAGGAGCCCACCGCGCGGTTCATTGCGGGCCTTGTGATGGGCTCGCCCGATTTCCAAAAGAGGTAGGCAAGATTATGTTGACGCGTCGTTTTTTCCTGCGTGGCTCGGCCGTGGCGATGGCCGGCGCCGGCGCCGCTCCGCTATGGCTGGCTCGGGCCGCGGCTGCGACTGAGGGCAAGCGAAAAACCCTGGTGGTGATTTTCCAGCGCGGCGCGGCCGACGGTCTGAACGTGGTCGTGCCGTTCGCGGAGAAGCGCTACTACGAATTGCGGCCGGCGATCGGTGTGGCCGCTCCCAAAGGGCCGAACGACGCAATCGACCTGGATGGCCATTTTGCGCTGCATCCTTCGCTGAAACCGCTGAAGTCGCTATGGGACAAGGGGAGCCTCGCGATCGTCGAGGCTACGGGATCGCCCGACCCATCGCGCTCGCATTTCGACGCGCAAGACTACATGGAATCGGGCACGCCCGGCAAGACGACCGGGGACGGGTGGCTGAACCGCGCGTTGACGGCGGCAGGGCCGAAGACTTCGCCGGTGCGTGCAGTCGCTTTGGGATCCAAATTGCCGCGTACGCTGCGCGGCGACCGCGCCGCGGTCTCGGTGGGCGACCTGCAGTCGTTCCAGATGGGCGGCGAGGACACGGCCAACATTTTCGAAAACATGTACGCGACGGCCGTCGACCCGCGCCTTGGAGCCACCGGCAAAGACGCTTTTGCCGCCATGAAGATGATTCAGACGATCACCCAGCAGCCTTACGATTTCGCGGCCGGCAACCGGTATGCGCAGGGCGGCGAGCTGGGACGCAGCCTGCAGCAACTGGCGCGGCTGATCAAAGCGAATGCCGGCGTGGAGGCTGCTTTCGCCGAGATTGGCGGGTGGGATCATCACGGCAATGAACAGCCGCAGCTCTCGAACCTGCTGCGCCAGTTCGGCGCCGCCCTGGATGCCTTCAGCCAGGATTTGGGCGACCGCATGGAGGATATCGTGCTGGTCACCATGTCCGAGTTCGGCCGCACCGCGCAGGAGAACGGCAACGCCGGCACCGACCATGGCCATGGCAGTCTGATGATGGTGCTGGGCGGCCCGGTCAATGGCGGCAAGGTGTACGGTAAGTGGCCGGGCCTCGAAGTGGAACAGCTTTTCGAAGGGCGCGACCTGGCGGTGACGACGGATTTCCGCGACGTGCTCGGCGAGTTAGTAACCGGGCATCTTGGGCAGAAAAATCTCGGGCAGGTTTTCCCGGGTTACGAAGCGGGGAAGCCGCTGGGATTGCTGCGGGGATAACTCGGATATCGTGGCGCACGCACTCATGCGTGCAGCGTTCACACTCGTGTGAACGCGCTTCGGTTAGCCTGTGGGACCGGCCTCCCGGCCGGTCCCCGCACCGGAGGCGCGCTCCGCGCTTTTACAAGCCAGGATGCCTGTCCTACGAAATCACGCCCTTCCGCACCGCATAGAGGATCAACTCCGGAACCGTATGTAGGCCGAGTTTTTCCATCAAATTGCCACGATGTGTTTCAATCGTGTACAAGCTCAGATTCAAAACCGCCGCGACTTCCTTATTGCTCTTCCCCTCCGCGACCAACTGCAGAATCTCGCGCTCGCGCGTCGTCAGCAGCTCATAGCTGTCTTCGATTTCGCGGTCTTGCAACTGGCGCACGTAGTCTTCCACCAGCATGCGGCTCACCGCCGGGCTGAAAAACGCCTTGCCCGCATGGACCGCGCGAATGGCGGCGATCAGATCCGATTCGGCCGATTCCTTGAGCAGATATCCGCGCGCGCCGGCCTTCAGCGCGCGCAGCACGTACGACTCGTCGGAGTGCATGCTCAGGATTACCACCGCAACCTGCGGCGCCGCGGCGGCAACCTGCCGCGCCCCTTCGATGCCGTTGAGATTCGGCATGCCGATATCCATCACCAGCACGTCCGGCGCTTCGCGTTGCACCAGCGCCACCGCCTCGCGGCCGTCGGACGCTTCGCCGACCACCGTGAAATCCGATTGCCGTTCCAGCACCAGGCGCAGCCCCGTGCGCATCACCGCGTGATCGTCGGCCAGCACGATACGGATTTTACTCATACCGTCTCGACCGCCTCGGGCGCGGGCGAGAGTGGCAACTGAATCGATATTGCGGCGCCATGCCCCGATCCGGAATCGATGTGAAAACTGCCGCCCAGATGCCGCACGCGTTCCTCCATGCCCAGAATGCCCATGCCTTTTTCCTGCGGCGCTTGAAATCCCACGCCATCGTCCTGAATTCGCACGCACACGCGGGCTTGCTCGTGCGTAACCGTAACCCGCACGTGCGTGGCCTTGGAATGCCGCGTGGCGTTGTGCAGCGCCTCCTGCACCACGCGGTAAATGCAAGTGCGGTATTCGTCGGGCAGATGGTCGGGCACATCCTCGGCGTCCACTTTGACCTTGATGCCGCTGCGGCGGCTGACTTCGCGGGCCTGCCACTTGAGCGCGGGAATCAGGCCGAGATCGTCGAGCATGGAGGGCCGCAGCAGCAGCGAAAGATTCCGCAGCACTACCACGTTGTTTTCCGCCAGCCGCTTCACCGCCTGCAAGCGCTCTTGCAGCGCCGCGTTTTCCGGCGGCAGCGACGAACCGAGATTCCCCAGCTCCACCAGCAGCGCCGACATGGATTGGCCGATTTCGTCGTGCAGCTCGCGCGAGAGGTTGCGCCGCTCCTCTTCCTGCGCCGAAACCAACCGCGCGGAAAGCCGATGCAGCTCTTCGCGCGCCCGTACCACTTCCCGGTAGCGCGTGTCCGATTCGCCTTCGAGAGCCTGCACGCGGCCGATGGCGAAGAACGCCAGCGCCAGGCCGAAGAGCGTCGTGAGAAGCGTAGTAATCACCACTTCGCGGCGAAAACTGGTGAACACCGCGGCCACCGTGGCTTCGCCTGAAGCGAGCTGCTGCGCATCCATTTCGCGAATGCGGTCGGAGATCTGCAGCAGTTGCTGGCGGCGTGGAAAAATCTGCGTTCGCAGGTAATCGGCGCCCTGGGCGCGGCGCGTATCCGCATCCCAATTCAGCACCGGCTCCACCAGACCGAAGTAAATATCCACGTCTCGCTGCAATTCATCCACTGCGGCGGCTTCTTGCGGCGGGGCGTCTTTGCGGTACTGCCGCAGGCCGGCGGCCACGTCCTGCTCCGTATGTTGAATCTCGGCGCGCCGGCGTTCGGCAAGCTGAGGGTCGGCGTGCAGCAGGTAATCGCGAATGTCTATGCTCGACCGGTATAAATTGGCTCGCAAGCGGTCCAGCAGATCGTCGCGCTCCAGAAATCCGTGGCGAATCTGCCTGCTCGATTCCTCGATGCGGTTCAGCGCCCGGTTGGAGCTAACGGCCACCAGCGCCATCAGCGCGAGCAGACTGCCGAAACCTGCCCACAACACCGCGCGGCTTGACATGCCAATTCGCATTCCGCATCTATTATATTCGGCAAGTAGGACAGACCATCGCCTTTTGTGGTCTGTCGGGATGGGCATTCCGCCCGCGAAACTTCATGAAGAGCGCCACCGACCTCGGGGGAGTTCCCCGATGTTCGAGGTGGTTCTTCGCATCTGTCGTGGTCTGTCATGCCCCGCCAGAGACAGACGGCGCAAACCGATGTCCCACGTACAATCGAAGTATGGAAACTCTCTCCGGCAAGCTCGTGGCTGTAACAGGTGGAACACGCGGCATTGGCCGCGCCATCGCCGAACGTTTGCTGCGTGAAGGCGCCGCGGTGGCGATTTGCGGCCGTACGGCCGGCTCGGTGCAGCGCGCTGTGGCCGCGATGAAGCCGCTGGGACGCGTATTCGGACACCCCGCCGATATCGCTCGGGTAGAACAGGTGAAAGACTTCTTCCAGGCGATCGACGGGGAATTCGCCGGCCTCGATATTCTCGTTAACAATGCCGGCGAAGGCGTTTTCCGCAAGGTCGCGGATATGACTCCCGAAGAGTGGCATCGCAATATCGACCTCAACCTCAATGGCGCGTTCTATTGCTCGCGCGAGGCGCTGGCGCGCTTCTCCAAGCGCGGCGGCGGATTTATCGTGAACATTTCAAGCCTCGCCGGAAAGAATGCCTTCAGCGGCGGCGCGGCGTATAACGCCTCGAAAGCCGGCCTCAATCTTTTCGGTGAATCCCTGATGCTCGATCACCGCAACGACAACGTGCGCGTATGTTCTATCATGCCGGGCAGCGTGGATACCGACTTTGGCGGCGACTCCGCCAGGCGGCAAGGCGACATAAGTTGGATGATGGCGCCGGAAGACATCGCCGAAACGGTCGCCTTGGTCTTGCGCATGCCTCCGCGGACCATGATCAGTTGTATCGAGATGCGCCCTTCTAAGCCGCGAAAGTAACGCGGCACACACCCTAAGCCGCGAAAGTAACGCGGCACACACCGCCCCGCCGCCTTCTATATTGGGCGCGTATTAGTGGCCCCTCGCGTGCTTCTTTTAAAGGCGATGTCATTGATGGGATTAGGACTCAATAGGGAGAAATGCAATATGGGGCAGGTGAATAGGCAACTCGACCCGGCGCAGACGGGTTGGGAAGCGGAGAAGTTGGATGCCGATCTTCGGAAACGCATTGTCGGCCAGGACGCGGCGATTGAGCAGATCATTAGTATCTACCAAACCAACCTGGCGGGCATGTCGAGCGTGGGCCGGCCGATCGGAAACTTTCTGTTTCTCGGACCCACCGGCTCCGGCAAGACGCGGCTGGTGGAGGCGACGGCGGAGAGCCTGTTGGGAGACGGCCGCGCGGTGATCAAGATCGATTGCGCGGAATTTCAACACAGTCATGAGATCGCTAAGCTGATCGGCTCGCCTCCGGGATACCTGGGTCACCGCGAGACTCACCCCTTATTGAGCCAGGAAGTTCTGAATCAATATCACACTGAGCGGTTCAAGCTGAGCTTTGTGCTCTTCGACGAGATAGAGAAGGCCAGCGACTCTCTGTGGAACCTGCTGCTTGGCATTCTGGACAAAGCTACTCTGACACTGGGCGATAACCGCCGCGTGGATTTCTCGCGCGCCCTCATCTTCATGACCAGCAACCTGGGCGCGTCCGAAATGGGGTCGATGTTGCGGCCCAATGTGGGATTCGCCGCCAGCGACACGGAGCGCAGAAATGCGAGCGGCATCGTCGACGAGAAACTGAACGACAAGGTTGCGCGCGCGGGCCTCGAAGCGGCGCGGCGCAAGTTCACGCCCGAGTTCATGAATCGCATCGATAAGACCGTCGTCTTCCGGCCGTTGGGCGAAGCGGAGCTGCGCAGGATTCTGACGCTTGAATTGAACATGGTGCAACAGAGGGTTTTCAGTTCGGCAACGGGTGCGCCGTTCGTGTTTTCGCTCACCGATGCCGCTAAGGAATTCCTACTGCGCGAAGGTACCGATATGAAATATGGCGCACGCCACTTGAAGCGCGCCATCGAACGCAATCTGGTGCATCCGCTTTCCAACCTGATCGCCACCCAGCAGGTACGGGGCGGCGATTTGATCCGCGTCGATTTCGACGCATCCGGCTCGCGCCTGACGTTCTTCAAGGAAGCCGAAGACATGCCCGCGTATGCGATGGTACAGATGGTGGACATTTCCCTCGCTCCGCCAATGGGTGTGCTCTCGACTGGAGCCGCCGTGGAACCGCCGCGCACGGCCAATGCGAAGTCGTCGCGAAGGTAGCCGGTTCTCTTTGCTACAATTCGGCTGTTGAAGCCACCAGTCGAACGGCAAGACCTTTCGCTCATGCGCGCCATGTTCTCCACCGTGGCGCCGCGGTATGACTTCTTCACGCGTGTCTTTTCCTACGGAATGGATGGGCGCTGGAAGAAGCTCGGCGTCGAGCGCGCTCACCTGCAAAAGGACGCCTTGATCCTCGACCTCGCATGCGGCACGGGCGATTTCTCCCTGTTGATCAAGCAGCACTGCCCTGGTTCGCGGCCGGTTGTGGCCGATCTCACGGAACCTATGCTGCGGCTCGCGCGCAATCGCGGCCTCGAAAGCGCCGTGTGCGGAGATGCGTGCTCGCTTCCCTTCCCCAACGGCGCTTTCGATGCCGTGTTCATCGGCTACGGGCTGCGGAATTTTCCCGACCTGAATAAGGCGGTGCGCGAGATCGAGCGCGTAACGCGCCCAGGCGGCCTTCTGGTCAGCCTCGATTTTTTCCTTCCCTCCAACGCGTTTCTGCGGCGCTTTTACCTGGCTTACCTCTACGCCCAGGGCGCGGTGTTTGGTCTGCTCATGCATGGCCGGCCGCGCGTATACACTTACATTCCCGATTCGCTGCGAAGCTTCGTCTCCATCGTCGAATTCTCGACGCTGCTCCGCAGCTCCGGCTACGGGCAGGTAGACGCGCGCAGTTACCTTCTTGGCGGCATCGGGCTGCACTGGGCGGCTAAAAAGTAATGGAAAAGCTGCGCGCGCCCGACTACCGGTTCATCGCGGTGTGTCTGCTGTTGCTGGCCGGTACGGCATGGTACACCGCCGGCAATTTTTATCGCGCGTTTCCCGAAGCCTCCATCGATTTCCGCGTCAATCGCGATGAAGCGCGCGAGCTCGCGCGGCAGTTTCTCGCGTCGCAGGGCGACAACACCGCCGGATATCGCGACGCCGCCAGCTTCGCCTACGACGACGATGCCAAGACGTTTCTGGAGCGCGAAGCCGGCCTGGAGCGCGCCAACCAGATTCTCAGCACGCGCGTCCGCCTGTGGAGATGGGCCTACCGCTGGTACCGTCCGCTACAGAAGGAAGAGTTCCGCGCCAGCGTCACCCCGGGCGGCGAGGTGGCTGGCTTCACGCACGAAATCGCCGAGGATGCGGCGCGGCCCGCGATATCCGATGACCACGCGCGGTCGCTCGCCGAAACGTTTCTCGCCACGCGCATGCATCGCGACCCGGCCACGCTAGAGTTCGTGGAAACTTCCAGCGAGACGCGGCCGAATCGCGTGGACCGCACTTTCACCTGGAAGGTTCGCGATTTCGAGGTGCACGACGCCACCTATCGCGTCGAGGTGACGCTGCTCGGCAATGAGGTGGGCGGCTACCACGAGTACCTCAAGGTTCCCGAGCAGTGGACCCGCGATTACAAGAAGCTGCGCTCGAAGAACGATATGGCGCAGACCATCGACACCGCGGCGATGGCGGCGCTGCTGGTGGGGCTTCTGGTCATTATCGTGATGCGCGTGCGGCGCCTCGACATACGCTGGCGGAGCGCGGCGGCGATCGGGCTCACCGGGATGATTCTCTCGTTCTGCGCCAGCATGAATTCGTTTCCGCTGCAGGAATTCAACTATCCCACCACGGATTCCTATGAGAGCTTTCTGACCCGCCAGATCTTGCAAGCGGTGCTGGGCGCGCTGGCGGCGGGCGGCTTGTTGTTCGTGCTGGCGGCGGGCGCGGAGCCGCTGTATCGCGCCGCGTTTCCGGACAAGGTTTCGCTCGGCCATCTGTTCTCTTCCAGCGGACTTCGCACCAAGCGCTTCTTTCTGGGCGCGATTCTGGGCGTCACCCTGACTTCCATCTTCATCTGCTACCAGACGGCGTTCTATATCGCGGCTTACCATTTCGGCGCGTGGTCGCCCGCCGACGTTCCCTACGACGATCTGCTCAACACGCGCTTTCCGTGGCTGTTCGTGCTCTTCGGCGGATTCTTCCCGGCGATCTCGGAAGAGTTTCTGTTCCGCATGTTCGCCATTCCGTTCCTGCGCAAGGTGACAAAGTCCATGGTGGTCGCGATAATTTTCGCGGGCTACATCTGGGGCTTCGGCCACGCGGGCTACGCGCAACAGCCGTTCTACATCCGCGGCATCGAGGTGGGAACGGGCGGCGTAGCGCTCGGCCTCATCATGCTGCGCTGGGGCATTCTGCCGACGCTGGTCTGGCACTATTCGGTGGACGCCATGTATAGCGCCATGCTGCTGCTGCGTTCGCACAATATGTATCTGCGGCTCTCCGGCGCGGCCAGTGCGGGCATCGTGGTGTTGCCGGTTTTGGTGGCTCTGGTGGCCTACTGGCGCAAGGGCGGATTCGTACCGGTCACGGGGCTCCTCAATGCGGATGAGCCCGCCCCCGTGGAGCCGCCGGCGGATATCCAGGAGCCGGAGCCGGCCACCGTGAGCTATCTCCCACTCGGCAGCCGCGCGCGAAGCCGGGCTCTGATTGTCTTCGCGATGGGGCTGCTGGCGCTCCGGCTTCCCGTCGCGCACTTCGGCGAATCGCCCAAGTACAAACTGACGTCCGCGGAAGCGCTCGCAAAGTCGGATGCGTTTCTGCGTTCTTCCACTCTGCAAATGGAGCCTGCGAAGTTCCTCCACGTGACATATCCGGATGCGCACTGGGGCGGCGACGACAGCCTGGCCGGCAAGTACATGCTGGACCGGAAACCGGTGAGTTTCGTCTCCTCGATGTTTGAGCGATACCGGCCCATCCAGCATTGGATGACTCGCTACTTCAAGTCTCTCGACCAGGAAGAGGTCACGGTATCCGTGCATCCGCAAGCCGGCAACGTGATGGGATTCGGCCACACTCTGCCCGAAGACCGCGCCGGCGCCTATCTTCCCGACGATGCGGCGCGCACCCTGGCCGCGGCCTTCGCGCTAGCGCACGGCCAGGATACCGCGGCCATGGATTTAAAGGAAAGCAGCACGGAAAAGAAGAAAGCGCGCAGCGACCATACCTTGGTGTGGGAAGCGCGCGCGGGCGACGTGCGCAATCTGGACGAAGCCCATTACCGCGTGGAAGTGAGTGTGGCCGGCGACCGTGTTTCCGGCTGGCGGACGTATTGGAAGCTGCCGGAAGCCTTCGAGCGGACGCGCTCGCGCCAGAACTTCTGGCCGATCGCCATTACGGTGGCCCAGATCGGATGCATCACCGGCCTGGTGGTTTGGTCGCTGCTGGCGCTGATCCGGAATATCCGCCAGGGCTTGGTGCGCTGGCGGCCGGCGATGATTATGGGTGGCGTAGCCGCGGCGTTAATGATCGTGAGCCTGTTGCTCGCGCGCGAACAGATGTTGAAGAACTATCCGACCGCCGTGCCCATCGAGACCTTTCAAGTGATGCAGTATGTTCTGCTCGCGACCGGACTGATTTTCGGGGCGATTCTGCTGGCCGCGGCTGCGGCTCTGGTGACGTCCAGCTTTCCCGAATCTCTGGCCGCATGGCGTGCGTCAAACCGCCGGATATTGGGCCTGGATGCGGCGGCGGCCGTGGTGGCGGCGGTTGGCTTCGGCATTCTGATCCACCGCATTGCAGGTTTCCTGATAGACCGCTTTCACGCGCAGGCGCTGTTTTCCTTCGGCAGTCCGGATTCAATTGTGACGGCGGCGCCGGCGCTCGCGGCGTTGGCGGAAAGTTTCCGCGGGGCTCTGCTCTTTTCCGCGGCCGCGGCCGCGGTTGCGTTGATGGTGCGCAAGCTGAAGCGATGGACCGTTCCGCTGGCGCTGGTGGCATTGGCTGCCATGGTCCCGGACGAAGCGCGAACGGCGCCGGAGTTCGCGCTGCACTATGGCATCGCGCTGTTCACCGTGAGTCTGGCGGCGGTATGGTGCTGGCGATTCGCGCGCAACAACTATCTGGCCTACGCGCTTGTGTTCTGGATGCTGGCGCTGCAAGGAAGTATATCGAGCCTGCTGGGGACGGCGATTCCGGCGATGCAGATACAAGGATGGATTCTGGTGGCGGCGGCCGCCGTGGGAGCGATCTGGGTGATGCTGCCCGGCTTCATGAGACGAGCGTGAGTGGGGCAGCCAATCCTGGCTGCAGCCGCCTTTCAGGCGGCTATTTCGCGACACACCAATTCTCTGACCGCTATCGGAGCCACGACCTTGAGGGAGTGTCTTCAGGAAGATCACAGAATCACCTGGCCGGAGCGCTAGCTGCCGAAATCAGTGCGCCAAGATTACCTCCAGTGCCCTCTCCACAATCCTGGGTCCCTGAGATCAAAACGCCGCGATGCCGTCCAGCTAACTCGCCTGGACGCTCGAAGTATTCGAGTACTTTCTGCTGGCGGTGTGCCTCACCGCCATCGGCCGCGCCTCCCCTAACGCCGCTGGTAGCGAGCTGGAACCAGTTGGGCCGCCCACTCCCGAGATGGTTCGCGAAGCGCTGTCCAACCTCAAATTTGCAGCGCTGTCCGAAGTCTCAGCCGAGAACGCCAGCATGGCCGATTTTTGCCGCGTGCTCGAAGACGGCTTGGAGCGCCCCATCGTCGACGAGACGAACCTCGACGGGACCTATGATATCGAGGTTCATGGAAACCCCCGTGGCGCCGACGAGTTCCTCGCCATGCTGCGCGATCAAGTGGGCCTCGTCCTGACGCCCGAGCATCGGAACATCGAAATGCTGGTGATGAGGTTGCTCCAGTAAGGCCAGCCATCGCCCTGCCATCAACGCAACCTTCAGCCGCCACCCAAACAGGAGCCCATTGAGGAGCCCATAAAGCCGAACACCGAAACCAGTGCGCTAAGATTACCTCCACGTGCCCTCTCCACAATCCTCCGGTTCAGGCGATCACCGCGCCGCGCTGCTGGCCAGCTATCTCGGCTGGACACTCGACGCGTTCGACTACTTTCTGGTGGTGATGTGCCTCACCGCCATCGGCCGCGAATTCCACAAGACCGACGAACAGATCGCCATCGCCACTTGGGTCACCCTGGCGTTCCGTCCGGTCGGGGCCTTCATTTTCGGATTGGTGGCCGACCGCTACGGGCGCCGTCTCCCGCTGATGATCGACCTGGTGTTTTATTCCGTAGTGGAGGTACTATCGGGTCTCGCGCCCAGCTACACCGCGTTCCTGGTGCTGCGCGCGCTGTTTGGTATCGGCATGGGCGGCGAATGGGGCGTGGGCGCATCGCTGGCGCTCGAAAAAGCGCCTGTGCGGCTGCGCGGCCTGCTCAGCGGATTCCTGCAGCAAGGCTACGCGATGGGCTTTCTGCTGGCATCGCTGGCGTACAACTTCATTTTTCCGCACTACGGATGGCGGCCGCTGTTCTTCATCGGCGGGCTGCCCGCCTTGCTGGCGCTGTTTGTGCGCTCGCGGGTGAAAGAATCGGAAGTGTGGCAGCGGAAACGCCACGCCACGTGGGGCGACCTGCGCCGCGCCATTCTTTCGCACTGGAAACTGCTGCTCTATCTGATGGCCTTCATGATGGCCATGAATCTGGCCGCGCACGGCACGCAGGATATGTACCCGACGTTTCTTCTGCGGCAGCGCGGCTTCACCGTGTCGCAACGCTCGTTCGCCACGGCGATCTCGATNNCTTCGGCCGCCGCCGCTCGATGATATTCGCTCTGGCCGGCGCCATTCTGGCGATTCCTCTGTGGGCCTTCAGCGGGCCGATGGGCCTGGTGGTGCTGGGCGCATTCATCATGCAGTTCATGGTGCAAGGATCGTGGGGCGTAGTGCCCGCGCACCTGACGGAGCTTTCGCCCGATTCGGTGCGCGGCTTCCTGCCTGGATTCGGCTACCAGATGGGCGTGCTGCTATCGAGTCCCGTAAACTATGCGGAGGCGGCCGTAGCGAGGCATATTGGATATGCAGCGACGATGTCGATGATGGCCGCGGCATTCTTCGTGATGAGCATCGTGGCGACCGCCCTCGGCCCGGAGCGTCGGGCCGCCCGCTTTGGAGAGTAATCTCGTGGCGCACGAACTCCTGCGTGCAGCGTTCACA
>PLDF01000326.1 GCA_003135055.1 Bryobacterales bacterium | reverse complement strand
GCTGCACGCATGAGTGCGTGCGCCACGTGCTGGCCAGAACAGTGAATGGGTTACCGTGAATGGAAAAGGCCGGGGAGATTTCGGCGCGGCAGCCTCTGAATCCGTATCCCACAGATCGGTTACGCACCCATGATGTCGGCGGCGAATCGCTCGCCGGCGAAGGATGTTAAACTGACGGGGATGCCGACGTTCGCGATGCCGGCCGCAACGCTCGTATGCCAGAAGTAGCGGCGGTGCGGCGAAAAACGCACACAGTGCTCGCTAACACGCTGGCGGATCTCGCGAATCCCTTGCATCGATAGTATGAAACTGCTGTGGGTGAAGACCGATTTCCTGCACCCTACCACCCGCGGCGGGCAGATCCGCACGCTCGAAACGCTGCGCCGCCTGCACCGGAATCATGAGGTGCATTACGTCGCCTTCGAAGATCCCGCACAGCCGGAGGGTTTGGCGCGCAGCTCCGAGTACTGCACGCAGGCGTACCCGGTGGCGCACCGGGTTGCGGATAAGACTTCGCCGGCATTCGCGCTGCAGCTGATCGCCGGGCTGTTTTCCAGTCTGCCGGTGGCCGTGAGCCGCTACCGGTCCGCGGCCATGCGCCGGCAGGTGGAGACTCTGCTCGGTCAACACAAGTTCGACGGCATCGTCTGCGATTTTCTATTTCCAGCGTCGAATATTCCGCGGCTCGATGCCTGCGTGCTGTTCCAGCACAACGTCGAATCCATGATCTGGAAACGGTATGTGGAGCACGCCGCCGGCGTGAAGAGGGCTTACTTCGCGCTGCAGGCAAAACGCATGCTGGCGTATGAAGGCGAGGTCTGCCGGTTGGTTCGGAAGGTGATCGCGGTGTCGGAAGCCGATGCCGATACCATGCGCCGCATCTATGGCGTCGCGCGCGCGTACCCGACGCCGACCGGCGTCGACCTCGATTACTTCGCGCGCCCGGAGACAAGCGGGAAGTTGGCCGATCTGGTGTTTCTGGGCTCGATGGACTGGATGCCGAATATCGACGGCGCGGTCTGGTTTGCCGGCGAAGTGCTGCCCTTGATTCATCGCCGGCGGCCGGATTGCACGTTGGCCATAGCCGGCCGGCGTCCGTCCGCCGAGGTGACCCGCCTGGCGGAGTCCGATGCGCGGATCAAGGTCACGGGCACGGTTCCCGATGTGCGGCCGTGGCTGTTCGGATCGCTGGTTTCCGTTGTGCCGCTGCGCATCGGCGGGGGCACCCGGCTGAAAATCTACGAAGCCATGGCGGCCAAGGCCCCGGTAGTCTCGACGGCCATCGGAGCCGAGGGCCTCGACGTCACGGATGGCGAGAACATTTACATCGCGGATTCGCCGCAGCTTTTCGCCGAGCGCTGCCTGGCATTGCTCGACAGCGCCGCGGAGCGGGAACGCCTGTCCGCCGCAGCCTGGAATCTGGTGGCGTCGAAATATTCCTGGGATGTTGTCTCCCGCGGCATGGAACGGTTATTGTTCCAATAAAGTCCATGCTCCCGTCGCCTTATTTTGCGGAGCCGCCGCGCTGTGGTTTTACATTGTACCTGGCTATCCCCTGCTGCCCGGGTCCGGTGGCGCGTCTATGCGTCTATGGGTCTAAGTGTCGTGGCCGAAGCCCGTCCTCAAGAGCAGGCAGCGGAAAACCGTGCCGGCGGCGATCGCCGTCCACGATGGAGAGCCATTTCATCGGCGCCAAGCTCGATTCCGTGCTGCCCCCGATAATCCGCGCGCGCATTCGATTTCCCAACTCACGCGATATGGGGTTTACGCGGAAGCGCTTGCCGTTTCCGCGCAAGGATCCGGCAAAGCCGTGGCATCTTCTCGCCGAGCTGCGCGACCTCTCCGGAAAGCCGCTGGTTCCGGAAGAAGACCGGCTTCGGAGCGCGAGTTTGCGGGCTTCCGCCGAGCTGCGACGAGCGGGCCGCTCGTGGATGACGCGCGCCTTCCCGGTGTAAACTGGGTGGAGCATAAGCGTGCCGAACCTGCCCTTCCGAGGGTGGTTGACCTTCAAGGCGGAGGCTGACGGAGTGATCGCAGGCAGAATACTGAACCGTTTGACGCAGATTCCCGGCGTACCTAGTCTATGGCTCCGGTATCCGTTCGGCTCCGTCGAAACCAGAGTCCGATACGGAATCTTCGATAGGGCGCACTATGCCTATTGCGTCTATGCGGCGGCAGATCTTGCCAAGCGGCTAGGCCTGAATTCGATTTCCGCGATCGAACTAGGAGTCGCCGGCGGAAGAGGCCTTCTGGCTCTCGAACGAATTGCGAAGACCGTCGGCGATAGCCTTGGCATCCGCATTCATGTGACCGGCTTCGATAGCGGTCAGGGCATGCCCGCCGCCACCGACTATCGAGACTTGCCCTATGTCTGGGGAAAGGGTTTCTACAGAATGGATGTCGCCAAGCTAAAAGCCGAACTGTCACCCGACACAGAGTTGATTCTCGGCGACCTCAAAGACACCATCCCTTCCTGGATTCCGAAGGGGAGCATTGGCTTCGTCGCATTCGATCTCGATTACTACAGTTCCACCAAGACAGCTTTTGGCTTGTTTGAAAATGACGATTCCAGCACTCGCCTGCCCCGTACATACTGCTATTTTGACGATCTGATTTGGCCGGAACATGCTTGTCACTCCGAATATACCGGCGAGCTATGCGCCATTAATGAGTTCAATCGGGAACACGACGACAAAAAGCTCTCTCCGATCCACATGTTTCGCCATTATAGAGCTCGCCAACAGGCGTGGAACGATCAGATTTACGTGCTTCACGACTTTAAGCACCCGCTGTACTGCAAGAACATAACTCTATCTAGCGAGAAGCACAGTCAATTGCCGTTGTGACGTGGCCGGTCTAAACGCGCCCGGTAACTCTATTCGGAGCGATCGAGGCTGGTTCTTCGACCGCGGGATTTGGCGCTATCGCGACTCGCGGCCGTCAGGGCGTGGCTTTTCCGTAAGCGCGCCATAGCACGTGGTTATGGGGCTGCGGTCACGGGGCTGCGGTCATGGCGCTATAGATAGAGATAGTCGTCGTCGAGGACTCCCACCTCAACCATTCGGCCGTCCGGCCACTTCGGTTCACGCTCTTTGCGAAACAGCGGCTCGCTACTCACGGCCTGGAACCCGGCGGCGGCAAGGGTGGGAGAACGCTCCGGCGAAAAGACGCGCGCGGTGAGCGTGGTGGTTTCAGGCGCCTGGGATGCCGCATTGGCCGTCACGGCGTAGGCATCGGCCCAGTCGCCGGCGCTGGAGGACGCGATCCACACCTCAGCCAGCCGGCACTCCTGCCCAACGCGGCTCAGCACGGCGTAACCGGCCAATTGGCCGCGACGGAAGAGAAGATAGCCCTCGACAGCCGCGGCTGGGCAAGCCAGCAGGTAATTCAGAAGCTCCGGTGTGCGGCGGCAGGGCATGAAATCGTCCGGCCCAGGCGCAAGCGGCATGACGGGCGCCGCCGTTTCATCGAATCGCTCGATACGGCGGATAGACCACTCCGCGCCAGCCGAATGCGCCGGTTTCGTGAGGCGAAGCAGATCGCGCGCGGCCCGCGTGGGCCCTTTCCACGAGCGATCGCCGCTCATCCGCCACGCGCGCAACGGGCGGATGACGCGCACGTATCTTGTGCAAGTCTGGGTCTTCTTGAAACCGATTACGGGCAGGATACGTAGCGTGTCCGATGAGCCGCCCACGGCGAAAACGACGTCGACCAGTTGTAGAATGCCGTTGAAAATGCGCGACCCCGTTCCCGGAAAAGACCGGTTGGCCGCCCAATCGACGATGCGCGCGCCCCGCAGCATCTCTCCCCCTGTTAGTACTTCGCTTGGCACTATGCAACCGTGCGCGACAATTTCTTCTCCGGCGCGAACCACGTAACTTCGCGACCCGCTCCAGAACGGGTGGGGGCGGAAAGCCTTCCAGGCCAGGATTTCCGGCTGGAACACACGCCAGTCCTCGGGTACGCCGAAAACGTCCCGCAACAGACGGCGGATGGCCGGAATATCCGTTTCCACCGCCGGGCCGAATTCAAGCGCTTGCCTGGCCATGCGGCGGTTCAATCCATCCTTACAACAGCCGCCGCGCAACGCTGGAACCACAGCGGCGGCGCTTCGGGTTCAACCCCCACGCGCCGCAACCATAGCAGATCGTCGCCGGGGCCGGCTTGGCCGGGCAAAGTAGTGACTGCCGTTTCAAACCCGGCCCGCTCCACCGCTTTTTTCGCCGCCGCGGGGATCTCGTCGGCTTTTCCGCTGGGATAGGCGAAATGCACGGCGGGCGCTTGCAGCTCTTGCTCAATCCGCAGCTTGCATTGCGAAATCTCAAATTCCAGCTCGCCGGGTGTTTGGATGGTCGTCAGAATCGGATGCGTCACTGTGTGGCCGCCGGGCTCCATTCCGCTTCGCGCCATGGTGCGCACTTCGCCCCAGGTGAGCGGCGCGAATTCCTCGGGCGGCGTTGCGGGAATCCGCACTGCGAGCGCGGCTGCCACGCGGTCGCAATATGCATCGCGATCGGCGGCGGAATGCCACTGGGCGGCGGCGGCTACGCGCGCGGACGCGGCGGCGCGCGCAGAAGCGGAATCGAGCTGCAAGACAAGCGGCGGGGCGCCCGGCGCCAGGGGCGGAACCTCTACGTGGCTCAGCGTGGAATGGCGGAACGCATAGGTGAAACGGTCGAACCATAGCCATTCGCGCCCTTCCATGCGGTCGAGGAACGCCGTAGGCAAATACACCGTGGCGGGGAATCCATACTCGCGGAGAATCGGGAAAGCGCAGGTGTAGAAATCGCGGTGACCGTCGTCGATAGTGAGTACGACGGCATTCGGCGGCGGCGCGCCGCCATTGCGCAGCAATCGGTTCAGCTCGCCCAGAGAGAGCACCCGGTGGCGGCGGCGCAGATACTCGCACTGCCGGCGGAATTGGGCGGCGTACTCGGGTTGGAAGCGGTGATAGTTGAGCAGCGTGGCCTTCTTGCGGTGCAGCCATCGGCCGGCGCGCACGGCGGCGCGGATGGCCAGGTTCTTCGCGAGCCGTGTCATGCGTATTACGATATCACTTAGCGCTTAACGCCTCGACTTCGCAAAAATCCAGCCTGGCTGGTTACCGGTACCGAGGGCGGTGTTGCGCTTCGCTGCGTTGTTGGCGCATGGTTAGCACGGCCCCAGGAAGGCAAAACCCGGCGCGCTTTAGCCATGGATTAAGATACTAATAAGACACATGCCGATTACGTAAGCCAGCGCACATAATCCCAAGGGGGCGAGCGCGTATCCCAGAATACCGGCAAACTATAGTCGCGACGGACGACGGCGTACGACGGCGTAGATCGCCGGGCTGGAAGAAGCGGCCTGGAGTTACAATGAAGACTTAGACGTGAGTCCCATGATTGCCGCTCCAACTTATGCCCTGACGGCGCCCCCGGAAATCGAACCCGCGCCGCTGCTGAAGTTTTCGTTCTATTGTTTTTGCATTTTCAATCTTGCGTACTACAGCCGGTTTTTCGAATGGCAGTTGTGGTATTTGCATGTGCCGCTGGTCACGAGCTCGATCGCTTTGCTGGGCGCCGCGATGGAAGGGAAGCTGCTTTCGACGTTGGGCTCCAAGATTGGAATGTGCATGGCGGCGCTGACGGTGCTGTATGCGATCAACGTTCCATTCAGTTCCTGGATGGCCGGCAGCTTTCGGACCTTTACGCAGGAGTGGCTGAAGTCGCTCACGGCATTCCTGATTGCAGGAGCGCTGGTGACGACTGTCCGGCACTGCCGCATCTCGCTGAATTCCATTGGATTCGGCGCTGGGATGGGAGCGGTGCTGGTGATTTGGAAAGGCCAAATAATCGACGGAAGGCTGGCCATGGGCCATGGGACTTTCGGAAACGCCAACGAAATCGCTTTCGACGTGTTATTGGGGCTGCCGTTCCTGACGTTGATCGTGCTGGACGGCAAGAGCGGGAAATTGAAAAGGCTGCTGGCGTTCTGCCTGATCGGCGCGTCGGTCGTCACCCTGATTCGCACCGGATCGCGCACCGGAATCATCGGCTTTGCGGTCTTGTGCTTCCTTCTGTTTCTGCGCGCCTCGATCGCCGGGAAAGCCGCAATGGCTTTTGTCGCAATAGTTTTCGTGGGGGCGGTCATGACGATATTTCCGCATGCGCTCAAGGAGCGCTACCTGAGCATTTTTCTAGGATCGAACGTAATGGAGACGGCGCAGAACAATGCCGAAGCGAGACAGCTCGACTACGCCGTGAGCTCGTCCGCGGCCAGGCGCCGATTGCTGATGAATGCAATTAAGGTATCCATTTCGCACCCGGTATTCGGCGTGGGCATCGGCGAATTCGGTTCGTACATGTCCGGCGTTGAAAAGTTGGAGGGTCTCCACAGCGGATGGCAGGGTACCCATAATACGTATTTGCAGGTTTCCGCGGAGGCGGGCACGCCCGCGCTGATCGTATTCGTGACGATGATGTGGCTCAGTTTTAAGGGCCTGCGGCGCCTCTACAAACGGGCGGACCTTATAGCCGCGCCGGAGGGCCGCGACATCGCGAACATGGCGTTTGCGCTCAATGCCTCGCTGGTCGCCTATGCAGTATGCGTTACCTTCGATTATGTAGCGTACTCCGCGACCCTGCCCGTGCTGGCGGGATTTTCGGTTGCGCTGGTGCAAGCCGGCAAGACTTCCCTGGACGCCCTGGAGCAGCGAAATAACGGGGCGCCGCAGGTTCAACTGGTGAATTGGATGCCCGTCAATCCGGCCCGCCGCTGGGTGCGTCCCAGCGGGGTACGTCCCACCGGTCCAGCGTAAACCGCGCCGGCAAGCCGGTAACGGCCCGCGAGCCGGATTCGCCGCGGCCGATGCGCCGCTTGGATTCCGTGCGGCGCGCCATTTGTTTAACGTGAAGAACATGGTTTCCGCTTCCCCGGGAGAGTCTTCGAAACGTAGCGAGCGCTTCTTCCATAGCGTGATGTGGAGCTGGTTCGGCATTGCCGTCAGCATTTTCGCGGGAGTCCTGCTGTCGCCGTATATCATTCGCAAATTGGGCGACGAAGGGAACGGGGTGTGGGTTCTTATTTTCGCGCTGGCCGACAGCTTCGGGATGATGGATCTCGGCTTCCGGTCCGCGACCGCCAAATATACGGCGCATTACCGGGCGACCGGCGAACTCGATAAATTGAATGAGACGCTGAATACGGCGATCTTTTTTTCGAGCGCGGTATTGCTGCTCGCCATTTGCGGCACCGTCTTATTTGCGGGACCCATCACTCGTTTTGAAAATATTTCGCCCCAATACGCGAAGACTTTTACCACGCTTCTGATCGTGGTGGGGCTTGGCTGGGCGTCGGGAGCGGTTTTCAATCTGTTCACCGCCTGCCTCGAAGGCTTTCAGCGGTTCGATCTCTCCAGCAGGATTTGGATCGTCCAAATCGCCATCCGTTCTCTTGGAATCGCGGCCGTGCTCGCCACAGGACATGGTCTGCTCGCCATGGGGGCGGTGGTAATGATCGCACTGGCATGCACATACGCGCAGACTATTCTGGCCGTTCGCAAAATCTTTCCCCAGTTGAAATTCTCTTTGTCTTACCTGAGTCTTGGCATGTTCCGCCAGATGCTTAGTTACGGCATCCACACGTTTGGCGCCGCCGTTGCCGCGCAGGTTCTCAATCAGAGCGCGCCGGTGCTCATCGGTCACTTTCTTCCCACGGCGTTCGTGGGGTATTACAGCCAGCCCGTGCGGCTGCTCCAATACTCGGTGGATATGGTAGGCCGCGTGGGTTTTGTCAGCGGATCGCATGCGGCCGAGCTGGCGGCGACGAAGGATTACGAAGGCATAGCCCGTATGGGCACTTACATCAACCGCTACTGCTTTGTACTTTTCGCGCCGTTCGCCATGGCGCTGATCGTATACGGGCAAGAGTTGTTCCGCATCTGGATCAGGCCGGAATTCGCGCTGCACAGCGCCCCGCTGCTTCCCATTGTGGCGGTGGGGACCACGCTGGGCATCGCCGCGCAATTCAACTCCAGCTCGATACTCTACGGTTTGGGAAAGCACCAGGGCTATGCCTATCTACTCATGGCGGAGGCGGCATTTTGCCTGGCGGGCCTCTATTGGGTGGTTCCGCGTTACGGTATTCTTGGGGCGGCATGGCTGACATCGGGTCTGATCGCCATGACTCGGGGTCTGGTAACCTCCTGGCTGTTCTGCCACGCTATTCACTACAGCGTGTGGACGTACATTCGAAGCATCTATGCTCCGCCGCTTCTAGCCGCGGCCCCCGTGTTACCCATGGCGTTTTGGGTGAAAAGGCATTGGCTGCCCGGAAACAATTGGTTCCAAATGATCGCCGGCGGCGCCTTACTGGCGCTGGTCTTCTATGCACTCGCTTATTTCATTTGCCTGAGGAAAGAACACCGCGCATTGCCGGTCAACTGGCTGCGCGCACGGCTTAGGACGAAGGCGCTTGCAGATAGGCAACGCTCTCCGCTTCAGTGGTGAGGCAACGTCTACCGCTCCGATCGGATTCCGGGCCCCTGGGGGCGGTTACAGAGCCGCGAATGTAAGGGGGCGTTCGCGGCTTCGCCAAATCGGTTAAGTTAAGCACCCCGCCGCGTGCCGGCGGCCGGGAAGGATGTTAGACTTACCCACAGAGATCCTATGCGGGTTCACCTGGAAGCCATACCCGAAATCGACCGTTATCTTGCCAATTTCGGCACGTACGAATTGAAGGACAAAACTCCCGAGTACGAGCGGTATCTGTCGTATGTGGGCAAGGTGCTCAAGGTGGACGCAAGCATGCGAATCCTGGAAGTGGGAACCGGCACCGGATGGTTTCCCTTACTGTGCAAGGCCAATGGGCTGCAATGCAAAGGACTCGAAATCAGTCCGCAACTGGTGGAATGCGCGATGCAAATCGGAAAGCGCAACGGCATCGTTCCGGATATCGAGCTAGGCAACGTGGAAGACAACGATATCGGCGTGGAGCAGTACGACGTGGTGATCGCCTCCTCGGTTTTCGAGCACGTCGAGCATTGGCGCTCAGGGCTGGCGAAGATCTACAAGGCGCTCAAGCCGGGCGGAGCGATGTTTTTCGAATCCACCAATAAATTTTCGTTCGCCAAGAGCGGAGAATTTCACAAGGTTCCGTTATACGGGTGGTTGCCGGACGCCGCGCGCTACCGCCTTCGCATGGCGACGCATGGCAAAGACATCATGAAGCTGGGAATCGATTTTAACCAGTTTCGGCATAGTTTGCTGCGCCGCGAGTTCAAGAAACTGGGTTTCCGGAAAGTCCTCGACGTGGTGGATCTGGTGGATGCAGACCGGTTGTCGCCTCTCAAGCGGAGCGTGACGCTGGCCAGCCGGACACTTCCACCGGTCCGCTCTCTTCTGCTGACGTTCGTCATGCCGGCCACTACGTTCGTATGCCAGAAGTAGGGGCGGCGCAGTCGCGGCTCTCCGGAGCGGCTACCCGCCCGTTTGTAAAGGCATCGCGTTGCCGTTAAAACTGAAAGGCGGCGACAACGATCCTTTCATTCCACGCCAGCTCATTCCACACCAGCAGCGCCTCCGGCGCCGGGGCCAAGCGGCGGACGCACGGCCCCGTACATCACGATGCCGGATGCGAAGCCCGCTAACCCCAGGCGATTCAGGCAAAAATCGTCAAGCCGGGCGATGGCATCGTACACAGCGCGGGCGAAGGGCGACAAGTCCTCATAGCGCCCCCGAAAGAAGAACCGGTTGGCGATGCGCATGCCGCCGTTGAAATAGCGGGCCTTCAGGTTGGGGACGTATCTCTTGAAAATGGCGATCTCCGCCGGCTCCAGAGGGCGTTCATCGGGCGTGCCATGCGTCGGGATGGGAAGCATTAATCGAAGCCGGCGCAGCCATCGCCACATGCTGACGGGTTCGGAGAATAGGAAGAGCGCATCAGGCTTCGCGATGCTAGTCAAGGCGGAGAGTGTCGCATCCAGCACGGGGATCACATGATGCAGCACGGCCCAGCCGCAGACGATGTCAAACTGTCTGCCGTCCTGCGGTTCGAACAGCTCCAGGGGTTTGGCCGTGAACATGGTATTTTGCGAGACCGCATGAAGTTCGGCGCGGTGCCTCGCTATCTCGATCGCTTTCGGCGAAATGTCGACTCCCACTACCTGTGCGCCGAGAAGAGCCAGCAGAATGGCATTGCCGCCATCGCCGCATCCCACCTCTAGAACGTACTTCCCGCGGAGATCGCCGAGCAAGTAGAAGGGGAACGTGGGAGCCAGCCAGGGTTTCCGGGACAAGGTGTAACGTTCGATGGTGGAAGGCGGAATCGGAAGGTCGCTGTACTCCTCGTCATCGAAGAATTTCTGTTCCGTTTCCCATCGTTGTTGGTGGCTCATGCCCGGATCCTCGTTTCTTTCCGGCGGACTGCTCGCGCAAACACTCCGATTCTACCTGAATCGCGTTTACCGGGTTATGGTACGAGTGACGAATCGCACGCTCCGATCGTTCTCCTCGCTCTACTTCGGCGGAGTGTCGATCCATCAGTAAGTTAATCGCATGGGGCGCGTTGGCGAAGGATGTGAGACCGGCCTGACATCCGGAAGCAGCCTGCATCGGACTCATGAAGTGCGGAGTGGCGGCCCGCCGTCGTGCGCCGCAGCAAGCGCGCCTGATACCTCGACGCCACAGGGGGGATCATCGATGCGAGCGCGCCGGAAAGCCGGGGCCGGCCTCCGCCGCCGAACCGGACGCCTCGATCCGCCGGTCCGACTCGTCCAGTTTGCTTACCTTCGACGAGGGCCGGTTTCCCGCGAGAAATTCGTGCGCACAAAATCGCTGCCGGCGTCCGCCATGCGCCGTCGAAAATAGGGATGGAGAATCGCCCGTTGTAACGCACCGGCGAGCGCGGCGGCAGAGGGCAGCACGAAAATATCGATCTGTCCGAGCCAGTCCGTCACCCGGCTGGCAGCGGCTCAAAAACGCAGGCATCCGGAATGCCCAATTCGGCGGCGCGCCGCTCAAGATCGGGCAACATCGGCCCGCTGCCAACGATCGCGAGCCGCAGGTTCGGGACCAGTTTCCGCGTAACGGCCAAGCATCCACAGGCTGCCATCGTTGTTGAAATCGGCCACGACTAGGGACGCCGGCTGCGTTCCTACGGCGTAGTCTACCTTCGCGCGATAAGTGCCATCGCCGTTACCTAGCAGCACGCTAACAGTGTTGGCGCCCGAGTTGGCGGTGACCAAATCGGTTTTCCCATCCGCGTTGAAATCGCCCGCGGCAATAGCCGTGGGGCCGGTCCCGGTGGCGTAACTGGCCGGCGCGGCCAAGCCGCTGGCCTGGAGAGCATCGACTGTCTGAGACTTCGCCGCGGAACTGCTCGCAGCGTGGGTTGTGTCGCCGGAATATGTGGCTAACAAAGAATGAATGCCGGACCCCAGTAAACGGGTTGTCAAGCCAGCCTGACCGGCGGTAAGCGTTGCCGCTCCCAGCATCGCGCCCCCATCGAAGAATTCCACCACGCCCCTGGGCCCGGCAGTCACGGTCGCCGTCAGGGTGACCGCCTGGCCGAGAGTCGAGGGATTGGGTGAAACTGCCAGCGCAGTCGTGGTCGCAAGAACAATGGACGTGGCATCGGTCGCCGAATTGACAACACCGCCGCTGGAGACCGAAGCCCGATTAGCGATCGTGGATGGCTGGAGGTTGGCTGCCACATTCACTACGATCGAAATCGCGGGATAACTCGTGCTATCGGCCAGCGCGTCGGCACGGGTGCAGGTCAGGTTGCTCAACGTGCAAGTCCATCCGCTGCCGTTAATGGAGGTCGCCGTCAGCCCAGACGGCAGCGTGTCGGTGAAAGTAACGGTTCCCGAGGTGGCCGCAAACGCGGGGTTACCGACGACGGCCTGGTAGGTTCCCGTATGTCCCGCCGTGAAATTGCCGGTATGGCTGAGCAATAGACCCAGGCCGGAGAATTGGCCGCCGAGGAATACGTCGACGGTGTTGGCGATGTAGTTGCTTACTGCAAAATCCGGCTTGCCGTCGCCATTGAAATCAGCCAGCGCGATTGTCCCAGGAGTCGAATCGGTCGGGAAGGTAGCTCCTCCGTATTGGAAAGTGCCGTCGCCGTTGCCGAATGCGATGTAGACCTGATAGGCTTCGTACGAGGCGTATGCGATATCCAGTTTGCCGTCGCCGTTGAAATCTCCCGAAACGGCGAAGTACCCACTCATTGAGCTCAGTTGTGACTTCACTGCTCCGTGGAAGGCGCCATCGCCGTCGCCCAAGAGCACCGTGATGCCATTCCAAGAGACCGCCGCAAGGTCCAGCTTACCGTCGCCGTCAAAATCTCCAACCACGAAAGAGTCCGGGTTGGCGCCGATGCTGCTGTCGGTGTAATTAATAAAATTCTGGAATGTTCCGTCTCCATTACCCAGAGCTACGCCGGCAGCCGGATTTTCAATATTCCAACAGACCAGGTCCGGCTTGCCATCTCCGTTGAAATCCGCAACCGCTAGATTGCCGCAAGAGGCTTCGCCGGTGGCAATCGTGACAGGAGCCTGAAATGTGCCGTCGCCATTGCCTAGAAGCACGACCGGGCCCGCATTGCTCATGGCCACAAAGTCCTGCTTGCCATCTCCGTTGAAATCGCCGCTCGCCAAATTACTGTAGCCTAAGTCAGAGTCAAACAATA
>PLDF01000381.1 GCA_003135055.1 Bryobacterales bacterium | reverse complement strand
TCCAGCCCACGTTGCCGACCATATGGTCGATGTGCACCAGTCCCGTCGGCCGCGCGAGCGGGTCTTCCGGCATGGCGCGATAGCCGGGCAGAAACGGGCCTTTATAGTCGCTGCGCTCGACAAATGAGTGAATCGTGTCACCGTACGCGGCGATCGACGCGATCCTGACTATGCCCTGCGCGTCCTTCAATTCGAAAGGCTCACGAACGCTGCGTGCACCGCGTTTCGTCGTCTCTTTCCAAGCCTGGCGAGCGTCGTCCACCCACAGGGCAACATCGCGCACGCCGTCTCCGTGAACGCGCACATGCTCGGCAATCTCGCCGTCGGGACGAAGCGGCGTGGTCAGGACGAACCTCACCTTCCCGTGCTCTAGCACATACGAGGCTCGGTCGCGAACGCCGGTTTCCGGCCCTGCATAGGCCACTAACTTCAAGCCAAACGCCAGCCGGTAAAAGTAGGCTGCCTGGCGGGCGTTGCCCACCCAAAACTCGACGTGGTCGGTCCCGTTCAGCGGCAGAAAATCCTTCTGTGTGGCGACTTCCGATTGCAACAAAGTTGACATAGCAAAACAGCTCCTGGGGATTACGATGCCATGCGTCCGGAAACCGGCTCCAGAGCACTCAGCGAGCATTACGATATACCCCCGCGGAGAGGATTGGCCAGTCACGAAACTGCAATTTAATGGGCAACCTGGTAACCCAAAAGCATCATGGTTCAATCCCTCAAAAGCGAGCTCCGGAACCCCCGCCGTAGTAACCTGAACGCGCATAGCTTCCATCAGGAGCGCTATCCGCGAATGAAGGATCTTTGGCATCATCTGGCGCCCTTTGCCGGCACATTCCACTACTTCTTTGCGGCCATCATCGGCGCCGGCGCCGGCGCCGTCCGCAAATATGTGCAGCGCGTCCGCGAGAACCGGGCCGCCATGTGGCCCAGCGCGGATGGTCAGGTGCAAACCGCAGCCGTCAAGAAGTCCCAGTACGGTACCTGGGTCGAGGTCTCTTACCGCTATTACGCGCAGCAGCAGTATCGCTATGGCAAATACCGCCGTCACTTCGCACGCAAAGCTGCCGCGGAGGCCTTTGCAACCGCCATTCGCGGCCACAGCGTCCAGGTGCGCTACCGTGACGACAATCCCAGCGAGTCGGTTCTGCTCGAGCAGGACCTGCAAATGACCGGACTGCTGCAAACGGGCTGAAGGCAGCCCGCGCCGCCGCGCCGGAATCCGAACTTCCAGATGCCGAAAAAAGCCGCCAAACGCGAGAGAAAATCCACCTCACCTGCCGAGGCGCCCTCCGACCTCGTCGATCAGCAGCTAGCCCGCTATCGCGCCATGCGGGACTTCGCCATGACCGCCGAGCCCAGCGGTTCCTCGGGCGCAAAATCCAGACCGAAAGTGGGCGCCGGCCTCCCCTTCGTCGTCCAGAAGCACGCCGCCACCCGGCTCCACTACGATTTTCGCCTGGGCTGGCGCGGCGTTTTCAAGAGTTGGGCCGTCACCAAAGGCCCCAGCTACGTTGTCGCGGACAAACGCCTCGCCGTCGAGGTCGAAGACCACCCCATTGAATATGGCGGCTTCGAGGGAACCATCCCCAAAGGCCAGTATGGCGGCGGCACGGTCATGGTCTGGGATCAGGGAACCTGGGAGCCGGTGACCGATGTCGACGAAGGCCTGCGCAAGGGGCAGCTCAAATTCATCCTCCATGGCAAGAAGCTGCACGGCCACTGGGCGCTCATCCGCATGAAGGGCGACCGCTTCGGCGAAAAAGGCAAGAACAACTGGCTGCTTATCAAGGAGCACGACGAGTACGAGCGCACCGCCAGCGATCCCGCCATCACCGACGAAGCCCCGGACAGCGCGGTCACTGGCCGCAGCATCGAGCAGATCGCCGCCGCCGAGGACCACACCTGGAATTCCTATGTCCCCGAAAAGAAGCCGCCAGCGAATCGTTCGCTGCTGACGCGCAGAACCTTCGCGGCAAAGGAATCTCCCGCGTCCGCGCCTGCGCCGGACCGCGAAAGTCTCCTGCACGATGTACCGCGCGAGAAGATGCCCGGCTTTCTTTCGCCGGAACTGGCCTCTTCCGTTGAAAAGCCGCCTGAGGGCGATGACTGGCTGCACGAGCTCAAACTTGACGGCTATCGCATCCAGGTCCATGTCGACACAAAAGACGGAAAACGCCGGGCGCGCCTCTTCACGCGCAGTGGTCTGGACTGGACGCATCGGATGCGTGACGTTGCCAAAGCCGCCGCCGAGCTCCCCGTCCACGGCGCGATCCTCGATGGCGAAGTGGTCGTCCTCAACGAGCAGGGAGGAACCAGCTTCGCCGATCTGCAGGCTGCGTTTGAAGAAGGCGCCGAGCACCCGCTCACGTATTACGCCTTCGACCTGCTTCACCTCGACGGCCACAACCTGCGCAACCTGCCTCTGGAGCGGCGCAAGACCCTCCTCAAAGGTCTGCTCGAGGATCACGGCGACAATACGCTGCGCTACAGCAGCCACATTCGCGCCAACGGAGGCGCGATGTTTCGCCGGGCTTGCGAAATGGGCGCTGAGGGCATCGTTTCCAAGCTGGCCAGCTCAACATGGCGTTCGGAGCGCTCACGCTTTTGGCTCAAATCGAAGTGCGTCCTGCAACAGGAATTTGTCGTAGGCGGATTCACGCCGCTCTCCAGCGGCGGGCACGGCATCGGGTCGCTGCTGCTCGGCTATTACAGCGACAGCGACCTCATCTATGCGGGCCGCGCCGGAACCGGCTTCACCCGCAAGACGCACGAACTGCTACGCGACCAGCTCGACGTTTTGCGCCAGGCAAAGCCCGCGTTTCACGATGTGCCGGCCGAAGCGAAGAAGGACGCGATCTGGGTCAAGCCCTCCACGGTCATTGAGGCGCGCTTCGCCGCGTGGACCAGCGACAATCTGGTCCGTCAGGCCGCCTTCCTCGGCCTCCGCGAAGACAAGGATCCGAAGGAAGTCGTTCGCGAAATGGCGGGACCCGTACCCAAATCGTCAGGAAGACGCCCGCGCGAAGAGAAACCCGCAGTCAAAGCCGCGCATCATCCCGCTCCCGCCGCAACCGCGGCCAAAGTCGAAACGCGGACCCCATCCAAATCCCGCAGCGATCGCGCGCAGGTCGCTGGCGTCTCCATCAGCCATCCCGATAAGATCCTCGATGAAGAAAGCCACCTCACCAAGCTGCAACTCGCTGAGTATTACGACGCCGTCGCCGATCATCTGCTGCCGCACATCGCCGACCGGCCGCTGAGCATCGTGCGCTGCCCGGAAGGCAGCGGCCAGCCCTGCTTCTTCCAGAAACAAATTGGGAAGGGCATGCCTGCCGGCGTGGACAGTGTGCCGGTCCTGGTGAAGAAGGGCACCAAACCGGAGCAGTACATCACCGTCTCTACGCGCGAGGGTCTCGTCGGCCTCGGACAGATGGGTGTGCTCGAACTGCATCCGTGGGGTTCCCGCAACAAAACCCTCGAACGGCCCGACCGCCTCATCATCGACCTCGATCC
>PLDF01000431.1 GCA_003135055.1 Bryobacterales bacterium | reverse complement strand
CGACCATCCCCACCACACCGGCCTCTGGTTCAACTACTCCAACGTCAACAACATCGACTACTGGAATAATTCCGACGCCATCAAGCCTGACGCGCGCGCTAAATACGGCTCCATCGACCACGACCGCATCGTTTCCTCCAAGAGCGGCGCGACCTCCGGCGAGCTCGTCACCGAATCCACCTGGTACCCCGCCTCCGACGTCCCCGCCGTCGGAAGCAACCAGACGCCGCCCATCATCGGCCAGACCACCCGCTACGTCTTCTCCAAGCTCACCATCGACGGCAAACCCGCCCGCTCCATCGACATGACCGTGACCCTCAAAGCCATTGCGCCCGTCGTCTTCCACGACGACAAGGACGGCATGCTCGGTCTCCGCGTCGCCCACTTCCTCGAATCCGCCACCGCAACGCCCGAGACCCTCCGCGACGCCAACGGCATTGCAACCCCCGTCGCCGCTGCCACCGCTGGCGCTAGCGGAGTCTACCGCACCAGCGAAGGCAAGGTCGGCGCCGCCGCATGGGGCACGCGCGGTAAGTGGTGCGAGCTCTCCGCCACCACGCCCGACGGCAAGCCAGAAACCATCGCTGTCCTCGACCACACCGGAAACCCCAACTACCCCACCTACTGGCACGCCCGCGACTATGGCCTCTTCGCCGTCAACCCGCTCGGCGTGCATGGCTTCGAACCCACGGCCGCTCCGCTGAACTTCTCACTCGAACCAGGCAAGTCCGCGACCTTCCACTATCGCATCTTCTTCATCAGTGGCACCGTCACTCCGGAAGCCCTCAACCATCAGGCCGACACCTTCAACGCCGAATAGCACTGACGCGCTCACCCATCGCTCATGGCTCATAGTTCATAGCTGATAGCCGATCGCTGATCGCTGATAGCTGATAAAGAAACTCTTTCAACCTCAGGGCGCCGCACTTCCTTAGCCCTCAGCCGACATCAGGAGCCCTCGCCATGAAACCATCCACCCGCCGCGAATTCCTCGCCTCGACCGCCTGCGCCGCTGCCGCATTCGCGGCGCCTATTCGCGCCCTCGCTCAGATGAATTCGCCCTTCAAACTCAGCGTCATCACCAACGAAATCTCTGAAGATTTCGACCACGCCTGCTCTGTTGCCTCGAAGGATTTCGGTATGCAGTGGGTGGAACTGCGCACCATGTGGGGAAAGAACGTTACCGACCTCCCCGCCGACGATCTCTCGCGCGCCCAGGCCATCCTCGCAAAATACAATCTCCGCGTCACCGATATCGCCAGTCCTCTCTACAAAGTTGACTGGCCCGGCGCACCGCGCAAAGACGGCCAGCAGCGCGATCAGTTCCACGCCACCACCGACTTTAACCAGGAGGATGCTCTCCTCGCCCACTGCATCGACCTCACCCGCACCTTCTCCACCGACCGCGTGCGCTGCTTCGACTTTTGGCGCCTCGACAATCAGGCGCCCTACCGTGAAGCGATCAATGAGAAACTCCGCCAAGCCGCCGACGTCTGCGCGAAGAGCAACGTCATCCTCCTTCTCGAAAATGAAATGTCCTGCAACACGGCCACCGGCGAAGAGTCAGCTGCTGTCCTGAAAGCCGTCCCCAACCGAAACTTCATGCTCAACTGGGATCCCGGCAACGCCGGAACCTTCGCCACCGAAACACCGTTTCCCACCGGCTACTACCTCATTCCCAAAGACCGCATCGGCCATTGCCACGCAAAGAATGTCACCCGTCAGGCCGGCGGCAAATTCGAATGGCAACCCGTCGGCACCGGCGTCGTCGACTGGGTCGGCCAGCTTCGCGCTCTCCGCAAAGACGGCTACCACTACGCCGTCAGCCTTGAAACCCATTGGCGCGGCGCGGGCACTCCCGAAGCATCGTCACGCTTCAGCATGGCCGACCTCAAAAAATCCCTTGCGCAATCGGGCGCGGCTTGCTGAGCCCACCATTTTCAATGGAGACACCATGATCACTCGTCGTGAATTTCTGGACACCATGGCCATCGGCGCGGCCGGTCTCGCCGTCGGCAGCACCGCGAAAAGCTATTCCCAAATCGTCGGCGCCAACGACCGCCTCAACTTCGCCGTCATCGGACTGCACAGCCGCGGCTACGCGCATCTCTCCGCCCTCGCTGCGAACAAGGACACCGCCCGCATCGCCTATATTTGCGACGTCGAGAGCACATTCATGGACAAGTTCGGCGCCGAAGCCCAAAAAGAACTCGGCTACGCGCCGCAGACCGAAGGCGACTTCCGCAAAATTCTCGAGCGCAAAGACATCGACGCCATCTCCATCGCCACCCCCGACCACTGGCATGCACCCATGGCCATCGCCGGAGTCGAAGCCGGCAAACACGTCTATGTCGAAAAACCCTGCAGTCACAATCCCGCCGAGGGTGCGCTGCTCATCGCCGCGCAGAAAAAATACGGCAAGCTGGTGCAGATGGGCACACAGCAGCGTTCCTCCCCGCACACCATCGAGATCGTCCAGAAGATTCACGATGGCCTCATCGGCCGCGCCTACTATGCCATGGCCTGGTACGTGAACACCAGGAAATCTCTTGGCATCGGCAAAGATGCGCCCGTCCCGTCCACGCTCAACTGGGACCTCTGGCAAGGTCCCGCGCCGCGCCGGCCCTATAAGGACAACGTTCAACCTTATAACTGGCACTGGTTCCGCATATGGGGCACCGGCGAAACGCTCAACAACGGTTCCCACGAAGTCGACGTCTGCCGCTGGGCCCTCGGTGTCGACTACCCCGATCGCATCAACGCCGCCGGCGGCCGCTACGCCTTCAAGGATGACTGGCAGTTCTACGATACCCTCGTCACCAATTTCGAATACGACGACAAGCTCATCTGCTGGGACGGCCGTTGCTGCAACGGCATGAAGATCTACAACCGCGATCGCGGTTCAACCATCATGGGCACCACCGGCT
>PLDF01000160.1 GCA_003135055.1 Bryobacterales bacterium | reverse complement strand
TTGTAGGTGAGTTTCCAGAGAGCACCCGCGCGGACTGGCGTCGCCGTTCATATAGCGGGGAAACTTGGGGGTGGTCGCGCAAGCGGAGGGGTGAGCGGAAGGTCGAGGCAGTCAATTTTAACGCGGAGGCGCGGAAGGCCCGGAGTTTTTTGGAAAGGGTGAGATTCCGGTGAAAGAGTCGGCGGATTGCAGTCCAGGCGATTCGTCGAGAGCTTGGGGGCAGGAGGAAGGTGAGAGCTCAAGGCAAGACTGCCACGACAGTGTCCACTGAAAATAAAGGCTTGCGGCGGGGTGAGTTTCCTGAAGCGCGCGGAGAGGCGGAGGCGCGCGGAGTTCATTTGCGGGCGGAAAACGCGCGGCTAACTCACCCAAGGCCCGCGGCCATCATGCTTTCGCATGTAGACCTGAAACTTCTTCTTGGCCCGCTGCAGTTTCCATTGCCGGTAGGCCGTACGCCAGTCGGGCGTGCGCAGGCGCGGCATGCGGCTCTTGAGGTACACGTAGCCGAACGCCATTCCGCCCAGGTGAGCGATGTTGCTGACGCCGTTATTCGGGCTGAAAGCGAGCATCAGCTCGATGGCGCCGTAAATCATCACCAGGTACTTGGCCTTGATGGGGAACAGGAAATTCATCAGGACCGTCTGGTTGGGATAGAGAACGCCGAACGCCAGCAGCAATCCGAAGATCGCCCCGGATGCGCCAACCGTGCGCGTGTTCCAGTTCCCGATGGCGGCGTTGAGCGCCACATCGCATAACCCCGCGCCGATGCCGCAGACGAAATAGTACTTCAGGAAGCGCCGCGTGCCCCAATCGCGTTCCAGTTGTACGCCAAACATCCACAGCGTAAGCATGTTGAACAGCAGGTGGGTGACACCCGCATGCAGAAACATGTAGGTGAAAAGCTGGAAAAAGCAGAAGTGGAAAACCACCAACACCGGCGCCAGCGCCAGCAGGGCGATATCGTCCTGAAACGCGCGGCCGAAGAGCGTGGTGAGAATGAAGATCGCGGTATTGCTGATTAGCAGCCACTTGACGCCGGTGGGGAAGTACCCGAAAAAAGACGACCGGCGGTAGGAATACACTGAGGAACGCATGCGACTCTCTGGAATCAGGATATCAAACGGGCGCGGCGCCGCCGTTCTTGCCGTACCGGTTGAGCGCCACCGCGCAAAATTCCAGCCCCGCCGCCGCGGCCATCCACGTCTCCCAGTGCGAAAACAAGCCCGAGGGAATGGCGAAACTGCCCACCCAGTTCAACTCCGCCGCAATGCCCCAAAGCCCCAGCGCCAGCGCCATCACCGCCGCTGGATCGAGCAGCGCAGACAATGCCAGCGCGGCGCGCCGATTCTCGCTGACTACGGAGCGCTTACCAAACCGGATCCGAAGGACCATGCTAAACTTTTCAGACCTACTTCTCAGACTAACCTAATCAAACCGTCAATTTTGGCGCCAACGACTTTTGCGGTAGGCTAAACCAACATGAGGCAATTTAAAGCGGCAGTATTCGGCGCAGGTTTTGTGGGGCGCGTACATATCGAAGGTATCCGCCGGTTGGGCAACGTGGAGGTGGCGGCCGTGGTGGCCAGCACCGACGCCAAGGCCGCCCTGCTCGGCGAGCAGTTGAACATTCCGAAGACGGCGGGCGACTACCGGCGAATTCTGGAAGACCCCTCCATCGACGCCGTACACATCTGCACGCCCAACGCGCTGCATCTGCCCATGGCGCTCGATGCGCTGCAGGCCGGCAAGCACGTGCTCTGCGAGAAGCCGCTCGCCGTATCGTCCGATGAAGCCCGCAAAATGGTGGCCGCGGCGCGCGAGGCCGGGAAGCGCAACTGCACTTTCCACAATCTGCGCTATTACCCCATTGCGCAGCAGATGCGGCGCATGCGCGAGGCCGGCGACCTGGGCGAAATTCTGGTGGTGCAGGGCACATACTCGCAGGATTGGCTGCTCTACGACACCGATTGGAACTGGCGCGTGGAAACCAAAGAGAACGGCCCTTCGCGCTGCATGGCCGATATCGGCTCGCACTGGTGCGATATGGCCGAGCACGTCACCGGGCAGCGCATCGCCTCGCTTTGCGCCGATTTGAACACGTTCCACAAAACGCGCAAGCGGCCCAAGGGCTCCATTGAGACGTTCGCCGGCAAATCGCTCAAGCCCGAGGACTACGTGGAAACGCCCGTCGATACGGAGGACTTCGGCGCCGTGGTGTTCCGCATGGGGAATGGCGCACGCGGCGCATTCACGGCCAGCCAGGTCTCGGCGGGACGCAAGAACCGGCTGAGCATCGAAATCTACGGAACCAAATGCGGCGTGGCGTGGGACCAGGAGCGGCCCGACGAATTGTGGATCGGCAATCGCAACTCGGCCAACCAGGTGATCGTCAAGGACCCGGCGCTATTAAAGGAAGGCGCGCGCTCCTACGCCGATCTGCCCGGCGGCCACAGCGAAGGCTACGACGATACCTTCAAGCAAGTGTTCCGGCGGTTCTACCGGTCGATCGAAGACCCCGCCGCCGAGCCCGAGTACCCGCAATTCGTGGACGGTCTGCGGCAGCTCACGGTTCTCGAAGCCGAGATGGATAGCAGCAAACGGCGGGCTTGGGTGGAGGTATCATAGTAGGGCGGGCCCATAGCCTGCCTTGTCCCGGACCGCTCCGAGCGCTCGGCCTTTTCGGACGGCAATCCGTGAGTGTGAATTGCAGCCTCACTGGGTTGCCCGACGAAAGGTATATTTGACCACCTCCAAGCGAATCGCCGTCATCGGCGGCGGCATTGTCGGGCTAGCCACGGCCTATCGGCTCAGCGAACGATTTCCCGGCGTGCGCATCACCGTGCTGGAAAAGGAAGATGCGGTGGGCCGCCACCAGACCGGCCACAACAGCGGCGTTCTGCACTGCGGTCTTTATTACAAGCCTGGCTCGGTAAAGGCGCGGCTGGCGGTGGAAGGCATCCGGCAGATGGTGGCGTTCTGCCAGGAAAACGACATCCCGCACGAGATCTGCGGCAAGCTGGTGGTGGCCGCGGATGAGAGCGAGGTGGAACGCCTGCGGGCCTTGCAGGTTCGCGGCGCCGCCAACGGATTGGAAGGTTTGCGCTGGCTCAGCCGCGACCAGATGCTCGAAATCGAGCCGCACGCCGGCGGCGTGGCGGCGCTGCGCGTGCCGCAGGAAGGCATTGTAGATTACGCCAAAGTTTGCGAAGCGCTGGTTCGCAAACTGACGGAGCGCGGCGCCGCGGTCGTCACCCGGGCGCGCGTGGAGCGCCTCGATCAGCGCGCAGGCGCGTGGCTGGCGCATACCCCTGCGGGCGATTTCGAGGCGGATTTCCTGGTGAATTGCGCCGGCCTGCACTGCGACCGCGTGGCCGAGCTGGCGGGCGAGCGCCGCGACATGCGCATCGTGCCGTTTCGCGGCGAGTATTACCAGATCAAGCGCAGCCGTCAGGATCTGGTGCGGAATCTGATCTACCCCGTTCCCGATCCGCGATTTCCGTTTCTGGGCGTGCACTTCACGCGCCTGATCCACGGCGGGATCGAGGCCGGCCCGAATGCCGTGCTGGCGCTTTCGCGCGAGGGCTACCGCAAGACCGATTTCAACGCGCGCGACCTGTTCGACGCACTAAGCTATGGCGGGCTCTGGCGCTTCCTGCGGCGCTATCCGTCGATGTGCTGGTACGAATTGCGGCGCAGTTTCAGCCGCGAGTTGTTTTGCCGCTCGCTACAGCGGCTGGTGCCCGAGATTCAGCCGGACGACCTCGAAACCGGCGGTTCCGGCGTGCGCGCGCAGGCCATCACGCCAGGCGGCGAGCTGGAGCAGGATTTTCGATTGATCGCGCGGCCCAATGCGCTGCACGTGCTGAATGCGCCAAGCCCCGCGGCCACGGCGTCGCTGGCGATCGGGGCGGAGATTGCGGGAATGGTGGAGATGCCGCTCGCTTAGACCGGGCGCAGGACTGTTTCCGGATCGCGGGCGCGACGAGATCGATGTTACGGTCGCGAAGCAATGGGCGGACGGAGCCGGCGGCGAGCGGGTCGCGCAGTCTCCGATTCGCAGATGAAGCTTCCAATGAAACGCGCGGCGCTCGCCGAACTGAACCGCCGGACAAACCAGAGCGGATCGAGTTTTGGCACAACTCAGCCAAGCTGAGAGGGGGGGCACATTTTGCCACAATAGAGGCAACGGATGGGTGAAAGCGATGGTACAGGGAATCAATCAATTCGTTCGGACTCATCGAGAGGTTTGGTCGGGGCGGGGCGATTCGAACGCCCGACCCCCTGCGCCCAAGGGAGCGTCGCGGCTTCCATGGGCTTCATCGTTGTTCGGCTATTCCTAATATTTACAACAATCCGGGGAATCTGCTTTCGCTCAAAAAGCAACTCCGGCGGTTTCAACAGATCGAGTTCGGACACAGTTTCGGCACAGATGAAAAGCAGGGGCGCTACAGAAGCTCCAATCGTCCATCAGAGCAACCAGCTCCTAAACCAATGGAAGCGATTGCTTGCGCGCAAGAGATAAGAATACGCGCCAGTGTCACAATGCGAACGCAGCATGACGAAGCCGGCCCCCGTCATGAAGTCGGCGATCGATACGGTCGCTAGTTGTGACCGTGGAGGACCAAAACGGCTCACTACCAGCCAGCACTTTCCACGACCCACCGATGACGTCCAGCTTGGGAAGTTAACCGGCGTTTGTCAATAAGAGACTTATGCGTCCAAGGCGTTGATGCAAGGCAACCTAATTCACTGATTCCTCGTGGCCGTTCTCCAAATTCGTCGTTAGCGGTAAGTGGAATAATTGCTTTCACTGTGAGACCACCATTCGGCCGTACCTCGCGAACGATGTTGCATCACTGAATCTCGACGTAGCGGGCATCACGACCATCGTCGCCGAGCGGACATTCTGGGACAAAGTCACCATCATCCACGG
The DNA here is from genome assembly GCA_003135055.1 of Bryobacterales bacterium. Classification (GTDB taxonomy): domain Bacteria; phylum Acidobacteriota; class Terriglobia; order Bryobacterales; family Bryobacteraceae; genus PALSA-243. The sequence goes on along the minus strand of PLDF01000160.1, from coordinate 29,462 downwards.
GCAGCGGACAGCACCAGGGCCAACGCGTCTCGCGCCATTATTACGACATCTACCGTCTGCTGAACTCCGAAGTCGGGCAGTTCGCATTGTCAGATTCCTCTCTCTCTCCCGTGATTGTGTGCGACACTCGGATGTTCTTCGACGGCCCGGATTTCGACCTCGCAACGGCCATCCCCGGCACGCTCGCCCTCTGCCCTTCTCCCGCAATGGCCGAGTCCCTGAGGCGAGACTACGGCCGTATGGCCGGAATGATTATGGGGACGGTTCCCGAATTCGACGAGGTAATCATGCGGATTCGGGAGTTCGAACGGGAAATTAACGAGCTCGGCTGAATTGCGCGTCAGTTCATTCTGAGCCAGCTCCGAAGCCTGTAGATGCCATGCTGGCTCACAACCGCGGACCGCCTTTGGCGCACGGCCGGCACACATGAACGGGTCTTCGGGCGGGTTGGTTGAACCCGCAACGTGTTTGGCGGCTGACCACCAGTCAGTCTGCAAGTCTTTGCCGCCATGACTTTCAGGAGCGGTGAATCTCTGGATCATCATCATCGCGGCGCCGCAGTGGCGGCGGAAAGCGAAAAGGGCATTTTGGCTTGACCTGAGGTGATCTCAGAATGATCCAAACCTCAGAAGTTTAGAACTGATAATAGTGCCAGCGCGGTACTCATTCGAGCGCCGAACGCCTAGCGCTGCCAGGAGAAGACATTCTTCACGCCCTGATACGCGGGATCGGCACTTTGGGGTCATGGCCAATCGCTTTCGCGACGAACACCTTGTGCTCTGCCATCAACTGCAGGCTGCCGAACCTCCGCAGAGGGAAGCCCCGCGAGCTTCTCAGAAATGTCCTCGAACTGCCGTTGTCCGCACTCGTTCAGAACTTGCAGACGGTTACCCAGGGTCCAGGAGGTCAGAGACGCGGCGGGCCTGAGAGGAACTACCGCACGTAAGTGTATTCCCTGTCAGAACTGCCGTAACCGGCGACCGCAGCACTGACCAGATGACGTTCAGCGCTACCGGGTTCCCAACGTTCCATTTCGTGTTGAGCCGGTGGCCTTTCGTTCTGCGCGGCGGGGTATTTCGTTAGACCGAGTCTTTGCATCCTGGCGATCAGGGTAGTTCTGGGCAACCCGAGCCTGGCGGCCGCGCCACTCTGTCCACCGACAACCCACTTAGTTTCCCGGAGCGTAGCCACAATGTGAGCGCGTTCTGCATCGGCCAAAGTGCGGACCTCGGTGGAGACGGTCTGCATCTGCAGCTCCGCCAGACGCGGCCGCAGTACGGTACCGGTTGTCATGATCACCGCGCGCTCAATGAAATTTTGCAATTCGCGAATATTGCCCGGCCAATCGTGGCTTTCGATCGCTTCCATGACATCGTCGGGGATGCAGTCGATCATCCTGCCTAGCCGCTCGGCGAACTTTCGAACGAAGTGGCTTACCAGAAGGGGAATATCGCCCTCCCTTTCCCGCAAGGGAGGCAAGTTGATGGGAAAGACATTCAGCCGGTAATAGAGATCGGCGCGAAACTTCTTCTCCTGGACCATGCCCCAGAGGTCCTGATTGGTCGCGGCGATCACGCGTACGTTCACTGGGATCGTGCGGCTGCTACCGAGGCGCTCGACTTGCTGTTCCTGGAGAACGCGCAAGAGTTTCGGCTGGAGTTCGAGGGGAAGGTCGCCGATTTCATCGAGAAACAAGGTGCCGCGATCCGCGAGCTGAAAACGTCCCTCGCGCTGGGTAACGGCGCCCGTAAAGGCGCCTCGCTCATATCCGAAGAGTTCACTCTCCATCAGCGCCGCGGGTATCGCCGCGCAATTGATGGCTACGAACTTTTGCTGCCGGCGGGGGCTGGCAGCGTGAATCGCTTGAGCCACCACTTCCTTGCCGGTGCCTGTCTCCCCTTGAACGAGGACGGCGCTATCCACCGGCGCTACCATGCTGATTTCTTCAAGTAAAGCCCGGAATTTGGGGCTGGAACCAATCAAGTCGGACGTAGCCATCGTTTTCTCCTTGCTGAACAGCTCGGAACTCCAAATCAATCCTCTGGTCGCGTACTCAGGGCGAGATCGATTGCACCTAACAAATCGGCCGCGTCGAACGGCTTATGCAGGAAGCCGGCGGCGCCTTGACTGAGGGCCTTTTGTCGAATTTCGGCATCATAGTGGGCGGTAATCAAGATAACCGGCAACCGGGGATATTGAAGCCTGACGCGGCGCTGCAACTCAAGCCCGTCGATCCCCGGCATTCTCACATCCGTGATCAGGCAGATCGCCAACTCGGGCGCTCCCGATCGCAAGAATTCTTCCGCGGAAGCGAATACCAAGGGAGTGTGTCCGGCCGATGCCACCAGGCTCTCGATCGACTCGCGAACTCTATAATCATCGTCGACCGCCGCGACGATGTGCCTTGCAGAACCTGCATTCAAACTGGAATCTTCAACCACGACTCGATCATAACCGCAGGTTTAGGAGGAGCGCTATTATATGTTTATTTAGGCCTGTCCTGCACCGCGCGCAAGCGCGAGCTTGTCGGCCATGCGGACCAGTTCGGCGAGCGATCGCGCGGCCATCTTGCGCATGATCTGGCCCCGATGAACGCCGATGGTGATCTCGCTGGTGCCGAGTTCCGCGGCGGTCTGCTTATTCGCCAACCCCGCCACAACGAAGGGAAGCACTTCCCGTTCGCGAGGAGTGAGCCGGACGTAGTGCTTCTGTAACTCGGCCAGCTCCGCTCGCTCGCGCCGGCCTTTGCGATCGAGCGCAAGCGCCGCGTCGATCGCCGCCAACAGTTCCTGGTCGCCGAATGGTTTGGGCAGGAACTCGATGGCCCCCGCCTTCATGGCGCGCACCGAAGATGGAATGTCTCCGTGACCGGTAATGAAGACGATCGGCGGGCCGCTGCCATCGGCCAGTTCGCGCTGCAACTCCAGGCCGCTGGGCCCAGGGAGTTGCAGATCCAGCACCAGGCAGGCGGGCGCGTCGGGCTTTTCGGCCTCCAGAAACTCCGCCGCCGAACCGTACGCGGTTACGCGCAGCCCGACCGATTCGATCAGGCTGCACAATGCCTCGCGCACTCGATGGTCATCATCCACAACGAAGACAATGGGATCGCCGGAAGTCATGACATCGGACTCAACTGAAGGGGAAGAGTGAAGCAGAACGTTGCGCCGGGACCTTGGCCGGAGGCCGCCCAGAGGCGCCCGTTGTGCGCTTGGACAATAGAACGGCAAATCGCCAGCCCCATGCCCATGCCGTTCTCCTTCGTTGTGAAGAAAGCGTCGAAGACTGTGTCCGGATCTTTCAATCCCACTCCGGAATCCTGTATCTCTACCAAGACGTTATCGTCACTCTCCCGTTTGGAACGAATGAACAGTCTCTTGGGGTGATCGATCACCGGATCCATGGCTTCGATTCCGTTCAGGAGCAGGTTGAGTATCAATTGCTGCAGTTGGACGCGATCGCCGTTTACCGGCGCCAGATCCTGTCCCAGGTCGGTCTCTACGATGACGCGCCGCTTCGCGGTCTCACTCTGCAAGAGACGCAGTACTTCGGCGATCACTTCGTTCAAGTCGAGCGGAACTTCCTCACGGGCCGCCCTTTTGAAAAGCGCGCGGATGCGGCGGACAACTTCTCCCGCGTCTTTCCCATCGCGGACAATCCGTTCGGCGGCTTCCACAGCCTTGGCAAGGTTCGGCGGCTGGGCGGAAAGCCACCGCAGGCAGGCATTGCCGTTCGAGACCACGGCGGTGAGCGGCTGGTTCACTTCGTGCGCGATGGAAGCCGCCAATTCGCCCACGGTCGCGATCTGAGACGCGACGGAAAGGCGATCCTGGGTGTTTCGCAAAGCTTCCTCCGTCCGCCTGCGGTCCTCCACATCGATACAAATTCCGTACCATTGCACGACTCGCCCCTCGTTGTCACGCAATGGCTCGCCACGCACGTCGAACCAGCGATACGCGCCATCCGCGCGGCGGAGCCGGTAAGTGACTTGGTGAGGCTCTCCGGTCTGCGTGTTCTGCCGCCATATGCGTATGGTGGGATCGACATCGTCGGGATGGAGAAGTTGCAGCCATCCGTCGTTTCCAAAGTCTTCGAGCGGCTTGCCGGTATATTCCAGAACGCGCCGGTTGACGTAGTCGATCTCTCCGTCCGGCGTGGTGCGCCACACAAGGGCGGGAATAGTTTCGGTCATCAGGCGGAGATGGTGTTCACTGGCCCGCAAAGCTTGTTCAGCTTGCCTTCGATCTTCGATATCGGTCAGGAGGAGGCACCAGCGGACAATATGGCCTTCCGTGTCGCGGATGGGCAGACCTCGTGTATGGAACCACCGATACACGCCGTCGGCTCGCCGGACGCGTTCCTCAGCGTCGTATGGATTGCCGGTTTCCACCGACCGCCGCCAGCGATCGGCTATGCGCGCGCGATCCTCCGGATGTACCTTTTCCGGCCAGTTTTTCAGCTCCTCGGGACTTTGTCCCGTATAAGCCACGAGTTGCTCGTTTACCGTTTCGGTGTCGCCCGCCGGAGTCATGGTGGATACAAGGGCCGGGATGCTATCGACCACCAGCCGTAGCTGATGCTCGCTCGATCGCAGGGCTTCCTCGGCGCGCCTGCGGTCTTCGATATCCACATACAGAGCGTGCCAACGGATGATCCTGCCTTCGGTGTCGCGCAGGGGAAGAGCGCGGCACTGAAACCAGCGATACATTCCGTCGGCACGCCTGGCACGGACCTCGGTATCCAAGGGATTCCCGCTCTCAATGGCATACTTCCACCGGGCGATGGTGTCCGCACGATCGTCAGGATGCACCGCTTCGGGCCAGTTCTTCAACTGATCCACGGTCATGCCAGTGTAATCGAGGCACTGTCGATTTACCATCTCGACCTCGCCTGTCGCCGTTCTGATACTGATCAGCGCCGGGATGCTGTCGACCATCAAGCGGAGTTGCTGTTCGCGGGACCGGAGCGCTTCCTCGGTACGCTTGCGATCTTCGATGTCGGTGAGCACGCAATACCAGCGGACCACCNNTCACATCCGGTTTCCACCGACTGTTTCCATCGAGCGGTCACACGCGGCAACTCCTCTTCGGGCACAAGTCCGGTGGCCCACCAATCCTTGAGCGCGTCAAACGTCAAGCCTGTATAGTCGAGGACGGGCTGATTCACGAGTTCGAGGTCGCCTTTCGGCGTCATGGTGGCGACCAGGCCTGGGATGCTATGAACGATCAAACGAAATTTAAGCTCACTGGCGCGTACGGCGTCCGCCGCCCGTTTGCTGTCTTCGATGTCGATACATGTGCCATACCACTTAACGATGTTACCCGATTCGTCCGGCAACGGACTGACGCGGAACAGGAACCAGCGATATGTTCCGTCGAAACGGCGCAGACGCGCTTCCAACTCACGATCCTTGTGAGAAGCCAGAACCGATCGCCAGTACTCCATCGTCCGATCGAGGTCGTCCGGATGACACACAACCTTCCAGCCCCAACCCAGCGCCTCTTCCGCTGGGATGCCGGTATAGTCCAGCCAGCGCCGATTGATAAAATCGGCGGCGCCATCTGCCCGACTCGACCATGCCGGCACGGGAATCGAATCGATGATGAGGCGCAGGCGAGCTTCCGATTTCCTGGCTTCGGCAAGAGCGTCGGCCGAAACCTGCCGGTATTTGGCGTCGATTTCGCGACGGGCTTCTTCCGCCCGCCGCTTCGCCTCGATCAACACAAAGACCACCAGAACCGCTCCCAGGAACGCCGCAAATTGCAGGGATGACAATGGCCCCATCGTGAAACTGTATTTCGGCTGCAGGAAGAAATAATCGAAAGCCACTGAGGGTAGCAGCACCGACAGGACGCCCGGCCCTTTGCCCCCGTAAAGGCTGCTCACCATAACGGCCAGAAAAAAACAAGAGGACGGAGCATCCATGGGGATGGCCGCGGCCAGCGCGGCGCCGCACGAAATTACCGCAAGCCCATAACGCCAAGCTTTGGAGAGAAGCCTCATCTGCCACCAGTTCGCGGCCAAGGGCTCCGGCAATAGGCCGCGTAGTACAGCATCCTTTCCCATATGGTGCCAGATTCTGTTCCGATTCGGGCCTAAATGTTTATTCAGATGTGACTGCCCGGCCGGTAATCGCCGGTGGGCCCTTACGCCAGGGCGCCCGCGCCGAACTGGACGGCTCAGCGGCCCAGAGAGCGCCATCCACTGAAAACGCGGCCCGGTATACGATTCATGGTCTGCTCCCGCCAAAGCCAATGGCCTGAAAAATCCAATCCGCGGATTGTCCGGGTCCTGGTTGCAGGACGCCGCCGGGAGAGAAACCCGTGATCAGCAGGAAGGCTTCGATGTCGCCAGCCGGTGGTTTTCCCGGCCTAGGATCAGAACGGAGTCGCCTTCGTTCCAGTCACCAATAGTTGCGAGGTACAGGCGACGGTCATGGGCGCCGGACGCCTCATTCTTTCCCGCCAAGTAGATTGGCAAAAAGTCAAAGTGGACCGGCCGATCGCGCCCGGAGCGAAAATCACGAACGACAGGCAGTTCCGTGAGAGGGTCCATCGATTCGACGGAGCCGGCGAAACTGCGGAACCCGCCGGAGACGACCATCCTGGCTCGCATGGTTGGCATTCCGGTAGCGTGTTCGCCGCGGACGTAGATGGCGTCTCCTATGGCAAGGGACTCCCAGCCGCCGCTGACGGCGTGAGACGGATCATTGGCAGCGGTGGGCAGTATCCAGATCGCTACGGATCCAGCGGCGTCAACCGATACATCAGTGGAAGGCGAGACACGCACGGTAATTCTGTGGTTGGCGGGGTCCAACGCCTTCACGGCGCCAAAGAGCGCTTCGCTCTGCCAGCGGACCAGTTCCCGGTTGTCGCGGGTGTCGATCTCGGCACGGTACGTTACCCATACACGGGAGGCGATTTGCCGGTTGAGTCGGCCTCTGCTGACACGATGAGACTTCTTCGGCGGACGATCGAACGAACAGTCGCTCGATCGACGCGGATGCCCTCGGCTCGACACCTACGCGGGCATTAGCCTCCATGGCTGCGCGAGAAGATGGAGGGTTTGCGAATCTGGCCCTTCGACTGCATCGATCCCAATGATGGCGAAGGATTCGGTTCCCACTCGCATACGCGACGCTCTCCGCCGCGCGTGGGGGCGCGTTCGGTGGAGGATCGCGGCGATCGTCGCCTTCACCGGGACCTCCACAATTCTGATTCTCTGCCTGGCAATCGCAGCTTTGAATGTCGTGGTGCGGCGGGAAAGTGCCAACGTGGTGGAGAAGCAGATTCAGATGCTGGTTCAGGCGAGCAGGTCCGTCGCTTCCGCAATTCTGGATAATGCCGGCGATTGCACCGTGTCACCGTCGAGTTCCGGCGCGCTCAAGCCGCTGCTGGCCTATACGGACGAAGCGTTTCCCCAAGCTCGGGCCTCCCTAATCGTAGCGAGCCCGCGAGGTGAACAGTCACTGCTGCCAGCGTCAGACCGCGTTCTCGTCAAACATCCGAATTGGTTGCCGGACACCGAATTCGCGGGACTTGTGGTCGATCAAGGACAACTCGAGATCCGCAACGTACTGACAAGACAGAGGGGCACATGCAAAGCGACGGCGATCTTCAGCTTGCCGGTGGGACCCGAAATGGCAAAGCGGCTTTCTTCGGCAGCCAGCATGGCGGTGACGACGGTTTCCCCCAAGCCGTTTCGCGCGCACTCGCCGAATCAGCGCCTGTTCAGGACCATAGAAGGCAATTTCCTGCCTGGCATGACCCGGCCGGCTGCCGTTGTGTTGACCGTTCGCAACTGGGAAACCGGCGCGCCGGAAGACTGGATCGCATACAGCGTTCGACCAAGTTACTCAAGCACCTTCGAAGATATGGCACGGCTGGGTAGCCAACTGGCGAACTGGGTCTGGCTCTTGGCCGCTCTTTTGTTTCTGGTCGTACTTGTAAATGCTGCGGGAGTGGGGATGTGCATCCGCCTGGGCAGCAGTATCGCGACCGCGATTGACGACCTCAGTAGCGCGGCACGCCAGATTGCGGGCGGCAACTTCGCCTGGAGGACGCCGGTGCGCAGCAAAGATCAGCTGGGCGATCTGAGCTGCAACTTCAACGAGATGGCAATCGCCCTGGAACGGCTTCAAAAGGAGGAGGCTGCGGCACTGAGAATCGAGAGTGAACTTCAAGTTGCGCGGAGCGTTCAAGAGTATTTGTACCCACGCGTGGCGCCCGTGCTGCGTGGCGCCACCGTGGCAGGACAAACTCTGGCGGCGCGAACGGTCGGGGGTGATCTTTACGACTTCGTCGATCTCGGCCGGGAACGAATTGGGATCCTCTGTGCGGATGTGAGCGGAAAAGGAATCCCGGCCGCCCTAATGATGGCGAACCTGCAGGCTGTCGCGCGAGCGTACCTCCGCGAAGGAGGCGACGGCGCGGGTGCACCGGCCGGCCGTCTCGTTGAAAAGCTCAATCGAGAGATCGCCGGCCGCTTCGGAGACAATCGCTACGCGACTCTTTTTTGGGCGGCGTACGATGCCGATACGGCCGTCCTGACGTATGTCAACGCCGGCAATCCGTCGCCGATATTAATCACCGCAGGCGGCGAGATTGAAAGGCTGAATTCGGATGGCTTTCCGATTGGAATGTTCGCGAACGCGCGATACGCGGCGAAAGATATCCGGATGCAGCCGGGAAGCCGGCTGATGATCTTCAGCGATGGTCTTACCGACGCCCAAAACGCCGCTGGGGAAGACTTCGGGGACGAACGTTTGACCAACTGTTGCAGAACCATCGCGCCGGGGATTGATGCAGAAGGCGCGGCCGAAAGACTGATGCAGGCAGTCGCGGAATGGTCAACCGGGACCGAGCAGTTCGACGACACGACCGTCGTTGTAGTTGATGTGGCCGCGTGATGAGTGAGGGCGTCGGCCGAAACCTGCCGGCTTCGAGCAGTTGCCCCTGGATCGATCCAACTATTTTGGCATCGATCTGGCGACGGGCTTCTTCGACTCTCCCTCTCGCCTCGATCAACACGGTGGTCAGCAGGACCGCTCCCAGGAGCGCCGCTAAGGGCGGCTACGACGACGGCTCAATCCATAGATGGCATTTCGGCCAAAGGAAGAAATAGGCGAAAGCCAATACGGTGAACTAGACCACGATGCCAGGCTCCTTGCCCAGAACGCCCTGCTTCAGAGAGAACCCTCAGGCGCCACCAGTTCGGCGCCAAGGGACCCGGCCGATGACGTTGCCATCAAAGCTTCGGTAGATTCGCGACGCTCCAGCCGCCACCCAGCGCTTTGACAAGCAGCACGCTGGCGTCCATGCGGCGGCGTAAGATGTCGACGTCGTTCCGCTCGTTGCTTAGGGCAGTGGTCTGCGCCGTGATCACCTGCAGGTAGGTATCGACGCCTCCGGTGTAGCGGTTTGTGAAGATCTGGAGCGATAGTTGCGCTGAGTCCACGGCCTCCTTTTGCTGTTTCCCTTCCTGCTCCAGGATGCGTGCGGCTGCGAGGTTATCCTCCACCTGCTGGAAGGCCGCCAGAATCGCTTCGCGGTAGTTAGCGACCATCGCATCATATCCAGCGAGCGCCGCGTCGGATGTGGCGCGGCGCCGCCCGCCGTCGAACAAAGTTTGCGTAAGCGTCGGCCCTACGGCCCATAAACGGCTCGGCCAAGTGAGCCAACTGAGAATCGACGAGCCCTCGAAGCCGGCCGCCGCACTCAAGGACACGGTAGGGTAATAGGCCGCGCGCGCGATGCCGATTTGTTCGTTGGCTTCGGCCATCCGCCGTTCCACAGCGGCAATGTCCGGCCGGCGTTCCAGCAGTTGCGCCGGGACGCCTATGGGGATCACGGGCGGCTGCAGGTTCAGCGGATCGGCCGCCAGGGTGAATTCCGCTGGGGGCTTTCCCAACAGGATGGCGATAGCGTGTTCGTACTGCGCGCGCTCGACACCGATATCCGTATCCGCCACGCGGGTGGTGTCGAGCTGGGTTTGCGCTTGGGCGACATCGGATTTCGGTGCGGCGCCGCCTTCGAAGCGGGTGGTAGCGAGCCGCAGCGTCTCGGTATACGCTTTGACAGTGTCGTCGAGCAGGCGCTGTTGTGAATCCGCGGCGCGAAGTTCGAAATAGTCGTAGGCCATTTCGGCATGGAGGCTGAGACTCGCGGTTTCGAGGTCAGCCGCGGTGGCTTGCGCCTCTTCGCGCGCGGCGTTCACGGTGCGGCGGACGCGGCCCCAGAGATCCACTTCGTAGGAGAGGTCGAACGGCAACAGAAAATCGCCGGACGACCCGGGCGCAGTGGTGAAGAAAGGGCGGTTGCTCGACACCCGCTCCGAACCGATGGACGGCGCCGTGGAGATGGTCGGGAACTGGGCAGCACGATTGAATCGGATCATGTCGCGGGCCTGGCGAAATCGCGCTTCGGCGGCCTTCAGGTCCTGATTGCCAATGGTGAGCTGTTGTTCCAGGGTGTTCAACTGGGGATCGCCGAAAATCTCCCACCAGTTGCCGCGAATGGTCTGGTCGCCGGGTTGCGCGGTCTTCCATCCGTCGCCCTCCTTGAAGGAGGCAGGCGGCGCTTCTTTGTAGGCAGGTGGCACGGCCGCCGTGGGCGTTTTATATTTGGGTCCCACCATGCAGCCTCCGAGCATCAGTGCCAGGGCCATTGTGGGAACGATGTGGCGCAGGATTTCGTAGGGCGGACCCCCTGGTCCGCGCGGGACGCCCCCGTCCCGCNNCGGCAAGCCGGCCAGGGGGCCGGCTGCGGACCAGGGGGTCCGCCCTACCTCTGTGAAAAATGACTGCTTCATTGCGTCTTAGCCTGGTTCACGCGAACCGGCGTGCCGGTGATCAGTGAATCCGTGGGATTCAAAATCACCGACTCCGAACGATCCAGCCCGGAAACCACCTCCACAGTGCTGCCGAAATCGCGCCCGATGGCGATCGGCACAAGGACAGCCTGACCATTTCGAACCACTCCCACGCGCAATCCTTCGGAGCGGAAAAGAAGTGCGTTGGCGGGGACGGTCACCGAGCGAACGACCCCCGGCAGCTTCAAATGCACCGAGACATAAGCGCCCGGCAGCAAACGCCCAGTGGGATTATCCACGTCGACTTCGGTGTTCAGAGTCCGCGACGCCGGATCGATCGAATTGGAATTGCGGACCAGCGTGCCGGTGAACTTCTCGCCGGGGAATTCGTCGAGCGTCAGGGAAGCTTTGGCGCCGTTCTGCGCAGCCCGCGAATAGACTTCGGGAACCGCGACGAAAAGGCGCAACTTGGCGATCGAGGCCATGTGAAACAGCTCCTGGGTCGGCGTGCCCGCACCGGCATTGATCAGGTACCCGACATCCGTACTGCGGACCGTAATCACGCCGTCGAATGGCGCGTACACTTTCTCAAACGACTGGAGGTCCTCCAGCCGGTGGACGTTGGCGCTGTTCGATTCGGCGGCCGCTTTCTGAGCGCGCAAATTGCTGACCGCTTGGTCGGTCTCCTGTTTCGAGACTGAACCGCTCTGTAACAGAAACTGCCAGCGGTCCGCGGTAGTCTGGGCGAGGTCTTGATTTGCTTGCGCGGTCTCCAGATCGGCGCGCGCCTGGCGCAGTTGCTGGTCGATCTCGGGCGTCTCGATTTCCGCCAACAGGTCGCCTTGTTTGACGCGCGCTCCAATATCGAAATACCAGTGCTTGAGATATCCGCTGGTACGCGCGTAGATCGGCGAATCTACGAATGCCTGAGTGCTTCCGGGCAGGACCACTTCCTGAGTGGGAGCGCCGCTCTGTGGACGGGTGACGTCCACAGCCAGGACGGCTGACTGTTCGGTAGTCTGCTGCAGTTTGCTCTCAGCCTCCACGCGCGTCCGGATGCCGGAGTAGATTTGCGAGGCCACTGCAAATGCGGCCGCGGCCGCCACCATTACGGTAAGGCCACGGCGTAATATTCGCCCTATTTCGGATGTTTTCGAAGCTGGTTCGGTGGTGACGCTCATTTTGCTTCTTGCTCCTCTGGTTGGTCCAAATGTCTCGTTCGATGAAGCAGACTGAAGACTGCGGGAACGAAAAATAGAGTGGCAACGGTGGCGCACATCAGTCCGCCGATCACGGCGCGGCCCAGCGGCGCATTTTCCTCTCCGCCATCGCCCAGGCCAAGCGCCATCGGAATCATGCCGATGATCATCGCAAGCGCCGTCATCAGCACGGGCCGGAATCGAGTGAACCCGGATTCGACCGCAGCCAGTGCCGGGTCGCCGTGATGCGAGAGGCGTTCCTTGGCGAAAGAAATCACCAGAATGCTGTTGGCGGTCGCGACGCCTACGCACATAATGGCCCCGGTCAAGGCCGGAACACTCAGCGTGGTTCGGGTGAAAAACAGAAAAAGGATAATGCCGCAAAGCGCGGCGGGAAGCGCCGTGACGATGATGAACGGATCGAGCCACGACTGGAAGTTCACCACGATCAGCATGTACACCAGAACGATGGAGAACGCCAGACCGGCAAACAAGTCGACGTAAGACGTATGCATGGTTTCGAGCTGCCCGCGAACGCGGAAAAAGCTGCCCCTGGGAAGAAGATGCTCGTTGGCCTTCACGATCCGCGAAACGTCGCGTCCGACGCCGGCGAGATCGCGGCCCTGCACCGAACCATAAATATCGACTACGCGCCGGATGTTGTAGTGCGAGAGCGCTTCCATCTCATTGCTGCGGGTAATCGACGCCACATCGGCTAGGATCTCGGGATGGATCATCCCCGGCCCGCTCACGGGAACGTTCTGCAGATCCGTTAACGATTGAATCGCGTACTGTGGCGTCTGCGTCACAAGGCTATAGTTCACGCCGTTTTCCTGGTTCAGAAAGAAGATGGGTGCGGTTTGGAAACTGCCGCTGAGCGAAATCAGCAAACCGGTCGCGATATCGCGCTGGCTGAAACCGCCCTGCTGGGCCTTGGTTCGGTCCACCGTAATATGAAACTTCGGGTAGTCGAAAGTCTGCTGCACGCGCAGGTCCGTGAGCCCGGGCACCTGCCGAAACTCCTCCAGCACCTGGTCCGCGACGTTGCGATTACGGGCCACGTCAGCGCCTTCGATTTGTACATCGATGGGCGCCGGTAGTCCGAAGTTCAGAATTTGGGTGACCATGTCCGCCGGCAGAAAGTAGAAGGTAGCGCCGGGAAACTCCACCGGAAGCTTATTCCGCAGGGAGGCCACGTAATCGGCTGTCGGATGGTGCTTTTCGTTGAGCGAAACCAGCACGTCCGCCTCCGACGCGCCCAGCACGCCGGAAGAACCGTGCAGATAGTTGATGCTGCTGTAGGGCAGCCCAATGTTGTCGAGAATATTGTCGAGCTCGTTTGCCGGGACCACGCCGCGGATGCTGTTCTCCACCAGGTCGCAGAGCCGCGCGGTCTCTTCGATGCGCGTGCCGGTCTTCGCGCGCACGTGCAGCATGAATTGGCCGTTGTCGGTCGCGGGGAAAAAGTCCTGGCCGAGCCATGGAATCAACAGCCCGCCCGAGAGACACAAGACTAAAAAGCAGGGAATGAAGATGAGCCGCCACCGAACCAGCGTTTCGAGCAGAGTGCGGTAGCCGCCGCGGAGCCGCTCGAATCCGTGCTCAAACGCGCGCTGGAACAGAACCAGAGGATTCCGCGAACGGCTTTCTTCGTGAGCCGGCGGCTTCAACAGATACAACGCCAGAGTGGGAACCAGCGTCCGGGAAAGTAGATACGAAGCGATCATGGCGAAGACCACCGCTTCGGCCAGAGGCACAAACAAGTACTTCGGCACGCCAGTCAGGAAGAACATCGGCAGGAACACGATGCAGATACTGAGCGTCGATACCAACGCCGGAACCGCGATCTGCGATGCGCCGTCGAGAATCGCCTGCCTGATTTGCTTGCCTTCCTCCAGATTTCGATTGGTGTTTTCGATCTCCACGGTGGCATCGTCGACCAGGATTCCGACGGCTAGCGCCAAGCCGCCGAGAGTCATGATGTTGATGGTTTGTCCGAGAGCGCTCAGCACCAGGATGGAAGTCAGAATCGCGAGCGGAATGGAGATGGCGATGATCACCGTGCTGCGCCAGCTTCCGAGGAAGAGCAGGATCATGGCGCCTGTCAGGCACGCTGCAATCACAGCTTCGCGGACCACGCCGCTGATAGCGCCGCGTACGAAGATCGACTGGTCTGCCAGCGGTTGAATCTTTAGCTGCGGCGGCAACGTCCGTTGAACCCGCGGCAGCAATGTCTTAATCCCCGATACGACGTCCAGCGTGGAAGCGTTGCCGCCCTTCAACACGGTGACCAGCACAGCGCGCCGGCCGTCCTGCCTAACGATGTTGGTTTGCGGCGCGAAACCGTCGCGGACATGGGCGACGTCTCTCAGGTATAGGGTGGAATTGCCGACCACCTTGATCGGCAAGTCATTCAGCTTATCCACTTTGGTGGGGCTGGCATTCATATCGACGTCATATTCGAACTGATCGATCTTGACGGTTCCCGACGGCAATACCAGGTCCTGTAATGCCAGGGTGTTCGTCACGTCGGTGGCGGAGAGGCCCTTCGATTGCAGCAGCGCCGGGCTGAGGTCGACCATGATCTGGCGCTGCTTGCCGCCATACGGGTAGGGAATGGATGCCCCGGGCACGGTGACGAGTTGCGTTCTGAGGAAGTTCAAACCAATATCGTTGAGATCCTGTTCGGCAAGGCCGGAAAGCGCCAATTGCAGAATTGGAACAGACGACGCACTGAAATTGAAGACCAACGGTGGCTGCGTGCCTTGCGGCAGTTGGCGCAGAATCGACTGCGAGACCGCCGTCACCTCGGCGTTGGCATTGTCCAGACTGGCATTCGGCTGGAGGTAGATTTTGACGAACGCCTGTCCGTTGATGGTCACCGATTCGATGTGTTCGATGTTGTCTACCAGCGTTGTCAGGACGCGCTCAAACACCGTAGTGATACGCCCTTCCATCTCTTGCGGGTTAAGCCCGGTGTATTGCCATGCGACGGCGATGACCGGGATATCGATATTGGGAAAGATGTCCGTCGGAGTCCGGAGAATCACTACGGGCGCGAGCATTAGAATAAGCAGCGCGACCACTATAAAGGTGTAAGGTCGATTGAGAGCAAGTCTGACAATCCACATAATCTTCCTGACGCCCTCAATTGCAAACGCCTCGCCAGCAGCAAAACGCTTTTATTACAGCGGACTAGCGCGTGGGGCTGGGGAAGGCGGGTCGCCGGGACGTCGTCTCCTGACCGTCAGGCGACCCGAAGGCTCGTGGACAGGCGATTGCAGATGTTGGGTCGCGCTTAGCTTGCCCCAAGCCAGACAAGCTGAAGCATGTCCCGCCAGCGAGTTGGCAACGCAAGTGCAATCATGCCGGTTGAGTTATGACACCTTTGAAAAAAATCACTAAGAATCATCGGCTGGGTTTCATCGGCCTTGGACACCTCGGGTCGCCGATGGCGCGCCGACTGCTGTCCGCGGGGTTCCCAATGGTGGTCTACAATCGCGAGAGTAATAAGACGGAGGCATTGTCGACTCTCGGCGCCGAAGTAGCTCGCGACCCTGGCAAACTGGCCGCCGAAGTGGATGTGGTGCTGTCCTGCGTAGTGGATGGAGCGGCCGTGGAGGCTATCTACCTGGGTGCGGGCGGGGTCCTGCGAAACGCCCGACCCGGGACCCGGATCATCGAGATGAGTACGGTGGCTCCGGACACCTCTCGCAAGCTCTACGGGGCTGCCCGTGAGCTTGGCATCTCCGCGCTGGATGTGGCCGTCTCCGGTAGTTCGCCAGTCGCGGAGGCCGGGACGCTGACGCTTCTCGGCGGCGGCGATCGCCAGGACTTCGACGCAGCCGAAGCGATTTTCCAAGCGATCGCGAAACAGTGGTTCTATATGGGCCCGAGCGGTAGCGGCGTCGCCACGAAACTGGTAGTGAACACCCTCTTAGGTACCGGCATGCAGGCGATAGCGGAAGCTGTGGCGCTGGGTGCTTCCTTGGGTTTGCCGCGGGATTTACTGTTTGAGACGCTAGCCAAGACGGCCGTTGTCTCGCCCGTGCAAGCCGCCAAGCTGGCCAGCGCCAAGCGGCACGACTACACGCCTCAATTTCCGATTCGCCTGATGCACAAGGACTTCGGTCTGGCTTTGGCGGCCGCAACGCGCGCGGGTCTTTCGCTGCCTGCCACGGAAGCCGCGGCAGGGGTCAACGACGCGGAGATCGCCAACGGCGGTGAAGAAGATTTCTCGGCGGTGGTCCGGCGGATGGAACAAGAGGTTACAGCGGAGATCTCTGTGCCGGCTGCATAGGAGCGAATCAATGATATCGAGTTTATTTTCAACCGATCCCGATTGGACCCTCACGGCCATCCGCGTCATTCTGGGAGTGGTCTTCTTCGCCCACGGCGCACAGAAGATGCTGGGTTGGTTCGGCGGGGCCGGCCTCAAGGAAACGCTGCGAACCATGCACGAGTTTCTCCACCTGCCGGCGCCGCTGGCTTTCCTCGCCGTGACGTCGGAGTTTCTTGGCGGCGCCGGCCTCATCGTCGGCTTATTGAGCCGCGTGGCCGCAATCGGAATCTGCATCACCATGTTGTCGGCGATTGTGATGGTGCACGGCCGTAACGGTCTTTTCATGAACTGGCTTGGCGATCGCAAGGGTCACGGCTTCGAGTATCACTTGCTGGCGATCGCCCTGGCAATCGCAATTGTAGTACGGGGCTCCGGCGCAGCGTCGCTGGATCGCCTCTTATATATATCGCTATAGGAGCATTTCAAAATGAATTTACGAAAACTGGGACAGAGTGACCTGAAGATTACGCCAATTGGCATGGGAGCTTGGGCCATCGGCGGCGGAAAATGGGAGTTCGGATGGGGCGCGCAGGACGATGCAGAGTCCGTCGTCGCCATTCACGCGGGCCTTGACCGAGGCATCAACTGGATCGATACGGCCGCGGCGTATGGGCTGGGTCATTCCGAAGAAGTGGTCGGCCGCGCCGTCCGCGGGCTGAGCAAGCGTCCTTATGTCTTCACCAAGTGCAGCCTGGTCTGGGACGAATCCAGAAAAATCTCGCACAACCTGCAGGCCGCCTCCATTCGCCGGGAAGCCGACGCCAGCCTGAAGCGACTGGGAGTGGACAGCATCGATCTCTATCAAATCCATNNCCAAGTGCAGCCTGGTCTGGGATGAATCCGGAACCATTTCCCACAATCTGCAAGCGGCCTCCATTCGAAGGGAAGCCGAAGCCAGCCTGAAGCGATTGGGGCTCGATGCGATCGATCTTTATCAAATCCATTGGCCCGCCTGGAAGGGCAACCCGGAATCTGCCTCGCCCGGGTCGATTGAAGAGGCAGTGGGCGAACTGGCGAAACTCAAGGCCGAAGGCAAGATTCGGAACATCGGTGTCTCGAACTTCAACGCGCGGCAAATGGCGCGCGCCGCCATAGTAGCGCCCATCACTTCGCTTCAGCCACCGTATTCGCTGCTGGCTACCGAGGTCGAGCACTCGACGCTGCCGTTCGCGATGGAGCACCACATTGGCGCAATCGTCTATTCACCGATGGCCTCCGGGCTGCTGAGCGGCGCCATGACGCGGCAGCGGATTGCAGCTCTTCCCGAAGACGATTGGCGAAAACGGAGCACGAACTTTCGGGAGCCGGCGCTTACCCGCAATTTGTACCTGGTGGAAGCGCTGCGCGCCGTGGGCCAACGTTACAATACGACGCCCGGCGCGGTCGCGATCGCTTGGGCCTTGCGGAATCCGGCGGTTACTGGGGCAATCGTGGGCATCCGGCGGGCTCAGCAGGTGGACGGAGTGATCGGTGCGGCCGAAATCGAACTCGATAGCAACGACCTGTTGGAAATCTATCAATCCATGGCGCTGCAGGCGGCGTGAAGTGTAGCGCCGGCGGTCGTGCCGCCGGTTTCTTGCGGGCTAGNNCGGCAAGACCGCCGGCGCTACTAAGAGTGTGTCGATCAGTGTCGACTGGTCGACACCGCTGGGGAGCATATGGTTATAAGGCGGCCTAAATCCGCTCTGGGCCGTCGATTGCATAGGGAGGCGAAGGCTTGAGCTATGATCCAGATCTCCATTGACGGGACTCCCCATGATGTGGAAGCGGGCGATCGCTTAGTCGACGCGATCAACCGCGCCGGCGTTCCACTGTCGCAGGTGTGCTACCTCCCCATATTAGGACCGATCCAGACCTGCGATACCTGTATCGTGGACGTGGATGGCAAGCTGGTTCGCGCCTGCGCCACGGTGACGGCTGCCGGAATGAAGGTCTCCACCACCGCCGGCCGGGCGNNGCGCGGATGCGGCGCAACGCGAGGCCTTTGACCGCATCCTCGGCAACCATATGCTGTATTGCACGGTCTGCGACAACAACAACGGCAACTGCACCGTCCACAACACCACCAAACTGCTCGCCGTGGAACACCAGCGCTACCCGTTTCAGGAGAAGCCGTATCAGGTGGACAGCAGCAATCCGTTCTACCGCTACGATCCCAATCAGTGCATTCTGTGCGGCCGCTGCGTGCAGGCCTGTCAGGATCTGCAAGTCAATGAGACGCTGTCCATCCGCTGGGAGGATCCGCACCCTCGCGTTCTATGGGATGGCGGCGCGGCGATCGGCGAATCGAGCTGCGTCTCCTGCGGCCACTGCGTGACGGTTTGCCCGTGCAATGCCCTCATGGAGAAAACCATGATCGGGCACGCGGGCTTCCTGACGGGTTTCAGCAAACCGGTCTTGGGCAGCATGATCGATGTAGTGAAGGGTCTCGAGGCGGAAATCGGCTACTCCACGATCCTCGGTCTTTCCGAAGCGGAATCAGCCATGCGGACTACCCGCGTCCGGCGCACCAAAACGGTCTGCACCTATTGTGGCGTGGGATGCAGCTTCGATGTCTGGACCAAGGACCGCCATATTCTGAAAGTGGAGCCGGCCGCGGGCCCCGCCAACGGCGTTTCCACGTGCATCAAAGGCAAGTTCGCGTGGGACTTCGTCAACAGTAAGGATCGACTCACGAAGCCCCTGATTCGCGAGGGCGACCGTTTTCGCGAAGCCGAGTGGGATGAAGCTCTGGACCTGATCGCCCGCCGTTTCGGAGAGATCAAAGCGGCGCACGGTCCCGATGCGTTGGCCTTCATCGCGTCGTCGAAATGCACCAACGAAGAGGCCTTCCTGATGCAGAAGCTGGCCCGTAGCGTCGTGGGGACCAACAACGTCGACAACTGCTCGCGATATTGCCAGGCGCCCGCCACCATGGGCTTGTTCCGCACGGTCGGATATGGCGGCGACTCTGGCTCTATCGCCGATATCGAGCAGGCCGGGCTAGTCCTCATCGTCGGCAGCAACACGGCCGAGAGCCATCCTGTGCTCGCCACACGCGTGAAGCGCGCCCACAAGCTTCATGGGCAGAAGCTCATCGTCTCCGACTTACGTGAAAATGAGATGGCGCGCCGCGCCGATCTGCACTTCCGGCCGACGCCGAGCACCGACATCGTGTGGCTGAGCGCCGTCGCCCGTTACATCCTGGACGAGGGCCTGGCCCATTCCGATTTCCTGAGCCAATGGGTCAACGGCCTGGCGGAGTATCGCCAGAGTCTGGAGCCGTTCACGCTGGTATTCGCTTCCAAGACCTGCAATCTGCCGGTGGAGACCCTGAAGCGCGTGGCCCACATGATTGCCGAAGCGAAGAGCGTTTGCGTCCTGTGGGCGATGGGCGTCACCCAGCACAGTAATGGGTCCGACACATCCACCGCCATCTCCAACCTATTGCTCGTCACCGGCAATTACATGCGCCCAGGCACGGGAGCGTATCCATTGAGGGGGCACAACAACGTTCAAGGAGCCAGCGATCACGGCGCGATGCCCAACATGGTATCCGGGTATCAATCAGTGGACGATCCCGAGGTTCGCGCGCGGTTCCAGAACCGTTGGGGCGTTGACCTGCCTGCCACCAAGGGTCTGGACAATCACGAGATGGTCGACGCTATCCATGCCGGCAAGTTGCGGTCGATGTATTTGTGCGGCGAGGAAATGAGCCTTGTCGACTCGAACGCCAACTACGTGAGCGACGGGTTCCGGAAACTCGAATTCTTCGTGGTCCAAGATATTTTCTTCAGCGCCACTTGCCAGTACGCCGATGTAGTGTTGCCCGCCAGCCCCAGCCTGGAGAAGGAAGGCACTTTCACCAGCACGGAGCGCCGGGTGCAAAGACTCTATCAGGTCTTCGAACCCCTGCCGGGAAGCCGGCCCGATTGGGTGATCATTCAAGACGTCGCCAACCGCCTGGGCGCAGGCTGGAACTATCGCCATCCTACGGAAGTGATGGATGAGGTGGCTGGGCTCACCCCCATGTTTGCCGGAGTCAATTACAAAAGGCTCGAAGGCTATAAGACGCTGCAATGGCCGGTGGCCGCGGACGGGACCGACCAGCCGCTGCTCTACACCAAGAGCTTTGCGTTTCCCGACGGGAAGGCCTGCCTGTATCCGCTCGCCTGGCGCGAACCGCAGGAGTGTAGAGACTCCGAGTTCGACCTTCATTTGAACAACGGCCGTCTACTGGAACATTTTCACGAGGGCAATCTGACCTATCGCAGCCCCGGCATCCATGAAAAAACTCCCGACACGTTCGTCGAGGTATCGCCGGAGCTGGCACGCTCGCGCGGTATCGAGAGCGGCAGCCTGGTGCAGCTTACTTCGCGGCACGGCCGCTTGCGTGTGCGCGCGTTGGTCACCGACCGTGTGCAGGACGGCGAGCTTTACATGCCGATGAATTCCACCACCATCCCAGTCAACCTTCTCACCGGCAGCCACACGGACCCTGCGACGCACACGCCGGCATACAAGGAGACAGCGGTTCGCATGGAGGTGCTCGCCCGGACCGGCGAGACTCCGTTGCCGCGCATCAATCATCGCTTCGGCCATGCTACTCCGCAGAGCGGCGTGGAAGTGGAACGAAAATGGCGGCAGCCCGGCTATCGCTTCCCGGGCGAGTTGGTTCAGATTGAGATGACGCAGATCGAGACGAAGCGGGAGGCATAGAGTCCCATGGCACAACCGATTCCATTGACGCTGGCGCCCAAAGGCCCAGACCCCGCGGAACGCCTTGAAGACGCGCTGCACGAGCATACCGACGCCATCGTCGACGCGCTGGAACTCTTGCAGCTCCTGCACGACCGCGGTGTCCTGGAGTTACTGCGCGGATTGGTGGGGGCTGGCGATCAGTTAGCCGGCATCTTAACGGCCGCGGCCGGTGTTCCTGAGTCGCTCCGGGGGATGCGCAATTTCATTCTGCTGACGAAGTTCTTTACCAGCATCCCGCCGGAAGTATTGGAGAGCCTGGTTCGCACCGCTGCCACAGGAGCGGAGCGCGAGAAGGCGCACCGGGCGCCGGGAGTGTTACACCTGTTGCGGCGGGCGAGTAGTGAAGACAGCCGTCACGCGATGGCCGTCGCGCTCGATCTGCTGGAAAGCGTAGGGAAGGCGCTGTGAACGTCGCGGTGGTTCCGGTCCCCATCGGCCGCGTGGAGGGTTGCGCCGCATCGCAGGCAGACGACGTGCTGGCAGTGGAGGAAGCCTTGGAAATTCGACTGGGAAATCGCAGCCTCACGATCACCATGCGAACTCCCGGAAACGACTTCGAATTGGCCGCGGGCTTCCTGCATTCCGAAGGCATGATCCAGGATATTTCGCAGATTCGGCGGATGGGCCGCCTGAGTGACGGCAGCGCCGACGTTGTGGTGGTGGAGTTGGCCGCAGAGCTGAAAGCGCCGATGCAGGCTCAACGTAACTTCGTAATGTCGTCCGCGTGCGGCGTCTGCGGGAAGGCGTCCTTGCAGGATTTGGAAGTGAATGCCTGTCCCATCTTGCCGCCGGACGACATCCAGCTCTCGCCGGAAATCATCCACCGGTTGCCGGACGCACTCCGGAGCGCTCAGTGTATCTTCGAAAGCACCGGGGGACTGCATGCCGCGGCGCGTTTCGATCTCCGCGGCAAATTGGAGTGCTTGCGCGAGGATGTCGGACGGCACAATGCTGTGGACAAACTAGTGGGGGCGGCGCTGTTGGAGCGGCGTATGCCGATGAGCGCGTCGCTTTTGTTAGTAAGTGGCCGCGCCAGCTTCGAACTGGTGCAGAAGGCGCTGATGGCGGGTATTCCCGTGATGGCCGCCGTGGGCGCGCCTTCCAGCCTGGCGGTCGCCACCGCGGAACGGTCGGGCATGACGCTGATTGGCTTCCTCCGCAACGGGCGATTCAATGTGTACTCGGGAAGTCATCGAATTGCCGGTTTTGCATAAGGTTCGGTCTCTTATGAAACTTCGCATTCAGGGAAATTCTCTACGCCTGCGGGTCACGCAGAAGGAAGTTGCTCTGGTTCGCGACGGCGGACATGTGGAATCGTTCATTGAGTTTGCGCCGGGCCGCCCGCTTGTCTATCTTCTGGAGGGCTCGCCGAGCGCGGAGACGATGTCCGCCACGTTCGATGGCTGTGCAATCCGGGTGACGATCCCCATGCATCAGATGACCGACTGGTTGGAGAGCGACCAGGTTGGCATCGAGGCCCGATCGCAAACCGGTGTGCAGCTTCTGGTCGAAAAGGACTTCAAGTGCCTGCACCGGTCCGTCGAAGAGGAACCCGACGCCTATCCTCACCCGCTTATGTCCTGATATGTGGGGCATCCTGCCTGCAGGCCGGCCGGAGTTTCTACATTTCCAGGAGATAGTTCCGGCCCTCAACCGCACTGCGCCTTCGTAGCGCCGGCGGTCTTGCCGCCGGTTCTTTGAATCTATGCATTGGCATAGATTTAGATGTCCGCGCCCACCAAGATACCGGCGGCAAGACCGCCGGCGCTACCATTGACTAGCCGGAAATGTAGAAACCAGCGGCCGTGGCAGCCTGCAGCCAAGACTGGCTGCCTCACTTATGTCCTGACGCGGCGACGGCGCCGACTTCTTCGACACCGAAATCGTGCGAATGTTTTTCCCGCGGCGGCCGCAGGAGCAGAGGCACCACTGCGCTCACCAACGTCGCCAGCGCGAGCCAACGCATCGCGCCCTGATAGTGTCCCGTCGCCTGGCGAATCCCCGCCACCAGACTCGGACCGAACACCGCGGCGCAACCCCAGGCGGTGAGCATCATGCCATAGATCGAGCCGATTTGCCCCGCGCCGAAGTAGTCGGTAGCGAAGGCCGGCATGGTGCCGAATCCGCCGCCATAGCAGAGCAGGATGACGAACGCCAGCAACGAGAGCAGGCCGAAATGGTGAACCTGCGAGAGTAGTAGAAATGCCGCGGACTGGAGTAGGAACATGGTCAGAAACACCGGCCGGCGGCCTACCGCATCCGAGAACCAGGCCCACAGAAGACGTCCCGAGCCGTTGGCGATCGAGATGAGCCCAACCATGCCCGCTGCTGTCGCGGCTGAAACGCCTGAGATCTCCTGCGCCATGGGAGACGCCTGCGAAACGATCGCGATTCCCGCCGTCGTGTTCAGGAACAGAGTAAGCCACAGCGCGTACCATTGCCAAGTTCCGAGCGCCTGCCGGAGTGTGAAATCCCGCAAAGCCGAACTGCCGGGATGTAAGCCTGCGGCGCTGTATCCCGCAGGCGCGTAGCCGTCGGGTGGATTCCGCATGACCAAAGCACACGCAAAGACGACCACCAGGTACGTCAAGCCTAGAACCTCGAACGTGCGGCCGACTCCCACCGAAGCGATCAGCGAATTCGCCACCGGCGCGGTCACCAGGGCGCCCGCCCCGAAGCCGGCGACTGCCAGGCCCGTGATCATGCCTCGCTTATCCGGAAACCATCGCACCAGGGCGGCGATAGGCACGATGTATCCTAGGCCGAGCCCGGCGCCGCCAATCACGCCGTAGGTCAAGTACAGCGCAGCCAAACTGTGCGCTGAACCCGTCAGCATTGTGCCCAGTCCGTAGAGGACCGCGCCTGCCAGCGCCACCGGGCGTGGGCCGCTTCGTTTCATCCACAGCCCGCCAGCAAACGCCGCGAAGCCAACGACGAAGATAGCGATCTCAAACGCGGCCGTGACTTCGGCAATAGTCCAGCCGTGAGCATGCGTCAACGGAATGCGGAAGACGCTCCACGCGTACACGGCGCCGAACGCGATCTGCATCAGCACGCCCGCGGCGGCGATGAGCCATCGATTTTGTGTAGTCATAATAAGTCTCCTCTACTTGGCGCCCGGCGTATAGCCGTCCGTCAATGTCTTCAGAAAAGCTACGATTCGATCTTCCTGTTCGCTGGTAAGTCCCAGATCACCCAGTTGCCTTCGATTCATGTTCTCGGGATTTTCGGGGGCCGGCCAACAGGTCACCTTCTCTCCGGGATCGCCAGCCTGACAGTGCTGGAGCACGTCGCGAGTGTTATAGAAGTGGACCACTTCCTTAAGCGATTGCAGATACCCGTTGTGCATATAGGCCCTGACGAAATCCGGCCGGGGCCGCTTATCGACGTTTCGCAAGGTGGGTGTCTTATGTTTGCCTATGAAGGATTTCGCCATCGGCGTCCACTCCCGATCCGGATTCGCCGGGCCTTCGAGAAATGCGCCCACGCCGGCATCGATAAAGCTGGCGCCGAGAGGGTTGGCGGCAAAGCCGAAACGGTCAGGCTGGTTCTCTTTGTAATAGGGCGTTTCAAGATTCGGCGGCAGGCCCAGGTTCGAAGCCGTGAAATCGGTAAACAACGGCTCCTCGCCCGGACCTCCGTCGCGATGACATTCGTTGCAGTGCGTCGCGCCGCTGCGGAACAACTGGTAACCGGCGTCTTCGTCTGCAGCGAATTTCGCCTTGCCCGCCATCACATAGTCGTACTTCGAAGAAAACGAATTCACTTCACTGGACCCTTCGTAAGCCGCGATTGCCTGCGCGATTTTGTCATACGTGGCTTGCGCGATCCCCCGGTTCAGCGGCGTCAGATGCACGGGTAGGGGATCCGCCTTCGGCGCTGGGCCCGGCCGGTCACAGGTCGTTTGACTATTCGCCGGCCATCGGATGGCGAACGCTTGCGCGCCCCACAAGCGCTCCGCCATCGCCCGATACGGCCTTCGGGACGCGCGATATACCACGCAGGCCGCGTCGATCAGCGCCATCTCATTCGGATCGAGAGGCGGCCCTTGCGCCTGCTCCGCCAGCGGACTGTTCAGCCGCAAACCGGTGGCGCGCATATCCCAGAAAGCTCCGCCCACCAGGTCGCCCTGGAGGGCATTGTAGTGCAGCACCGGCGAGAAGCTCGCGTACCCGTGAGTCTGAGGCGCGCGCTCGTTGAAGCGCGTGCGCACCGATCCCGGATAGGCGGCGGTGGTCCGATTGAGTTCGCTCACCGGTCCGGCGAATCCCGCCTCGGGCATGTGACAGAAGGCGCAAGCTTCGTTCCGCCGGACCGACAGCTCCCGATCGTAAAAGAGCAGCTTGCCCAGTAGAATGACCTGTTGCGACGCATCGAGATGCTCATGTTGCACTCTGGTCAGGGTGTCGTCCTCAATCCGGTTGATCTCTTTCTCAACCGACTCAATCTCTCTCTGAGCGGAAGCCGGAACGCTTGTCCCGGCGCCGGGCCAATCGCGGGGTTCCGAACGCAGCGCCAATGTGACGCCAAGCGCGGCGATCGCTCCAGAGAAATATAGTGCTGCTTGTCGCATCGGGAATCTCTCTCACTGGGATAGAGTGCAAACAGGCTGCCAAGCCCGGAAGTCGATTCTTCAGGAGGTTGTGGGTGAGCTTATAAGAAGCATGACGTCATAACGACGCCGCCTGACGACGGGCGGTGCACTCTCTCAGCCTAACCACTGAGGGTTCTGGTATGTGCCATCGAACGTATGAGTCGTCTTGTACTGCTCATACTTGCCGGCTTGCGCGGCCTGTGCGGTCTTCGCCAGAAGGGCTTCGACTTCGGCGCGCTTCATGGGCCGGAAACTCCGTGCTGCGCTCACCGCCTGGTCGAGGATCCGCATCGAGTCGCAACCAGTTATCACCACGCTGGTTGGAAGGTTCATGGCGTAATGCAGGCATTCGACCGGGGAGGCGGTCTTGCTATCGAGGATGATGTGGTCGCCCATCGGCTTCATTCCAAGCACGCCGATATCGTTCTTCACCAGCACGGGTAAGACGTTCCTTCCGAAACTATCGTAATGCGCGTCCATTACGTTCAACGGCATCTGCACCGTATCGAATCGGAACTGATGACTGTCCGCGGTCGCCAGCATCTTCAAATGTACAGCAGGACTCTTGTGGCCCGTAAAGCCGATGTAGCGGATTTTTCCCGCCTTCTTAGCATCGAGCACCCCTTCCATGGCGCCACCCGCCGCGAAGATACGGTCCGGATCGTCCATGCGGATGACCTCGTGAAACTGCAGAAGGTCGATGTGACCGGTCTCGAGCCGGCGCAGCGATTCTTCGATCTGTTGCGTGGCGGTCTTCTTATCGCGGCCGTCGATTTTGGTCATCAGGAACGCACGCTGGCGATAGCCGTCGCGCAGCGCCTTGCCCATGCGAAGCTCGCTCTGCCCACCGTTGTAGTCCCAGCAGTTGTCGAGGAAATTAACTCCTTGATCGATCGCCGCGCGCACGATGCGAATACTCTCCGCCTCTTCGAGGTCCGGCCGGACAAGGTGGTATCCGCCCAGCCCTATCATCGAGACCATTTCCTCTGTGTGGCCGAGTCTACGGCGGGGAACTTCTCCCATGGATTCCGCTCCTTTCGCAAACCACGATACCCCGACGAGCACCGAAGCGCCAGTGACGACTTCCAGGAATTGTCTTCTCATGGCATCGAACGTCATATCGCTCTCCCCAGCTCTAGGAACTCGCCGAGTGTGCCGCTACTTGTGGCGCCCTCAAAACCTCGCCAAGTAGAAACACGTCGGTGAGCAGCGCGCGCAAATGAACCGAGGCATTCAGGTTGTCGACCAATTGAGAGCTGATCGCAGGCTGCGCCAGCACGAGCTCCATGGCGGCGAGGGAATCGCTCGCATCGCGCTCCAACACGGCGAGGAATGCCGGCCGGGCGTCCCCCATTGCCTCGGCGCAATGTTCCGTAAGCGAGGTAAGAGCTTTGACCGCGCGAGTCAGAAATACCCTGACCTGTTTGCCTGATTCGCTGCCCTTGTCACTCGTCAGGCCCTGCGCGGCATACGCCAACATGAACTCATAACATTCTTCGATCTCTTCAAAGCGGTTCTCGATTTCCACCAGCATATATTAGGCCTCCTTGTCCGTAGTGCTTAAGCCCGACGGCGGCGCCTCCACGACCCAACGCTGCGGATCGTAATGGCTCAAATAGAACTCACGCCTCATCGTGCCAAACACCATCGACTTTGTGATGTCCAATTTCTCCGGCCGAATCGCGAAGTACACGTGCACCATCACCAGCGCGATGAGTCCGATGCCGGCCAGTCCGTGAAGCACATACATCAGGCCCCACGTCATATCGCTGAACAGATACGGATTGCGAGGGAAGAAGATGGTGTGGACCCGGGACATCATGAACACGCCGGTGCCGATTGCCGACAACCCGGTCGCGATAATTGCGCCATGATACAGCTTGTTCTCTAACGGATATTTGGCGAACCTTCGCGGCGGCGGCGCCGGGCGGTCCATGAATCGCTGCACTCTTCTCCACGCATCCACCAGGTCGGATCTATCTGGCCAGATCGCCCGGAAGTCCAGCCAGAATGACGCATGAATCACATGAAAGACAACCGATACCGTCAGCACGCTCCCGGCGATCCAATGATAAGTCACCCAATTGAACTGCACACCGAGCTTGGGCAAAAATGCCGTGAAGAGCAGGGTAAACATCGAGGCAGCCATGATCCAGTGAAACAATCGCGCCGTCAGCGAATGTCTGGGAATCCGCGCGGGCAGTTCAGCCGTGGGCACGGGAGCATCGCTGCCCGCAAATTCCTCTGTGCGGGCGAAATACCGTACGTAAGTCGCGTGCACCATCAGGAATAGCAGGCCCGCAATGCCGGCCACCCAAATCAGGAACCACGCCACGTGGATGGGAATGTTCTGCCCCCAGGGACTCGTGGCCCATTCGGTAATCCGCTTCAGGATGCCCATTTTGCCTCCTCCACTCCACCAATTGCCCGCTTCACAAGGTTTCTCATCAAGGGGATCTTATAGGAGTTGAACTGCAAAGGGACGGCCCCTTGCACCGCTAGTTTCCCTGCCATTTCGCCCGTTGCCGGAGTCGCTGTTTTTCCGCGTACGGCGTCTTCCACCGCCTTCAATCGCAAAGGACGCGCGGCGGCGCCGTTCACGGCAAGACGGATGCTCTCGATGGTATCGCCGGAAACGTGCATCGCCGAGGCCACGTTCATCAAAGGAAAGTCCCACACGTTGCGGTCGCGCACTTTTTCGAAATAGAATCGTGCGCCCGCCCATGTGGACGGGATGCGAATGGCCGTCAGGAGGTCGCCGGGCTTGAGTATGTGCAGGCGCGTGATGTCGATGTCAGGCCCAATGAAGTAGTCCTCGGCGTCGACGACCCGTTCTCCCTTGGGCGTTCGAATGATGAATTTCGCATCCAGGGCAATCAACGCCGGCGCCGAATCGGAGGGGTTCACCGCTACGCATCGCTCCGCGTGAAGGATGGCGTGCTCGCGGTTCCGGCCTTCAGGCGTATCGGCATAGCAAATATTTCCGCCCGCACGGTAGCACGTCCAGCCCGCGCGGTAATACCAGCATCGCGTGTCCTGCGACACGTTGCCACCGATGGTGCCCTGGTTTCGGATCTGCGGCGAAGCGATCAACTCGGCGGCCTCTGCCAACAGACGGTACTGCTCCCTGATGACGGGGTGCTTCACGATCTCGGTAAGCGTGGTCAGCGCCCCGATCTCGACGCCGCCGTCTGTCGTGCGAATGCCCCTGAGTTCCTCGATCCCGCTGAGGTCGACCAGCACTTTCGGCCGCTTGATGCGATCCTTGAGCCAGTCGAAGCTGTCGAGCCCGCCCGCCATGATCCAGGCATCCGCTCCATGTTGTTGGAGAAGACGCTGTGCATCGGCGGCGGAACTCGGCTGAAGCAAGTCGAACGCGGGCATGACGTCTCGTATTACCGACATAAGTCCTCTCCATTAAATGTGCGCCATCTTAGATGTGAGCCATCAGGGGATGTTGCACCGGGCGCCCGGCTTCGAGCGAAGTCAAAATCGTGTCGGCGTTAACCGGCGCGCGCCGAAAGATCTCGTCGCCCAGGGCGTCCGAGAGCGCGTTTAAGACAGAGGCGCACCCGCCTCCCACAGGCGGTTCGCCGATACCGCGGGCGCCCACCGGAGTCTCAGGGTCGGGAATATCCAACGCTTCCCATTGCATGTTCACCGGCACATCCAGGATGGTTGGCGGCTTACTATGGTGGAACCGCTTGGAGACCATCACGCCGTAGTGAGGATCGAACACCCACTTCTGGCCGATAGCGTGGCCGATGCCGAGGATCGACCG
>PLDF01000017.1 GCA_003135055.1 Bryobacterales bacterium | reverse complement strand
GTAAGAGGAAGAGCCTCATGTAAGTGCATCATACAGGGGCCGGTGTGGCTGCGCATCTGTGAATCTTGTATAACGGGTGTGAAGGGCGTTCACAGATGTCGCGTTCACACGAGTGTGAACGCGGCACGCATGAGTGCGTGCGCCACGACGCCGTTGCGGATTCCGGGCCCTGGCGCACTTAGGCGAACGGTAATGGGGCTGGCTGTTCTGGTGCTTGCATGCGGCGCAGGCCGGCCCTTGCTTGCGCAGTCTCTTTCGGTTACTCTGGCCGCGCCCACGTCGGGTTTCTCGAGCCTCGCCGGTACGAGCCAGAATTTTACCTTTTCTCTCTCCGATTCCGCGGGCGTCGCCGACATGAATTCGGCCGACCTGGCGTTCGGGAACACCGCGATTTCAGACATCTGCTATCTGCTCTACTTCCCCAACACGCGTACTCTCAGCCTTAACGAAGATAGCTCCACTACCTCCGTGGTTTCAGGCAATTGGACTTATGGCGCGCCGGGCGATTCGGAAACCATCAATAACAGCAAATGCTCGGTGAACCTGGGCGCCACCTCCGTATCTTACCCGAACGGAACCGGTGGGACCGCGGTCAATCTCACCGTCGCCGTCACCTTCAGCGCGGCTTTCGCGGCAGGCCAGCCGATGGCCGGAGTGCTATTCAACAACACCGAACAATCCTCCGGCCCGTGGATGCCGCTGGGACCGGGCGTGTGGGACGTAATCGCGCCGGGCAGCCAGTTCAGCTCCCTTTCGGTGAGCCCCAGCAATGGTTCCGGGATCGCGCATACCTTCACATTGCAATACTCCGATTCCGCCGGCGCCACCGATATTGTCAATGCCTGGGTGTGGTTTAACGCGGCCTACTCCTCCGCCACCTCGGCAAATTCATGCCTGGTCTACTACGCGAAAGCCTCGAACCAATTGTTCCTGGTCAACGACGCCGGCACGGCTTCGTCTGCGCCCGCGACGCCTGGGGCGGCAGTGACGCTCTCCAACAGCCAGTGCAGCGTCAACGCGCAAACCGCGACCGCGGCGGCCTCCGGCAACGGCCTGACTCTTGGCCTTCCCGTCACCTTCACTTCCGCGTACACCGGACTGCAGAACGTCTTCCTATTCGCCGAGAATTCGAGCGTCAATAGCGGCTGGGACGCGCTGGGAGAGTGGAACGCGTCGCAGGCCGCGGCGGTATCGGTCACCCCGTCCTCGGGAAGCGGCTCTTCCCAAACCTTTGCTCTGAACTATTCGGATAGTTTGGGGTTCGCCGACCTTACCACCGTCTGGGTCTGGTTCACCTCGAATTTCAATACGGTTTCGTCGGCCAATTCGTGCCTGGCATACTACGGCAGGGCCGCGAGCCAGTTGTACCTGCTCAACGACGCCGGCACGGTCTGGTCCGCGCCCGCGACGCCAGGGGCGGCAGTGACGCTGAGCAACAGTCAGTGCTCGATGAATGTGGCGGCGGCGAGTTTCACGGCGTCGGGAACAGGTCTCACCTTGAACCTGCCGATGACGTTAACGGCGGGGTATGCCGGGCCGAAGAGCGTCTACATGTTCGCGGTGGGGTCGAACTCCAACAGCGGATGGCAGAACATGGGAACTTGGGCTATGCCTGCCGTTCCAGCGCTGAGCGTCGCTTCGTCGCATAGCGGCAGTTTCACGCAGGGGCAGAGCGGGGCGGCGTATGCGGTGACAGTTTCCAACCCGATGGGCGCGGCATCCACCAGCGCGCCGGTAACCGTAGCGGAAACGTTGCCCAGCGGTTTGACGCTGGTATCGATGACGGGCACAGGTTGGAGTTGCACCGGCAACACGTGTACGCGTAGCGATGTGTTGATCGCTGGCGCCAGTTACCCGGCGATCGCGGTGACCGTGAATGTGGGAGCAAGCGCCAGCTCGCCGCAGGTGAATTCGGTGAGCGTATCGGGAGGCGGGGCGGTGACCGCTAGCGCCACGGACAGCACCATAATCCAAGCCGCGGGTGCGGCAGCGGTGACCGCGGTATCGGTGACGCCGGGCAGCGGGTTGGGAGTGCAGCAGATATTCACGCTGCAATACGCCGACTCGAATGGGGCCACGGACCTGGCGACGGTATGGGTCTGGTTCACCTCGAATTACAATACGACGTCATCGGCCAATTCCTGCATCGTCTATTACGCCAGGGCCCCGACCCAGTTGTTCCTGCTCAACGACGCCGCCACGGTCTGGTCTTCGTCGACGCTTGGGACCGGGGGGCTGACGCTGAGCAATAGTGCATGCTCGATCAATGCGGCGGCGGCGACCGCCGTGCCGTCAGGGAACAACATGGTCCTGACCCTGCCGGTGACGTTCACGGCGGCGTACGCCGGGGCGAAGGGCATCGATATGTATGCGGCGGGGTCGAGCGCCAACAGCGGATGGCAGGCGATGGGAAGCTGGGATGTGCCTGCCACCCTGGGGCTCGGCGTCAACTCGGTGCACAGCGGAAGCTTCGTACAGGGGCAAGCCGGGGCCGCGTATACGGTGACTGTGTCGAACGCCCCGGGCGCAGTGGCCACCAGCGGGACGGTGACCGCGACGGATACGCTCCCCAGCGGTTTGACGCTGGTTTCCATGGCGGGCACGGGGTGGACTTGCAGCGGCAACAGTTGCACGCGGAGCGATGCGCTGGCGGGTGGCCACAGTTACCCGGCGATTACCGTGACGGTGAATGTAGGCGCGAGCGCCAGTTCTCCGCAGGTGAATTCGGTGAGCGTGTCGGGTGGAGGATCGGCGACGGCGAACGGCATCGATTCGACCACAATCACTGGGCCGACCACGGTATCGGTGACGCCGAGCAGTGCCGCGGCAGGAGCTTCGGTGACGATTACAGGCACGAACTTCGGCTCGACGCAGGGCAGCAGCACGCTGACCATCGGCGGAGTGTCCGTCACAGCGACAACCTGGGCCGCCACCAGCATCGGCGCGCTGGTACCGTCGGCAGCGCCCAACGGCAACGTGGTGGTGACGGTGAATGGGGTGGCCAGCAACACTGGGTCCTTCACGTTGCTGGCGACACCGGCGATCAGCGGCATTTCCCCGGCTTCGGCGGCGGCCGGAAATACCGTGACGATTACGGGGACCAACTTCGGCTCGACCCAGGGGA
>PLDF01000021.1 GCA_003135055.1 Bryobacterales bacterium | reverse complement strand
ATTTATAGCCGGACAGTTGTGTGGCAATCTTATTAGCGATACGTTCGTGGTCGACTATCCGGCCGGTGACTCCGGGCCGCCGTCGAACGTGGACGGAACGGGCACGGAATGCCCGGCTGGCAAGGACCAGAACAACAATTGCATTGGCGGTCTGACGCCGATGGTCGATACTGGGAATGTGGCGATAGGGCAACAGCCCACGGGCGGACCGAGCGCGTTTCGCACTTTATCTGGGCCGATCCCCTCCACAGCTAATAATTTTCCTGCGACGCCACCATCGGGTGGCCTGGTTGCTGGTGTCGTTAGTTTCGACACCCCAGGGTGGAGTTGGTTTCTCTCCCACCCAACCACGCTGAATGGTTGGGGGAGTACCGGCGGAACCGTCTCTTTTCGCGAGTTCATGGTGGCCTACTCGACCACCTTTCCGCAGACCTACGCAGCCTTGAACTTCGCGAACTGGACCATCACTGTCGTCGGCAGCGGCGTTGGCAGTATTTGGAAAAACACGGGAACTGGCCTCACTGGCGACGCCAGTTTCCAGCAGCTTGGTGGGGCCACCGTCCAGGCGCTGGGGAATTCCTATGTAAGGCAAAGCGCGATAGCGTACAAACCGTAGGAGGATTCAATGAGATTACTGACGACCTTGATCGGCCTCGCAGTGCTCGGGCACCCGATCGGCACAGCCGCCCAAACCGCTAGTCAATCGGATAGCGAATACGATCTGGGCGTGAGGGCAGGCTTCTGCATTCAAGCAATGTGCCAAGTCTTTCACGGAGTCCTGACGACTGCTGTTCCAGGATCTGGTGCGCCGGTTACCGTCAAAATTGACAAATGGCTGCTCGGGACTCCGTCCGCCTCTGAGATAGTGGAGGTGCCGTATGAGGACTTTCCTGACCACAATTTGGGAGACGGACGTCTTGCTTCGGTTTGGGAGAACGTTAATACGGCTCCGGGGACTTCGGTAACGGTGGTGTATGGCCTGAAGAAGGGCTTGGGAGTCCTCCCGAAGATGCCTGTGATTGTGACATCCAACGAGCGGGAGATGGATATCATTCGCACTCTAACGGAAGAGGGACCGCGTCTGGAAGGATCTCCTGAGCTGATTTCCGAAGCTGTCACCTCACTTTCGACTACTCCAAACCCTGCGCTTGCCGGCTATATCTACATGTATCTCAAGTTCCCGAAGACGTCCATACCGACCGACCAGTGGGCGGATCTCTTCTGGCAACTGATCCAAAACCCGAGCGTTCCCGCTGACAGGTGGGACGAGATCGCTGTTTGGTTGGTTTCATGCTATGACAACTTGTCCTCGGCAGGGCGCTCAACTCTAATCAGCCGTCTGAGGGGACTTGGGCAGCAGGGGGATGCGCTCGCTGCGACAATCGGTGTGGCTGGATTAGCTGAAATCGCGAGCCACGACGCCTCGGTCGAGGTTCGGATATCGCCAGCAACGCTGGCGAAGCTCAGGAGCAGCTACGCAGCGCTCGTGAGTAGTGGAAGCATTCATTCGAATCTTGTGCCCTTGAAGGCATTGCTGGGAGTCAGGTAGATATATGGCAGGTTCGGACGCTTTATCGGGGGGACCACGACGCAAGTCGGCTCTTTCCAGGTGTTCATGGTGGCCCTTTCGTTCAGCTTCAGGTAAATCTACCTAGTTATACCTGAACACCGGCGATCAATCGCCGCACGCATGTTACCTGTATTTCTCCGCCGACTCG
The DNA here is from genome assembly GCA_003135055.1 of Bryobacterales bacterium. Lineage (GTDB taxonomy): Bacteria > Acidobacteriota > Terriglobia > Bryobacterales > Bryobacteraceae > PALSA-243. Next base: position 16,183 of record PLDF01000021.1, on the reverse strand, counting down.
AACCTGATCTACCTCGCCGGCGATTCCGGGAGTTGGCAGGCGCCGATTACTCTGCATCAAACCGGAACGACCCAAAACAGCCAGTGCGCGGTGGATGGCGGCGCTTCCTCGATTTCGACGAGCGGCCCAGTTCTCACGTTGAACCTGGCGCTAAGTTTTACGTATGCCTACGCGGGTTCCCAGGCGATCTGGATGGAGGCCGACGACGGCACGCTCGATTCAGGATGGGTGCAGCGCGGAACGTGGACGGCGCCGCCTTTGCTTCAAATCACGTCGGCGCACAACGGGAACTTCACGCAGGGGCAGACCGGGGCGTATACGGTGACGGTTACGAACAGCGGCGCGGGACCCACCGTTGGGCCGGTGACGGTTACCGAGACGGTTCCGAGCGGCTTGACTCTGGTCTCGATGTCGGGCACCGACTGGACCTGTCCCAGCACGTGCGCACGGAGCGATGCGCTGGCGGGCGGTTCCAGCTATCCGCCGATTACCGTGACGGTGAATGTGACCGCCAGTGCGATTGGGACCATAACGAATTCAGTGAGCGTATCGGGCGGAGGGTCGGCGTCGAACACAGGCAACGACCCCACGAACATCGTGTCGGATTTCACCCTCAGCCTGTCGCCTGCCACAGCCCCGTCGGGCACGGTAATGGTCGGGGGGACTGCCACTTACACCGTGACCGTCGCCCCGGCAAGCGGCACCACTTTCAGTAGCACAGTAGCCCTCGCCGCGCTGGGATTGCCCTCCGGCTTCTCGGCTAGCTTCAGTCCGGCGACTGTCGCTGGTGGCTCCGGCACGTCTACCATGACTGTCACTACGCCCGCCAGCGGAGCGGGCAACCTCACTGTCATGGTCAACGGCTCCAGCGGATCGCTGAGCCATAACGGCTCCGCTGCTCTAGCCATGCAGGATTTCACGGCCACCCTGTCGCCTGGATATCCTTCCGCCGTGACCGTGGCGCCCCTCGCCAATGCTACCTGGACCGTAGTGACCAGCGGCCTAAACGGCTTCAGCCAGCCCATAAGCCTGTCTTACGTTTCCACCGCCGGCGAGAACCTTCCGTCCTGCAGCGGGATTACCAACGAGGCCTTCTCGTCGTCCGGCTACAGTTCCACGTCCATCAATCCGGGCCAGACGGCCACATTCGTCATTGGCGCGGGCTATTTGACACAGTACCAGTGCTTTTTCCAGATCTCCGCCTCTTACGGCGGCACGAGCCACACGATGAGCGGGTTCATGATCCAACAGGGAACGGGCGGTTTCGCTCTCACGCAGCCGGCCTCGCAGACGGTCAGTGCCGGATCGGTGGCCACGTTCCAAGCTGCCTATACACCGATCAACGGCTTCACAGGGACAGTGGTGTTCAGCATTGCAGGACTCCCGACTGGGGCCTCCTTGACAAGCCAGTCGCCGCTCTCATCCCCGTTGCAGGGCGCTGCCCTCGCGGTCAACGTGCCCGCCGGCGTCATTGGCGCAACCTACCCGATAACCATTACGGCCACCAGCGGCAACATCGTGAATACGGAGAATGCGCAATTAATCGTTCAAGGCGGAAGCACCTTTTCGATCTCCACGTCGCCGCCGCAGACGACGGCGCCCGGCGGGACCGCGCAGTACACTGTAAGTGTGAGCGGCAGCGCGGGGCTGGGCAACGTGATCTTGACGGCGTCGGGCGGGCCGGGGGGCGCGACGGTGCTATTCAATGGGGCGAGCAGCGCCAGCGTGGCAATCGGTGGAACGGCCACGATGACGGTGGCCACGTCGTTGAATTCGGGCTCGGGGAGCTACCCTGTGAGCATTACTGGAATGCTGGGGACGGTGCCGAAGTACGCTACGGCCTTGACGAACATAGCGCAGGCGGCTCCGGCGTCGATTATTAGCCCGGTTCCCGGACAGATCTCCAGCGGCCAGAGCACTTTCACCTGGAACTCCGGAATTGGCGCGACCCAGTACCAACTGACGGTGGGTTCCTCGGCGGGCGGAACGAACTACTATTCGGCAAGTCTGGGATCGGCGCAGAGCGCTAGCGTGAACATCCCTTCGACCGCCTCTGCGGCGTACGTGACGCTGAGTTCGCTGACACCAGTTGGCTGGCTGGCGCAATCGTACGTGTATGGGGTCCCTGCCGCTCTGGGGTCGGTGATGCAATTAGGCGCCATCAGTCTCCAGCCGGGCGCGCCTCCGGTGACAATCTCTTCGCCCGTACCCAGCGACACGATCACCGGCTGTAGCGTTCCGTCGACCGGAGTGACTGCGGTAATCGCGGGAGCCGCCGGATCCCAAACCGTGACCTTCACGGCGTCGGCGACGGCGCAACTCGGGACGACGACGAACATTGCGTGTTCGACGGCGGCTCTGAATACTCTGGCGTTGACTGCGAACATCGAAACCTATGCAGACGGAATCACAGGCGTTCAGACAACGTCGAACGGGGGGGGCTCGTACACCGTATGGATATCCGGCTTCGGGTTTGGCGATAATGACGACAACGGGGCGAGCGTCAACCTTTACAACGACCACGGCCCGGTAACGTATGGCTTCAGTTGGAACCCTTATGACGTCGAGATCGACATGTCCATACCGGACGGCGTATGCAGCACGACCTTGATCGATCTGGATCCAGACGGCTCCGAGGACCCCGACGGTTTTGCGCCGGCGCCGCTCTCCGCTTCGGTGCCGTTGTGCCCGGATGTGGCGTCGCCGACGCCGACCCTTGAGATTCAGAATAGTCGGGGCGTCAACATCACTAATTCCAACCAGAGCGTGATGGTTGGCCAATACCTCGATCTTTACGCTGTTGTTCTCAACGGGGCGGGAACGCCGACCTATCAGTGGACGCAGCCTCCGGGCTACACGGGGATCAGATGGAGCGCTACGGACGACCAGTCCCAGGGGCCTGTCCCAATCAGTCCGAGCTCCTTGCAGAGCAATGAGCTCATCTTCGCGTGGACCGATACCAGCGCGAACGGGCCGTGTGCGCAGCAAGGGCAGTGCGTGCGGGTTACGGCTACTGTGCCCGGTAGTCCTCCGCTTTCGGCGGGCGTGCAGTTCAACATAACGGTGCCGCAGATAATGCCGGTTCCCGAGCAGTTCGGCACGAGCATTTCAGCGAGTTGTCCGGGCCAACCGCTCTTGGCGATGTGCAACTACGACCCGACCGCGAACGAGCTGAACGGCATGACCTTCACACCTAGCTCTGCGGGCAACAACTTGGTCGAGTGGCTACAGATTGTGAACAGCTCTAATTGGGATTTTTTCGCGGGTGGCTCCCAATGCGAAAAAGATACGTCCGGCCGGGACGGCGGCGGCGCACTCAACTTCCTCCACGGCCCTTACACAGGCGACGCTGCCGACTCCCCCAGCGTTCCCTTGTCGAATGGCTTTCAGATGATCACAATCTCAGACAGCTTCTCGACGTTTTTTATGTTCCGGCCGACGACGGTCGACCTCTGGGTGCCGCTCTACAGGATAGACTGGAGTTGGTCCGCCCAGGCACAGCCGTCGGCTGCCTCCCCCAACGGTTGGCAGCTCAGCAGCACGACGTCGGGTGGCCTTCCGCCGAGCGTGGTTCCGGTTTCTGCCGGCTCCCAAGTCGGCGCGGAGTACCCGACATGGACCCAGCAGGCCCTTACAACCGGCGTCCCCTGCGAGACAGTGTCGGCGCCGGCTACGCCCAGCGGCGCTGCGAGCGGGTTAGCGGGAACGAGCTACACGTACACGACCGGCGGGTCGACCTCGAGCCTCAATAACCCCGTCCAGTATCAGTTCATCTGGGGCGACGGGACGGCGTCGCCGTGGTTGACCGTCGGGACCGCCAGCGCCTCGCATTCCTGGAATGGTTATGGCACGTACGCTGTGACCGCGCAGGCGAGGTCGGCGCCGAATCCCTCGTTGCTCTCGCCGGCGTCGAGTGCCTTCGTAGTGGCTATGCAGTGAAGCGGTAGAATCGGAGAAGAAGGTGGACCGTGTTTAAACGAATTCGGACAGCTGTCTTGTTGGTGGTCTGGGGCAGTGGCTTGTGCGCCCAAGCGCAAATGGTGGGTGCAGCGGCCCCGGCTGGCGATCCATCTGGCGTCCACCCCTCGAACGGCATCGTGGAGCTGGTCGTTGCGCCAGCGCCAGCCGAAGGGCCGCCTCGGCCACACAGGCTGACAGACCCTCCTGAGGTTTATGCTCCTTGGGACGGTCTTCTGAACGTGAGCGTCAGGAATATTTCCTTAGGGCCAGCACGCGTCGATTCCGGGGATTGGCAGCTCGATTACACGATTGAGGCTCTGGACTCCGCCGGTAAGCCGGTCCCCATGACGGAACGGGGCAAGAGCGTGGCCGACGCCGCTTCTCGACCGCGTGATCCATTCGGCTACTACGGGCCTGCCTCCGCCGTTAATCTGAGGCCCGGGCAAGAGACCTCTGTCCAAGTGAACGTCTCAAAGATCTATCAAGTGGTTTCCGGAAAGGCGTATACGATCAGGATTAAGCGATCTGTGGGCTTGCCGAAGGTGGACGAATACGGCAAACCCTTGCAGCAGGGGGAGCTGAGCTGCACGGTAGTGATCGACCAGAGGGGAGTGCTGCGCTGAGATTCTCGGCCTGCCGCGGGCGTTGAGCCGCACACGTCGGCGCCAATCCGCAACGGCGGTGGCCGCGTCGTCCAATGCGGGCTTGGAGAGCTACCCTGTGAACATTACAGGAATGCTGGGGACGGTGCCGAAGTACGCTACGGCATTGGCGAACATAGCGCAGACGGCCCCGGCGTCGATTATTAGCCCGACGCCCGGACAGGTCCCCAGCGGCCAGAGCACCTTCACCTGGAACTCCGGAAATGGCGCGACGCAGTACCAACTGACGGTTGGTTCCTCGGTGGGCGGAACGAACTATTATTCGGCAAGTCTGGGATCGGCGCAGAGCGCTAGCGTGAACATCCCTTCGAGCGCCTCCGCGGCGTACGTGACGCTGAGCTCGCTGACACCAGTTGGGTGGCTGGCGCAATCGTACGTGTATGGGGTCCCTGCCGCTCTGGGGTCGGTGATGCAATTATGCGCCACCAGCCTCCAACCGATATGCGCCATCAGCCTCCAGCCGAGCGCGCCGCCGGTGACAATCTCTTCGCCCGTGCCTGGCGACACGATCACCGGCTGTAGCGTGCCGGCCGGAGTGACCGCAGCGATTGCGGGATCCGCCGGGTCCCAGACCGTCGCCTTCACGGCGTCCGCGATGGCGCAGATCGGGACGACGAACATTGCGTGTTCGACGGCGGCTGCCAATACTTTGCTGGGGAATATGGAAATTGAGGGAGATTCCGACGGGATCGACTACATTCTGGCGCCGCAGACCGGGCCAGGCAGGTACCACTTGTCGATTTACGGGTACGGGTTTGGTGATAATGCAGGCAGCCTCTACATTGGAGGCGCGGCGTCGAATTATTACGTTACGTCGTGGACGGACGGGGATATCGAGGCCGACCTCACCGTGCCCGATGGCGTATGCGGCTCGTATCCCATCGAGATCCAGCCGGCGGGCGATCCCGACGACCCCGAGGATTTCGCGCCGGGGCCCGTCTACAGTCCGTTAGGGTTGTGCCCGGATGTAGTGTCGCCGCCGACGCCGACGGCCCAGATCATGATGGGGACGGCGAGCCCGCCCCCGGTCGTGTCTGGGAATGCGGCCGACAGCCCCACCGTCGTTTCGGTGGGCCAGCAAATAGTGTTGACAGGCTCCGTCAACGATCTGGGGGGGCTTACAGTTGTCAGCCAGATTTGGACCGTTGGCGGCACGACGGTCAAGAGCTACAGCCCGTTGGACATGACGACGCTGAACCTCGCGGCAACTCCACCGGTTTGCAGCGCCCCGATGCCAGCCCAGCTTCAGGCTCCCGACCTCACTCAACCTCAAATCACGTTCTACTGGATTGACGGGGACCCTGGTACGAACTCCGTTACAAACGACGTCACCTACACCGCGACCTTGAGCGACGGCAGTAAGGCTAAGGCGATCGCCGGATTCCGGCCTGTCAAGCCGAGCGCGATAACGAGCACGGTTGAATTCAGCGGCGCAACGACCACGAATGTTCCCGCCGTCAGTATTGCCGTCGCCCAAAACGGTGTGGTAACTCTCGGCTTCGGCAGTAGCGGCGCCCCCCAGAGCGACGGCATAACTTTCAACATGAACCTTTCGACGACGATTGGCGGGAAGTTCGCGCTACTTCAGCTCGTAAACTTTGCCGATACGAATACGTTTCCGAGCGGGGCACCATCCGTAAGTTCGTCCAAGAACCTATACGTGCTCGACAACGGGGCAAGCAGCAACGGGTTCCCACAGTACAATGGCATGGGCGGCATCATACCGGCTGATCCCAATGCGCAGCCGAGTTGGTCCCTTGTTGACGACCCCAACGTGGCCTTTACGGGTGCTTCGGGCGTTAGCGTCACGCAACAGTTTAAGACATATTTGATGTACCAGCCTCCTAACGCCAACAGCCTCTGGGTTACCCTACAGCTGATGTCGTGGAACTGGAACGGCCAGTCGGCTCTCGCGAACGGGGTATGGCCAACACCTACCGCATTTCCTCCCGGCGTCCCGACCTTCAGCCCGAATCCCAGCGGGAGCGACAGTGCCACGCTGCCTACGTGGGGAAGTTGCGCGAAAGGAAACCAATGAGACGGAATTGGAGAATGGTTATGTTTATTCGCATTGCACTCGTACTCTTAATCCCGGCTTGCGCCGCTGCACAGGACGCGACCGCTGAAAGGTCCCATGCATGGGGTAAGCCCTCGGGGCCCTATCAGCTTTCCATTGCGAGCGATAAGGTTCAGTATGAGGCCGGTGAACCAATCGAAGTCACCTCTACACTTAAAAACGTGAGCGACCATGCAGTCATGGTTTTGAGAACGACTTCAGAGACCAACTATGTTATGGAAGTCCTGATGCCAGCCCAGTCGTGGCTGCCGTGGCGATCAAGGGCCGCTCTAACGCCCCATGGCAAAAAGGTAAAGAACCCAGAGATGAACAATATCGCCGGCGCTGACGCCCCGCCTGGGCGCGAAGTGGAGGACAAGTTCGACATTAGCAAGATCTATGAAATGTTGGTGCCAGGAGACTACCTGATCACGTTTCAGTGTCGTCAGCCCACGGTCACCATTGCTGACAAGACTTTTAAAGAGCGCCCGATGGTGGACGTAACCTCAAACGCGATCACGGTTACGGTGCTTCCGAAGCGGTGATCGCCGCCTGACGGAGGATCGCCGCGCTGACGGCCCGGGTTCGCTCGGACCCTGGCGGTTCGTGGTTGGCGAAAACTCGGCAGTACGCCGACACGCTTTTGGCCACGGACCTGTCGACGGTGTGGGTGTGGTTCACCTCGAACTTCAATACGGCGTCGTCGGCCAATTCCTGCCTGCTCTACTATGCCAGGGCCCCGAACCAGTTGTTCCTGATGAACGACGCCGGCACGGCCTGGTCTTCGCCCGCGACGCCAGGGGTGGCGGCGACGCTGGGCAATAGCTCGTGCTCGATCAATATGGGGTTGGCGAGCGTCACGACGTCGGGGATGAATCTGACCTTGAACCTGCCGGTAGCGTTCACGGCGGCGGACACCGGGGCGAAGGGCATCGACATGTTCGCGGCGGGGTCGAGCGCCAGCAGCGTATGGCAGCAGATGGGGAGTTGGGATGTGCCTGCCACGCTGGGGCTGAGCGTCGCCTCGGCGCATAGCGGCAGCTTCGTTCAAGGGCAAAACGGGGCGGCGTATACGGTGATGGTGTCGAACGCGCCGGGCCCGGCCACCAGCGGGACGGTGACCGTGACGGATACGCTGCCCAGCGGTTTGACGCTGGTTTCGATGACGGGCGCGGCGGGCTCGGGGTGGACTTGCACCGGCAACACTTGCACCCGGAGCGATGCGCTGGCGGGCGGCACGAGTTACCCGGCGATTACGGTGACGGTGAATGTGGCGGCGAATGCGGCCTCCCCGCAATTGAATCAGGTGGGTTTGGCGAGGGTCTTGAGCGGCGTGACGACAACCGCCAGCGGCGCCGACCAGACGACGATAGTGGTCCCCACCGGGCCGGCTCCCGTATCGGCGACGCCGGACAGCGGGTCGGGAGCGCAGCCGACGTTCGCGCTACAGTACGTCGATCCGCTGGGGGCGGCGGACCTGGCGACGGTGTGGGTCTGGTTCACGTCGAATTTCAGTTCGGGGTCATCGGCCAGTTCCTGCTTGGTTTACTACGCCCAGCCCTCGAACCAGTTGTTCCTGGTCAACGACGCAGGCACGGCCGAGTCTTCGTCGACGCTTGGGGCCGGCGGGGTGGCGCTGAGCAACAGCCAGTGCCTGATCAACGCAGGCGCGGCGAGTGTGGCGCATTCGGGGACGGACCTGATTTTGAATCTGCCGGTGACGTTCACGGCGGCGTATGACGGGGCGAAGAGCATCTACATGTACGCGGCGGGGTCGAGCGCCAATAGCGGATGGCAGACTATGGGAAGTTGGACTGTGCAGGCGCTGCCGGCGGCGCTGACCGTCACCTCAACGCATAGCGGCAGCTTCACGCAAGGGCAGAACGGGGCGGTTTACACGGTGACGGTGGCGAACGCCTCGGGCGCGGGACCCACCGATGGTCCGGTAACCGTGACGGAAACGGCTCCCGCAGGGCTGACGCTGGTCTCCATGACGGGCTCGGGGTGGACGTGCGGCGCCAGCAGTTGCGCGCGGAGCGATGGGTTGGCGGGCGGGTCCAGCTATCCGGCCATTACAGCAACGGTGAATGTGGGGTGGAGTGCGAGTGGGACGGTGACGAATTCAGTAAGCGTGTCGGGCGGCGGCTCGGCGACGAGCCCAGGCAGCGATCCCACGAATATCGTGTCCGATTTCACCATCACCCTGTCCGCCCCGAATCCGGCTACGGTAATCGCTGGATCGCCTGCCACCTACACAGTGACCGTCGGCCCCGGCATCGGCTTCACTAGCACGGTGACCCCCGCGGCACTGGGGCTGCCCGCCGGCGCCACGGCCAGCTTCAATCCAACCACGATCTCCAGCACCTCCGGCCCCTCCGGCTGGTCCTCCACCATGACCGTCACCTCGCCCGTCAGCCTCACCGCCGGCGTGGTGGGCACAAGCGGAACTTTGAGCCACACGGCCACTGCCCAAGGCGTCTTGACCGTTCAGGACTTCACACTCACCGTGACGCCGTCTTCTTCATCCGCTTCGCCTTGGGTCGTGACGGCCGGCCAGACTCTGAACTTTACGGTCTCGGCCGCCGGAGCGAACGGCTTTTCGAAGGCCCTCAACGTGTCCCTTGGGCTGCCCGGGTATTCCTACTTCGGAGGCACTGTAACTCCTGGCGCCCCACTCAACTTCTCGTGGGTTCTGCCGGCCAATACGGCGGGCGGAGCCTTCAGCTACAGCATCATCGCCCAGTTGAACGGCCCGGGCGGCTTGACGCACAGCGTAACGGGCCAACTAGCCGTCGCCGCTCAGAATTTCTCCTTTTCCGTGGTTCAAACTCCTCCCATCGTGACGGCTTCCTGGCCGGGCTCGGCTAATTTCACGATGACGTTCACCTCGATCAACAACTTCGCCGGTCCCGTCTTCTTTGAAGGCGTGCCGTTTCCGGGTTGGACTCCGTTTTATCCGGGAGTGAATGGCATAGTGTATACCTACCCGTCAGTTACGCTCACGGCGGGCGGGACCACGACATCCCAGTTCAGCATTGAGTTCGGCGGCACACCGCTTCCTTATGGTCCCGGACCATACCCGTTTTATATTTTTGCAACCAACGGGTCTGTCAGCCAACTCGCGTTTGACTCGATTACATTTGGCTCCGGGGCCCTCGGGTACGTGCTATCTGTCGCCTCGACGCATACCGGCAGTTTTGCGGTTGGGCAGTCTGGGTCTGGGACGTACTTCATCGTAGTGACCAACCAGACAGGCGCAGGGGCTTCCAGCGGCCTAGTGACGGTGACCGATGCCCTTCCCGCCGGGCTGACGCTGGCTTCCATGTCGGGCTCAGGGTGGTCGTGCACCGGCAATGTCTGCAGCCGGAGCGATTCGCTGAATGGCGGCGCCAGCTATCCGCCGATCACGGTCCTGGTCAATGTGGGGTTGAATGCGCCATCGCAGGTGACCAATCAAGTGAGCGTAGCGTACACAGTGGACGGAAACTCGCAGTCGGCCGTCGGGACAGATAACACCTCGACCCAAGGGTCCGACTTCACGCTGCTCGTTTCGCCGAGCCCGCAGCCGGTAATTCCGGGACAAACGGCGAGCTTCCAGGTCTCCGTGAACGGCTCGCCGTCATTCAACAGCGCGGTAAACTTAAATCTAGGCGCCTTGGCTGGCCGGCTGAGTGCAAGCTTGAGGCTCGACCACGATACAGCCGGGGCAGAGCGTTACCCTAAATGTGACCACTTCATCGACGACGCCGCTAGGGCTGCTGCCGATCCTGATCACCGGCTCCGCCGGGTCGCTGAGCAGCTCCAGGCCGGCGGCGATCAATATGGTCGCCGGCGGACCGATCATTACGCTGGCGACGCTTTCGCTGGCGCCTGGGGGCCCCCAGCGGATGGCCTACTTCAGCCCGGCGCTTGAGGGCGATACGGTGACATCGTGCAGTACCTCCAGTTCGTCGGAGCCCGGGAACATCACCGCTGCCGTGGTCAACTACGCCGCGCAACAACTGGCGATCGGTGTGACGGCCGCGAGCGCTGCGACCCCCACCACTACGTCCGTCTCCTGTTCTACCGCCGCTGGCAAAACGCTCATGGTGCCGCTTGAGATTAACGATGCCGACGAGCCGCAGATCTACGGCGTAGAACAGGACGGGCTGGATTCTGACGGCACCAGCATCGATTTCACGATTTATGGGGCATATGTCGGCTCGGGGGGCAACGTCAGCATAATCCAAGGAACGGGCAGCGCCGAAGTCACAGGCTGGTACGGCTCAGATGATGGAGACGGGGACTACGTAACGATTGCGGTTTACGGGCTTCCAACAACGTGCGACGCCAATAACGATGGCTACCAGTACGCGCTAACTCTGCTGTCGTTCGATTATGATTCCGAGGCTGAGTCGGGATTTAGCTATTACCCTTGTCTCGACTATCCGCTGGAGCCTTCGCCGGCGGGTCCAACGCTGGTCGTTACGGCGGTAAACCAGACGGCGACGCTGAGCAATGTGACGAAGGGAACCCCTTACGCTGTCCTCCCCACGGCGGTGGCGCCTTGCGGCGCGTTTCTTGACGCGACGCCAGCCATGCCGACAATCACTGCGACGATTAGCCCCACGCCGCCCATCGGAACGCCCCTGACTTGGCAGCTGGTCACGACGTTTCCGCGCACGACGAGGACCCCCGTCGCCGGAACGAAAAAATGGATTACGTCGACCGTGACCGACACTAACAGTGTGGGCGCTGGGTACCTGCCCTCAGTCGTGCCCCCAGGGTCGTCCGGCCTGGGCTCTCCGCTGTCGCAGGTGACGAATTCTTCCTGGATGGGCTGGCAGCCTTGGCAGCAGGGACAGGCCCCCGCCATCTTCGGCGGGCTCGCGACGATCAACTGGAAATATAATGGCGCGACTCAGCAGCCCTTTAATTTCTTCCTCTGCGGAACAAATGCGGATTTCGCTACCGAGCAAGCCTACGTCACGGCTAACGTCAATAATAATTACTGGTTCGGCTGGAAAGTTGCCCTTCACGAGACCAATGCCTCTCAATTCTGCCAGAGTGGCCGCGAGCAAGTGCCCAACTACTGTAACATCGCCAATAACTGGGGATACCCTGTCCTTGGGCCGCCGGCCGGATATGGAATCATGCAGGTGGACCCGGTGACGACGCAGGCTCCGCTTTGGGACTGGACGGCGGCAGTGACGGCAGCTGCGACCCGACTCATGAGCCTCTCCGGCCCCGTCCAACCGCAGCAGCCGCTGCTCCCCAACAGCTCGGGAGCCTACCCATATTGGTACCAACAGGTGGATCAATTTAACAAATTCAACGCGATACAAGCTGCGGCCGGCGAGCCGACCATCCCGGGCCCACCCCCTCAGCAGGAAAGCACGTGCGCATTCACGATGCCCACGGACAGCAACGGAAATGGCATCGTCGAGCCCGCCGCCGGCCTGCCTCCAAACACATATTCGTTCGGCGACGCGATCCTGATCAAACAATACGGCGGGACGTACGACTCGTACCGGGCCATTGGCACCATCCAAGGACCCGTCCTCGCTAGTTCGACAGCCAACTACATTTCGTGGCAGAACGGCCCTTTGGTCTCAACTCGACCATTTTGGCAGTTCTTTAAGCCTAACGATGTTAGCGCAGACGTGGTTCAGGAAGTCTGCTCTACCACAATCCCGGGCGCCGGATATCCGGCTCAGGCTCCTCAGTTTCTACCGTGGTTTTCGTCGGTCGGAATCGCTCCGTCGCTGCTGACCTCGGGCGCCACTGCCGTGGCGACGTTTAATTTGGTCGGGCCGGCGCCCGCAGCCGGCACGGTGGTGGGCCTAACCAGTACCAACCAGTCGGCGTTTCCTGTGCCGCAGTTCGTGCTTATTCCCGGCGGCGTGTCATCCTTTTCGCTGAGCATAACCGCGGGGCCGATGACCAGTTTGACGTTGGCACAAGTAACCGTAAGCTACTACGGAATAACTTCTACGGGAACGGTTCAAGTCCAACCGCAGCAATAGAGGAGAGTAATATGATGTCGCGCACACGAGATGTACTGCTTCTTTCCGGCCTGACAGCCCTTGCCGCACACGGACAGCTTTATTTGCTTACCGCATTCCCGGTACCGGCTCATCCGCCGGATGCGCAAACCTATCCGTCGTCGCTTCTTCGCCCCGACGGCGAAGGCGGCGTGACCGAGGTTCGCGAAATCGCCTCGGCCCGGCCTGCCGTCTCTTGGGTCGGAGTCTCGTACGACGAGAGAAAGGCGGTTCTGGTCACGGAATGGGTGCCGGGAACGCCCCCGACGCCTGAAAAGATCATCGTCATCGACTTCGACAAGGCGGATATCGTAAAGAGCTGCGATTGGCCGTCCGGAGTAGGATCTTCGATCATAGCCAATTGGCTGGCCGTACAGCCTGGAACCGGGCTGTCGCTGGAGTGGCATGTAGTGGGCAAGGAACCGATTAAAGACGACTCTGTTAGCGGTTTCCTCCTCGACCCATCCGTCCCGTGCGAAAAGAGCCTTTGGACTCCACAGTCGGAAGATCTTCGGTACGTCGTTGCCCACGGGGCGGTGGGAATGGGGGGGGGCGCTTCATACGATACCCAACTATATATCGGAGTCAGCTCGAAAGACGGGAACGGAGGCGTCTACGCCTTCACCAATCACCTCGTACCTCTTGGTTATCAGGTTCCAGCGAGCTTGAGAAAGGTCTTTGCGTTCTCGCGGCTCCAATCTAGCAACCAGGACGTTTTCGCCATGTCTGGGGATGAAAGAATAGTCTTTTTTCGCAAGAGCGACAAGACGTGGCACGAGTGGCGTGTCTCGACCGCGCACTCTCCGGCTATTCGGGGCTTCGGCAAGTATCTGGTTGCGGCTGAGATCCGAGCGCCAGGGCCTGAAAACGGCGCCAGCGCTGGCGAAACGGAGTGGAGAACACCCGGCGCGAGCGAACGTGGGCCGGCCACGAATGCGGTGGGCCAAGGCCACGTATTTCCAGGCCGGCTCCTGATTTATGATACGGAAACGGAGAAAGAGTTCTCGATTTCGACTAGCCAGGGCGACAGCGAAGTTCTGTTGATTGAAGGCGGAGTAGTGTACTACCGCTCTGCAACCAGGCTGTACTCAGCGCCACTGACGAAGGGCGGCGTCGGGCAGGGGCGTCTTCTAGCTACCTCTGAGCTTATCCGCGACGCCCATTGGGCATTCATCAAGCACTGATTTCAGTTTGTGGGCAGAGGCAGGTGAAGGGCCTCCAGTGGGCTGGTGACAGAGACAGATACTCTTCCCACCGGCTTGACCCTGGCATCGATGTCGGGCCCCGGGTGGACTTGCACCGGCAACGCGTGCACGCGCAACGATGTATTGATTGCAGGCGCCAGTTACCCGGCGGTCACGGTTACCGTGAATGTGGGCGCCAGCGCCGGCTCGCCGCAGGTGAACTGGCCAGTGGTTTTGCGCTTTCGCCGGAAAACACTCCCTTACGGTCGTGGCTCCGTCGGAGCCGCGCCCCGTCAGCAAGCGGTTTTTTGGTAGCACCGAATCTCGCGGCCGGAGACCTAGCGGGCTTTCCGCCGGGCCGGATCCCGTGACCCGGCCCAACGCAGCGGCGCCCCGTATGGACAAGGCCGGGGCCTCGGTGATAGGGCGAGAGAGCACTCGGCGAAGTAGTCCATCGTGGTGCTTTCTGCGCGGATGCGCCCACGGCCGCTATTTGTCGTGACCTCATTTGTCGTGTCCCGCCCTCCCAGACCCGGCGTCCGGAGTTTTGACCATCAGCCAATACGGAGGAAGCACGGCGAGCAGGACGATCACCGCAACCACGAATGCGGGGAAGTAAGATCCCGTCTTCGCGATAATGAGTCCGGTGACCAGTGGCGCGGCGACGCCGGAGATGTTGCCGGCGAGATTGAAGAGACCGACCGAGAAGCCAACGCTGCCGCCGAGGCTGATGCGCTGCACCAGCGCATAGAGGTTGCCTGTGGATAGCCCAACCAGCGAAGCGCCGCCGAGAAGAAGAACGGCGGACTTCGTGCCGGCCACCATGCCGGCGGGAATAAGCAGGATGCCGGTGAGGAAGGCTGCGGTGCTGACGGCCTTGCGCGTGAAGATTTCGTCCCAGCCGGCGGCCACCAGCCGGTCGGCGACCCAGCCCCCGATGGGTTCGCCGAGCGCGAAGGTGAGGTATGGGATCACGGCGTAGGCGCCGGCGGTCCGGAGCGGGAGATGCCGCGTTTGCACCAGGTAGGCGGGGAGCCACGTCACCATCAGGTAAAAGTAATAGCCGTAGCCGATGTTCGCCACGCACACGCCGAGCAGGCTGCGATCCACGCGGCCCCACGTTCCTTTCACGGCGCCGGATTCCCCGAATTCGGCGGTGTTGGCGCCGCGCGGAAAGGTTGCGAGCCACGGGATGAGCCATAGCAGCGACGTGAAGCCCAGCAGGAAAAAGGCGTTCTTCCAGCCGAATGCCACCACTATGGAGGCGATCAGCGGGGCGCCGAAGGCAAGCCCGGCGCGGGTGCCGCAATTGACAAGGCCGGAAGCCAGGCCGCGGTCCTTGGCCGGGAAGAGGACGCTCACCATCTTCATACTGCCGGGAAGATAGATGGATTCTCCGATGCCCAGCAGCACGCGCAGAGCCAGCATGACGCCGAGACTGGCCGCGAAACCGGTGAGCCCGCAGGTAAGCGACCAGAGAGCGAAGCAGGCGGGGTAAAGCCAGCGCAAGTTATAGCGGTCGGAGAGCCACCCGACAGGGACCTGCATCGACGCGTAGGACCAGAAGAAAGCGGAAAGCAAAACGCCCATGCGCGCAGGCCCGAGGTGCAGGTCGGCGGCGATGGCCGGCAGGGCTACGGAGACGATGGTGCGGTCGAAATAGTTAATCAGGCCGGCGGAGAAGAGGAGTACCGCGATCCACCACCGGCGGCGGACCAGAATTTCCCGGGCTTGCAGATGGAAAGCGGCCTCGATCGCGGAGGGCATGTCGTTGTGTTCAGTTGTATCAGATTCCGGGCGGCGATCTTCGAGGAAACGGATGAAAAGCGGAGATATGGTTGGCGCACGCAGGGCAAGCCCGTTTTATATCGCTGCGGAAATTCGCGTTGACCGATCGTTAAGACATGCATTGTTTGGTGACGATGTCCGCATCGCCATTTTTGCCGGGGGTAGCGCTGGTCACTTCCCATCTCACCTTCGGAGTGACCTTGGGCACACGGCCGTAGACTTCGCGGTCGAAATCTTCCACGATCTCCGGACGCCGCTTACTCCACCACTTGGACGCCTTCGTGACCTTTTTGCCATTCTTCAAGGCCGGCGGATCCGGGAGATCGGGGAAGGGATTGGCCTTGGATTCGTCGTAGTTGGCGAAGTTCGGGTCTTTCCGATCGCCCGTGCCGTTTCTCCCCCGCTGGAGCTCGGTGATGTGCAGAAGATCCATCATGTGTCGGCCGACCGCACTCTGGGATTGCGGCAATCGCTTTTGAGCGGACTCATAAACCTAAAAACGGCAGTTGA
>PLDF01000068.1 GCA_003135055.1 Bryobacterales bacterium | reverse complement strand
CGTGTCGGGCGGAGGCTCGGCGTCGGCAAACGCTACCGACAGTACGGGCATCGTGTCCGATTTCACCATCAGCCTGTCGCCTGTTTCAGCCACGTCCGCCACGGTAATGGTCGGAGGGGCTGCCACCTACACCGTGACGGTCGCCCCGCTCAGCAATTTCAGTGGCACAGTAACCCTTGCCGCGCTGGGATTGCCCTCCGGCTTCTCGGCGAGTTTCAGCCAGGCGACGATTTGCTTGCCGACGACGACCTGCGGTGGTTCCGGCACGTCCACCATGACTGTCACCGCGCCCGCCAGCGGAGCGGGAAACCTCAGCGTCACGGTCAACGGCTCCAACGGATCGCTGAGCCATAACGGCTCCGCGGCGCTTGCGATACAGGACTTCACGCTCACAGTGTCGCCCTCCTCTTCGTCTTCGTCCCCTCTGAACCTGCCCTTGGGCCAGAGTGTCACCTTCACCGTGACGGCCACCGGATTGAACGGCTACTCGACGCCTATCAACTTGAGTCTTACCGTGGCCGGCTTCACCTATGGCGGCGGGAGCGTCAACTCCGCCGTGGTGTCTCCAGGCAGCTCCGTTAACTTGTACGTGGTGGCAGACAGTCCGGTGGGGTCCTACAGCTATACCATAACCGGCCTGTCGCAAGCCGGCGGCGCGGCGCATACAGCAGCGACGGGGTCTCTAAGCGTCAGCACGTCAGCCAATTTCGGCTTCACACTGCCACTGAATCAGGGCACTCTTACGGCCACGCCGACGACGCAAGCGTCTACGGTTGTCTTTACGCCATTACTCACCATCGTCAACAGTTTCTGCGGCACGATCCAGTTTCAGGTGGCGGGCCTGCCGACGGGGGTCACTTTTACGGGTCCGGAAGTCAATTTATGTAATAACGGCCCACTGAATCCGCCTATTACGCTGACAGTCCCGCCGGGAACTCCGCAGGGCAACTATCAGCTCTCCATCGACGCATTTGGCTCCAACGGCAATAGCGGTTCGGGAAGCATCATCTATATCTACCCGTATTTACAGGTGGGCGCCGGCGGGAGCACCTTTTCGATCTCCACGTCGCCGCCGCAGACGACGGCGCCCGGCGGGACTGCGCAGTACACTGTAAGTGTGAGCGGCAGCGGGGGGTTGGGTAACGTGACGCTGACGGCGGCGGGCGGCCCGCCGGGCGCGACGGTGCTGCTGAATGGGGCGAGCAGCGCCAGCGTGGCTGTGGGTGGTTCGGCAACGCTGACGGTGACCACGCCGCTGTATACGGGATTGGGGAGTTACCCCGTGAGTATTACAGGAATGCTGGGGACGGTGCCGAAGTACGCTACGGCCTTGACGAACATAGCGCAGGCGGCTCCGGCGTCGATCATTAGCCCGACTCCCGGACAGATCTCCACCGGCCAGAGCACCTTCACCTGGAACTCCGGAAATGGCGCGACGCAGTACCAACTGACGGTTGGTTCCTCGGTGGGCGGAACGAACTATTATTCGGCAAGTCTGGGATCGGCGCAGAGCGCTAGCGTGAACATCCCTTCGGGCGCCTCTGCGGCGTACGTGACGCTGAGCTCGCTGACACCAGTTGGGTGGCTGGCGCAATCGTACGTGTATGGGGTCCCTGCCGCTCTGGGGTCGGTGATGCAATTAGGCGCCATCAGTCTCCAGCCGAGCGCGCCGCCAGTAACGATCTCTTCGCCCGTGCCCAACGATACGATCACCGGTTGTAGCGTTCCCTCGGCCGGCGTGACTTCGGTGATCGCGGGAGCCGCCGGATCCCAAACTGTGACCTTCACGGCGTCCGCGATGGCGCAGATCGGGACGACGAACATTGCGTGTTCGACGGCGGCTGCCAATACTTTGATGGGGAATATGGAAATTGAGGGAGATTCCGACGGGATCGACTACATTCTGGCGCCGCAGACCGGGCCAGGCAGGTACCACTTGTCGATTTACGGGTACGGGTTTGGTGATAATGCAGGCAGCCTCTACATTGGAGGCGCGGCGTCGAATTATTACGTTACGTCGTGGACGGACGGGGATATCGAGGCCGACCTCACCGTGCCCGATGGCGTATGCGGCTCGTATCCCATCGAGATCCAGCCGGCGGGCGATCCCGACGACCCCGAGGATTTCGCGCCGGGGCCGGTCTACGCTTCGCTGGAGTTGTGCCCAGATGTGGCGAACGCGCCCACTGTCACCGTCGACAGCCTTCAAGCCGTGCAGCCCGCCACGCCGAACGCAATAGCGGGCTCGCCGCCGCCTCCGGCGAATGCGCCGTTCCCATCCATAAATGCCAGTTCGGCGTTTGCCACAACTCAGACCTCGCTGAAGAATCTCATGGTCGTGCTATTGAATTCCGGCCTCGTAACGGTGACTGCCGTGAATATTCAGCCCGCAACAAGCTCCGGCCAGATCCGATGGCAGATGGACGCGGATCCTAGTGACACAGTTGGCAGTGCTATGCCTCCGCTGAGCGCCTTTTCGGGTGCGTCGACGAGTTTTTCGCCAATTTTCCCAGGAAACTTCCGCCTAACCGCTTATGTCGACCTAAATGGAAACGGGGTATTCGACGAGGGGGAGCAGCTGCAAATTCTGGACTTCGCTATCGTGCAGGTGTCGTTGATTAGTTCAAAGATGCTGACCGTCAACAGCTTGGTGGGAGGGATTGCGAAGATATCGTCCACTCCTGCATCCCCCGTTATGGGCGCGTCTGCCTATTACTGGCTACAAGGGGGCGGTCAGACGCAAGCTATTGGAACTAACGCCATAACGCTCGGCGATATTGGCAATCTCACAAGTGTCCGGTAAAGTG
>PLDF01000413.1 GCA_003135055.1 Bryobacterales bacterium | reverse complement strand
CACTTTCATGTCGCACACCCATTCCCCGATCTACAATGCGGGCCTGGACCGCGGCGACGCCATTTTGCAGTGGGACGGCAAATCGCTCAAGAGCCAGCAGGAATTGACGGACCTGCTGGAATCGCACAAGCCCGGCGACAAGATTCACGTGCGGTATGAATCGCGCGGCGGGCGAAAGGAGACCGACGTAACGCTGGCCGAAGCGCCGCAGATGGAATTGACGCCTTATGAGCTGGCCGGCAAGGAACTGACGCCCGAGATGGCGGCGTTCCGCGATGCATGGCTGGGCAACAAGGCGCTCCAACCGCTGCCCAAGCTGGTGAAATACTGCCCGGTGTGCAAGCGCTCGTGGACCTTCGAATACGAAATGTGTCCGTACGACGGCGGAGCGCTACAGATCACGGTTCCGAAGCCGGGAGACGAAAAGCGAACTGCGACGCCCCAGGCGCCGGCCGGCGGAAGAGGTGGCCGGGGCGGACGCGGCGGCAGGGGCGGTCAATAGGACCCTACTCTTAAGCTGAAAACAGCCGATTGCTGCTGACAGGAAGGCAATAATGCTATGGAAAGTCTCCACCAGCCGCAGATGAGTGAAGCAGTTTCGGCCCAAGAATCGGCGTTCCGTTATACGGAGCCGGCGCCGCACGACGAAGTGATGATGGAGCAGCTCGAGTATCTCCTGCTGCATAGCCGCTCGGGCCGCCACAAGTGGTGCGCCGAATGTACGCGGCTCGAAAAAATCAGCCGCCATCTGCTGGCCCCGTTCTGCTAAACCCGAACAGAGGGTATGCAACCCATGTAGCGAGGGACTTGAGGTGGGCGGCGACGAGGTTAGCGGCGATTGCCGCGGCCGCCTGGCCGGGCACGGAAGGGCTGGCGGGTTGGCCAGCGCCCGCCCATGTCGACACATTCGATTGTCAACGACGCTTTTAGGGTCAGTGATCCGAGGCGCGGCGAACAGTTTACTGGAGGAGCCGCGGGCGCAGAGTAGTACCCGTTTTGCGCGTTTGGCGACTAGTATTCACATGTGCGAAGGGCGCTCAATTGTGCGATACACTGACTTCGGTAGGCTACCTTTGGCGCCGGCTGCTGCGGTTGCATGCGCCCGTCGCCGACGATTTCCCGGGCGGAAATCGAGCGACATGGCCGGCTTCGAGCCACACGGGCAGCTACCGGTACAAGTCGAATGGGAGGGGGGCGATATGCGGATGAGAACCGTGGTTTCGGTCATTCTGCTCGGCGCGGCCGCTGGCGCGCCGGCGCAACAACAACCGGAGCCCGAAGGGGCGCGCGAGTTGTATTACAGGGCGATGGTGCAGAAGGACCCACCCCCGCCGGTCCGCCGCGTGGCGGCGCGCAGCGGCGGGGCGCCGGCGCAGGCTCCCGCGGCGCCGGATAACACAGGCGCCATGCACCTGGGGCTGCGTTACAACCTGGTGCTGGTGAACGCGGATTCAGGCAGCGCGCAGTCCGCGGCCCCGGACCGCATGTTTCGCGCCGGAGAATGCTTTGCCATCGACATTGAATCCAACCGTGCGGGTTTTTTGTATGTTTTGGCAAAGCAATCGAGCGGCTCGTGGCAACCCCTGCTACCATCCACGGACCCGGACATGGCAACGGAAAGCAATGCGATCGTGCCGGGAAAGAAAATTCGCATTCCGCTCGAGCATTGCTTCGAACTCCGGAACCCGCCGGGCGTCGAGACGCTGTTCGTGGTGCTGTCGCGGGAGCCTCGCGATACCTTTGAGTTGTACGAGAACATCAAAGCTCCCGCAACCCAGGCGCCGGACGCGCCCCGGCGCACGGCAGCCACCGTGCAGATGGCCGACGCCAGAGTCACGGATGGAGCGGTGGCGCACATGCGGGAACAGTTTGGCTCCCGCGACATCGCCATTAAAAGGGTCAGCCAGCCTTTGGGATCCGCCGAGCCGCCGGAGTCCGTTTACGTGGTGAATTCATCGAGCAGCCCCTCGTCGAACTTGGCGGCCCAAATCGAGGTACACCACCGCTAGAGCTAGACTAGCCTGCGGAAGGTGAACACGACGCCGAAAGTGGTTTCGTTAACGGATCCTGCTTTAGCTTGCCCGGCGGCCGACGACACAGCCCGGGTACTGCGAGAATCGGAATCCCACAATCGGATGTTCGGCATCGATTGTGGGACGGACCTCCTGGTCTACCCCCTGGTCGGCCTCTCCGGTCGGCCTCTCCGCCCCCGGCTGGCCTCTCAGGGATCGCATGGGGCTGATTTGGCTGGGCGAANNACCAGGGGGTCCGCCCTACTGGCCGCTAGCGGTTCCCAGTAAACTCCCGCGATCGGCCTCTATTTCTTCCGGCCGTGGGAAGGAGGGGCCGCCGGCCAGCCGGTGATTTTTTCGCGCTCCACCAGGACCGTCAGAGTGAACGGTTGTTTCCCGAAGGAGTCAACCGTGCCTTCGAACTCCAGCTCCGTACCCGGAGGCGCCGCGTTGGGAAATGGCGTACTGACCCGAAGCACAACCTCTTCGGTAAGTGGCTGGCTCAGGCCGAGCACGATCTCGGCGGGCTTCGATTCCGGCTGGGCGCGGATCACGACGCCCTTCAGCCTGGGCAGCGGCGCGGCGCGCAGATCGGCGAGGTATTTGTCGCCGTCCGGCGACTCCAACTGGCGGCGGATACGGATCCACGCGGCCAGTTGGGGATTGGTGCGGTTCAGCTCCTCGTCGGCACGGCGGGCGGCCACGGCCGCAGCCGTTTCCACGCGGAAATCCGGCGGCGGGACGGCGCCCGCGAGCGCCGCGGTTTTCAGATTTTCAATCCCATCGCTATCGCCGTGGTAAGCGGTATAGACTTGATCCGCGAGCGCGCCGACCGCGCGCTGCTGACCGTCGGGAAGCGCGCCCTCGCCGCGCAACGCTCCGGCCCGCTCCAGGTACCACAGCGCCGCCACCTGGTTGCCGGGCTCCTTTTGCAATCCGGAAACCATTCCCATCCACGCAGTGATTTCGGCGCTGTTGGCATTCTGGTCCAGGTAGAGACGGAACTCCTTGGCGGCGCCGGCAAAATCGCCGCGCTGCCAGGCAATCCAGCCGAGGGCCCGGTGCGCCAGCAACCCGGCGGAACTCTTGCGTTTCTGCCATTCGGCGTCGCTGGCAGCGGCGGGCTTACCGGCGGCGGAAAAATAGGTATCGAGGCCCGCCAGCAACTGGCGCGCGGCCTTTTCGCTAGCGTCCAGAACGTCCGCCGATGGGTCCCGCACCTCGGGCGCCAGCAGAGTACACCAATAGACGCCCACCAGATTGCCGGCCTCCTCGGCGAGCATTTCACGCGCGGTTTTCAGCATACGCGCGCTATCGCTCAGAGATTCGAAAGCCGCCAGGTATAATTCGCGGCGCACCTGGCGCAACTCGGACTGCGGGTATTTGGCTTGCCAGACGTCGAGCAGCTCCACCCGCTTTTGGGCGGAAGCTTCGGCGCGAATGCCCATGACCATGTCGTATTCGCCGCGGTCGGTCCACGCGGCGGCTTGGGCGGGCGCTACGAGCGCGGCCACTGCTGCGAGCGCCACCACTAAGCACACCGTTTCGAAAGTTCGCGCACGGATTCCCACACCGCTTGCTGACGCGCGCGGCTCTGATCGGAGCTGCCACCGCGGCTCTGATCGGAGCTGCCGGAGCCGCGACCGTGAGGGAGTGGTCTTTAAGTGGCGCAGTTTCATTGCTGGCTCCGGATGGTCATCATGGAGACACTGGCAGCGGTAACTTCCACAAGACCCCGGCTGAGGATCTTGCCTCCATCCACGATGCGGATTTCGTACTTGCCCACCGGCAACGGCACGCGGGCGGGCACCTGGCGCGCCAGCGCCATGCCATTCATCAAAACAGGAGTCTGCGCCTGCGGGCCGTCGAGCTGGACGAAACCGGATGCTGCCGGCGCGGCTGAAGCCCCGGCCGCTCCGCCAATGCGGCGGATGGCAATATCGCGCGCGTCTTCGGAGGGAACGATTTCCACGTGCAGGAAAG
Source organism: Bryobacterales bacterium (assembly GCA_003135055.1). Lineage (GTDB taxonomy): Bacteria > Acidobacteriota > Terriglobia > Bryobacterales > Bryobacteraceae > PALSA-243. The sequence goes on along the minus strand of PLDF01000413.1, from coordinate 26,862 downwards.
CCTGCGCCACCTTCAGCTCCGCTTCGGACAAAGCCGCGACGGGCTGTGCGATATCGGGCGGCGGAGGCGGCGGAGGCGGAGGCGCGGGGGGAGTCAGGGCCGCGGTCACGTCCTTGCTCCAACGAGTCATGTCGACGGGCGTGGACAGCAGGTAGCGGGCGCCGGCGTCGAAATCGGGCATACCGAAGAGCGTGCCGCTGAGAACTTCCTCGACCGGCGGAGGTTGCGGAATTCCGGCTTGCAGCGCCTTCCCCGCTTCCGGCTCGACCGGCGCCAGGGCCTTCAGCATGCCATCGGCTCTTTCGAGCGAGGCGGTTGTCCCTCGCACGCGGATCTGCTGGAGCAGGTGGACCGCCTCGGGCAGGCGGTCGGCCAAAAGGTAGCCGTTCACTCCCTGGAATGCCGCGTCGAGGGCAAAGGGGTCGAGCAGCAGCGCCTGGCCGTCCAACGCGGCCGCGGCCGCAAAGTCGGACGCCTCATAGCGCGCCTGGGCTTCGCTGCGGGCTTTCAGATACGGCAGCTTGCCGGCGGCCATAGCCTGCAGCGTTCCGCCCGGCTTCTTTTGGAGAACCTGCTCCACCAGGCGGGTGGCTTCGGGCCAATCCTCGCGCTGCTCGCGCAGCCGGGCATCCTCCATCCACCTTTCGGCCATGGTGGAATCCACCTCGGAATCGGCGTTGGCGGGCGGGTAGAAGTAGAACCTGCTGGTCAGGTTCGAAGTTGACCACGGGGTCTGCTTTCCCCCGGTATCGCTGCCCACTCGCGAGCGGACGCGGGTGAACACGTCTTCGAGGGTGAGCGCCTTCTGCGAGATTAAATCGGCCAGCGCTTCGGTGAACCAACTGTCGCGGCCGTTGGGATTATCGGCCGCCACCTGTCCCGGTCCGGTGGAGAATGCAATATAAGTTTCCTTCCCGGCATTCTGCGGCTGCGCGAGCCCTGCTTCGAGCGATTGCGACTGCGCCACGGGGTTGCTGCGGCAGGCGTCGAGAATAACGATGGAGCGTTTGGGCCGGTTCTTTAGGCCCTCCAGCAACTGGGCCATCGAGAAGCATCGAAACTTGGCTTGGATCACGCTAGTGGCCGCCGCAAAATCCACCGGCACCAGGAAGTTTTCATTTTCGATCTGAACGCCATGGCCGGCATAGAAAAACAGCGCCGTGTCATCCGGCCCCAACTGTTGCAGGAACTCGGAGGCCTTCTCTTCCAGCGTGCTCTTGGTGGCGTTCTCAACCAGGATGGTGCGAAAGCCGGCGTTGCGCAATGCCTGATCCATAAGCCGCGCGTCATTGACGGCGTTGCGGAGCGGCGCCATGGGGTAGGTGTTGTTGCCCACCACCAGGGCAACCCGCTTGCCCTCTTGCGCGAGCCCCACGGCTGGCGCGCAGACCGCCAAGAATGCGAGCGGCAACACGACCTGTAACACCGCCTGTAATACGACTTGTAAACGGAGTGAGCTTAGGGGCCGCGAAACAATAAGGCGACCAAATGTTTCGGAGGTGCGCAACCGCTCCCTTACGGTCGCGGATCCGTCAAATGCGCATAGCGAGCCGCGCGCGTGAGCGAGCGGTTGAGCCTTGAATGTACAGGATATTTCTCCGCGGCTTCTTAGCGTCCTCATGGATAACCCGCGCATGGCCGATTCCCCCTTAACGGAACGTCACCTGCCGGGACCGGTCGTCCAGGCTGGGGTCACGATCGCAGACTGCGGCGGCCAGGTTGCCGCCGTTGTAGTTATACTTGATCCGCCAGGATTTGCCCTGGCTCTCGATCTGTTCGGAAACCAGCCGCCCATCCTGGTACTCCATGGTGCGCTCGTAGGTCTGGCGGCGCTGATTGCCGGCGCCCTGATAGCCGCGAATGGCGGCGAGGCTCCAGCCATCCCAGTCGAATTCCAGCACAGAGTCGCCGGGCGCCGCGGCGGGATCGGCGATCTCGCGCGCCTGGACGACTCGTCCGCGAGCGTCATAAGTCAGGCGGAAATAGTGGATTCTGTCCCACACGAACGGGTTGAAATATTTATTACCGGAGATGCCAATCGCGATGTTCTTGCCGGTCAGTTGCTGGACGGCTCCCGGATCGACATAGGGATTGTTCGACAGTAACAGCGCCGACCGCTTGTACATCTCGTCGGGATCTTTCGAAGACACACTCTGCGCGGCATCGTACGCCACCGCGTTTACCGAGGGGAAGCCGGCATCGTAAGCGAATGCGATCTTCTTTTCGCCGGTGGCGTGTTCGGCTTTCTCGAAGGTGGGCACGATGGATCGGAGGCGGTCGCCCTCCCAATCGTAGGCCACCCGCATCTTGTTGGAGGCTTCGATGTGGTCCACGCGGGCCTGAAACGCGAGGCTGGAGGGACAGTAGTAAACGTCTTTGGGAAGCTTCATGCCGGACATCCAGTCGACGGAGCCGCCGGACGCAGCGGCAGGGCCTACCCCCAAGCCAGCGACGGGGGCCGATCCCAAGCCGGCGATCACGGTGCGCACGCGGATGCGCTGTTCCTGGTCGGCGTCGAGTGTGTTCGATACCTCGAGGTAGCGAGTGAGATAAGTCTTGCCATCCGGGACGTTGCGGGTAACCAGGGACGCCATGCCGGCCTGGTAGAGCAACTCGACATCGTCGTCTTTGGCGGTTAGCCCGCGCATCGCCAGGTCGTGCATCTTGTGGAAGTTGCCCTCCGCCCACGCGGAACGCAACAGCGCCTTGATATCTTCGGCGCTGCTGGTGCGCTTGAACAGCAGATCGTTGCGGAGATTACTGGCCTTCTCACGCTCTTCGTCGACGGCGCGCAGATCGTACCGGTCGAGCGTGGCCAGCGCCTGGTTGAATTCGCCTCTGGCGCCCAGAATCTCGGCCTTCTTGAGCAACACCGGCAGCGAATCGGCATCGATGGCTTCGGCTTCGAGCACGCTCTTCAGCGCCAGGTCGAGCTTGTTCTCATCCTTGTATCCGGTGGCAAAGCGAAGCGCCTGGTTAATGGCCTCGCGCTGCCCGGAGCTGAGCTGCTTGCGGCCGCCCAGGTGGTCGCTGGCTTCGCGCCGCGAATAATCGGTCCAGGCCATCAGCACTTTCTGTTGCAGGATCCGGTCGGAGGGCTGGCGGTAACCGGCGAGGCGGAATTCGCGAAAGGCGGCGGCGAAATCGCTTTCCGCGAGGCGCTGCTCGCCGGCCTGGCGATGCAGCTCAAGGCTCTGTTTCAATGCCTCGCCATGTAGGCTCGCCATTTCCGGAAAGGCGTGCTGATAGGGCTCGAAATCGCGGCCGCCCAGCAGCAGGGCGTCCCAATCGCGGACCGTGGCAAACGCCTTGAGGACGGCGGCCTTGCGCTCGAGCCATGCCTTCCGCGCCGCCAGTGCCTCGCGCAGCCGCATCTGCTCCGGCTGTTTCGGATAAATGGCAGCCGAAAGTTGAGCGAAGCGCAATGCCTCTTCCAGCACGTCGAGCGAGGCCGTGCCGCTTTCGAAACGATCGTAGCGCTGCTGCATGGCCTGCTCCACGAACCTCTGGAGGGGCGCCATGGCAGAATCGGCGGGATACGCCTTCACTACCGCGGCGATGAGGTTAAGCTCGGTGTCGAAAACCTTGGCCTTGCCGCCGATGAGCTCCAGCGCACGCCGATCCGTGGCGCAGCGGGTGAGCTGGGGCGGCCCCTCCGGAAGAAACGCCACGAACTCCGCGACGCTTACCTCGGCGGGAGTCTTGTCGGAAGGAGACTTCTTATACGTAATCCGGGCCGATTTCCAAATGGCTGCCGCATCGCCCGGAGCGTTCTTGGGCGTGCCTTCCGGCAGCACGTATTCCACCACCCCGTCTTCGTAAGCGGCCATCACGCCGGAGCCGGCGTCCATCAGCAAAGCGCCCCCCAGGTGCACCGATGCCAATTTTCCCAGCCGGTCGCCCACTTTGGGATCGGCGCCCATGTTGAGGACCTTGTCTTTTCCGTTGACCGAAACCGAGGCGGCCTCGACGAACTGAAAGCCCTGCGGAGCGTGCGTAACCAGGATTCCGGCTTGTAAACTGGCTGCCAGGGCCAGGCAAACCGACAGGAAGCGTAAGGTAGTCATGCCAATTAATCTCATCGTCACCCGAAGATCAACTGGGTACTTAGTTTAGCCAAGGGTTTTCCCGTTTGCAAGGATGAGTTGGTACCTGTTTTACCTGGGAAGGCTCCTGGGTAGTACCTGAAAGTTGCGTTGATTGTGGATTGGGCTGGGCGGGGCCAGATCTGAGGGTTCCGCAGGGCTTTGGCCGGCCAGGCAAACTGCGCGCGGCCGGGCTGGTAAACGGCCGAGCCGGGCGGCGGATGTGGGCCGGCGGAGGTGGATTCGGATTTTGACGAAACGGTACCAAATTCGCGCCACTGGTTGTAGATTGTTGGGGTTGCGGGGCTGGTGCGGGCTTGGCGGCGGGCCGGCCTGGCTTCCGGTTGTGGGGTGCGCAAGCGATGGGCTCGCGCCACATGTGGCGGGATGCGGCTTGGCCCTGGGAGGTGCGTGGAGCAGGATTCTTTGTGAAATTCATGCGGTTGGGTGCGGTCTGTTTAGCGATTGGCAATTAGGAGTCGATTCTGGCATAAGCCGCCGATTTTGGCATAAGGCCCCGATTAGAGCCTCGCAGGCGTATTTGCGGCTGAATGGAGGGGCGGAGGCTAAGTGCTTCAGAAAAGGGGCAAAAGGCCGAAGAAATAAAGGCCGATCGCGTGTGAACGAGTTTGCCATGGGGTTGCGAATTGGCGGGGCGCCGCGGCTTTCCACGAAGGCGATGGGGCTGGCCTCACGTCGCGTTCGAGCCCTGGTATGACCGAATCACCGGCGGCAGAGACCGCCGGCGTTACCGGCGGAATTCTTGAGGGATCGGGAACCGATAGCGCTTGGACGTTGGCCCAAAACCTGCCGTGCTTTTGCCAATGCGTGTTACCGCAGCTATAGTCATGCTTGCTTGCACCGGCTGGGGGCAGTTCAAGAGCACCGTGCCGCTGGTGGTCGCACCCACCACCATCACAGATTCCAAGGGACGTTACGTGGACGGGCTAACTCCCGATACCTTGACTCTTTACGACAACAATGTGCGCCAGGCGACACAGATGGATTGGATGGCGTACCCGATCGACCTGGTGGTGGCGGTGCAGACCAGCTCGAATTCAGGAGCCGTGATCGATAAGCTGGGCGGCAGCGGGATTCTGTTCTCGCAACTGCTGGCGGCGGATGCGGGAGAAACAGCGGTGATTTCGTTCAGCGACGCGGTAAAGGTCCACCAGGACTTCACAGGCGATCCGGATTTCGTAATTCACGCGCTGCGCATGCTGCGCATGGAAGGTGGCGAAGCGCATATGCTGGATGCCTTACGCCAGGCGCTCCTGATGCTCGAACGGCGACCGCCGGGGCGGCGGCGAATCATCCTCATGATTGCCGAGAAGCGCGATCGCCGGAGCAAGGCGAAGCTGGCCGACGTGATGGAGCGGGTGGAACGCCTGAACGCCGCGGTTTATTGGCTGACCTATTCGCCGCTATTGGAGCCGTTCACAGTGAAGCCCAAGACTGCCGAGGATCTGAAACCCGAGGCGGAGCGGATCAAAGTGCAGGCGTGCCCTCTTTGCCCGCCTCCCGACGATACCCCGGTTCCGGCCGATTTGGGACCAGGCGGCCTAATGTATGGGATGGGCGAATTGATGCGGTTGCGCCAGCCGGATCTTTCCAGCTTGTTCACGACGACTACCGGCGGGCGAACCATGAGTTTTCTGAAAAAGAACGCTTTGGAGCAGGCTATTCAACTGGTGAGCGAGGAGGTGCATCGCCAGTACCTTCTGAGCTTCGAGCCTAAGGGAGGCGAGCCCGGGCGCTTTCATGCGATCCGGGTCGCGGTGAACGACAGGCCGGACCTTCAGGCGAAAACGCGGGCGGGATACTGGGCCTTGCAATGACCATGAGCTTGACTGCGCTTGAGCGGTCGAAGTTACCACCAGTTGCCACAATCTGTTACTCGCCATTGTCGTCACACTAACGAAATGGCGCCGCCTGTGCGGGTTACAAATAACACCAATATCAGGCCAATGCTCCGGCGCGCCGTTGGCGCCCCTGCCGTGGTGATCCACATAAGCCTCGGGCCTCCAATCGGTGAACAGGATCTTGGCCATGTACTGCGAGTCCGGTATGTTGGTCTGAAAAGCGTCGCGGTTGTTGTCGTGGCCGGCGTATTTCTGATAGAGCCATGGCGGATTAGTGCCTCGTAAGGCGTGCCGAGCTGCTTGTTGTACCAGTCGGCGACTATGATTTCGCCGTCGGGGTTGAAGCATGGCACTTCGATGAAGATGACGTTGTCGAGGATGCGGCGGGTCTCTTCGTCCTTCCGGGCGAGCAGATCGAAGGCCAGCTCTGGGGCCCTTTGAGTGCCGCGATTTCGGCGGCGTGCATGCTCATCGATTGCACGACGACGGCCTTACCCTCGTCCGTCAGGGCGCGGGCCTGCGCTTCGGTAAGGCCGCGCGGGTCGCTGATACGGAGGTTGACCTGGCGCAGCCGCTCGAGCTTGGCGAAGTTGGCCGGCGAGGTAATGATCGCCATCAGAGAGGGGTTGCCCTCGGAAGAGGGCCCCATGTTGACGACTTTCATCCGGCCGCCACTCTGCTTTTCCAGCATGCCGTAGTATTCGACGATCTTGTCCCAGCGGGCCATTTTCTTGTCGGCGCCGAGTTGAAAGCCGAAATACTTTTCGGGCGTGGTGATTTCCTGGGCCATGGCGGCGCCCAGCACAAGGACGGCAGAGAGAATCATCCGAAAGCTGCGCATAGAGTTCCTTCGAAAGCCGGCGGCGGGCGCCGGGTATTAGAGTTGAGGATACTGCGAGAAGCCGCAGGCTGCAAAACGGCGTCGCTGCCGCCTCCCGCCGCCTCTCAATTGCTGCCTTTTCGCGTCGCTGCCGAGCCCGATTGATGTTCACTTAAAGGCTTCTGGTCTCGGCTCAATTCGAAGCGCGTTCACACGAGCGNNAACGCTGCACGCAGGAGTGCGCGCGCCACAGGTGGGTCAGCGTAGGGTAGCGGGTTTGGCGGCGCCGTATAGGAGGCCGTTGAAGAGCAGCTTGAAGGTGCCGTCCGGCTCGCCGCGGAAAGTCACTTCCGGGCCCAACACGAACACTTTCCCTTCGCCTGACTTGGCTTCTACCACGGCGGTGGCGCCATCCAGCAACTGCTGACCCAGGGCCCAGCCGCTGTCCAGCGTCTCCTTGCCGGAGAACCAGGCGACCGCGGTTTCGCCCTTCGCTTGGGCGTCGGCCGGCAAGCGAAACACGGGGTTGTTGTCGAAGAATACATCCACAGTCGAAGGCATGCCGTAGGCCAGCGGGTCGGTGTTGTCGATGTGGGCCCGCATCAGCGAGCCCGGAATGTAGAATTTGTCGCGGGGCAGCGCGCGCTCCTGCCCGTCGGCGCCTTTTTCGGTGAGGGCGTTGGCCAGAGGCACGCCCAGCAGCGCGGCCATGCTGGTGGAACTTCCCACCGTCACCACCGCGCCGCCCGATTCCACAAACTGCTTGATCTGCGGAATGGTCTTCTCTTCGGTGATGCGTCCCATGGAGGCGCGGTACTCTTCGGGCACGTTTTGCGGATCGGCCCCGCCGCCTCGCCCGCCGCCACCGCCGCCACCTCCGCGACCGCCCGCTCCGCCCGCGCCCGCTCCACCCCGCATCGCCCCGTCGGGAAACACCAACACGTCGAAGCGGCTCTTCAGATTCCCCGCGTCGAGCGTTGGCGGATACACCACTTCGAAAGGAAACTCGTACTGCTCGAAAAGCCAGCGCGTCCACCCCGAAGGCATCAGCCCTCCGTACTGATCGTACAAACCGATGCGCACTTGCGGGATGCGGAAGGCATCGCCGGAAGGCGCCTGCGCCACGGCATAAACCGCCACGCCCAAATCGGTCGCGCCCTTCCGCAACACGGGCAGCACGGCGGCGCCGGCGGGAACCCAGATCGCTCCGACGCCCAGATCGACGCCGGCGGCTTGCGCGGGGCCCTTCAACCAGTACACTTCGGCATTGGCCTTCAGCAGGCGATTCACCAGCGTGAAGGAATAGTTGCTGCGGTGACTGATCAGGTAGCCCGCCGGATTCGCCGGCCCCGTCACGCTGCGCGGCATGGGTTTCTGCAACCCCGCAAGCCTGGTAAACGGCCCGTCAAAGCCGTCGAGGACGCGGTCGTACTGGACGCCCATCTGCATCGCCAGGGTCCAGCCGGCGATGTCGTACGGCGGAATGGGCGGGCCGCCGGGAAACAGATCGTCGCGCGGATGGTCCTGCGGCTCGAACATGTCGCGCACAAAGGGCCGGAACGCCTGCGCCGTTTTGACCACGTACGATCCCGCCGGATAGCTCTTGCCGGCCACTTCGAACGCGGCCGAGGCTTCGAGCACTGTGATGCCGCTCTTGAGCAGCGTGTTGATGAAGCGCGTGGCAGTGGGAAAATCGGGCTGATCGGAGGGCATGATGTAGCCGCGCGGATCGCGCATTTTGGGGTCGTGCAGAACCTTCTCGTAGAGCCCCGCGGAGACGCCGCGCGCGCCAAAGCCGCCGCCTGGAGAATCTCCGCCACCCGCAGGGGCTTGCGCCTGCCGCCCGCCTCTGGCACCCCCCGCGCCACCTGACAATTCCCCCGCGGCCGCGCGCAACGCGTCGATGCGCTTCGGCGTGATGGTCCAGTAATCCTTGCCTCCCCTTTCGATGGAGTTCATCCCCATGCGGTAGATGTTGTAGAGCAGCGTTTCGCGATTGCGCGCGGCGTAATCCAACATGCCGCGGTTGGTTTCCATCAGGTAATCGATGGTCTGGCGAAAATGCCACGGCTGCGGCGCGATGGGCAGCGGCAGGTCGCTGATGTACAACTGCTTCTCGGGAATCAGCGGAATCTCCATGGGCGTGGGGCTGCCGATGATCTCGGTCAGCAGCGCGATGGTGTTGTGATACGTGGCGGTGTTGCGCATGCCGCCGTTCCACCAGCCGTCGTAGTTGGCTTGCGTGCGCATGCCGCTTCCGCCCTTGCCTTGCGCCACCAAGCGCTCATGCATGGCCGTGCCCACGGCCTGGATTCCCAGGGTCACCAGCGGGTCCAGATTGTGATTCACGGGGTCGCGGAGCGGCGGGATGAAGATCACCTCGCCGGCCGGCCCGGATTGGTGATGGTTGTACATCAACTGCGGGTTCCACTCGATGAAAAGCTGCCGGTTCATGTTGGCGGTTTCCGGCATGTTCGATGTCAGCGAATCGCGATTGTCGTCGTGGCCGATGTATTTGTTGTACAAGCGGGGCAGCCCGTTCATGGTGCGCCGGGTCTCGTCCTTTTCGCGCATGTACCAGTTGGCCACGAGCTCCTGCCCATCGGGATTCGCCGGCACGCACAGGATAATATCCTCGCTCAGCAGGCGCAGGGTCTCGGCATCGTTGCGGGTCAACATTTGATACGCCATCTCGAGGAGCTGCTGCGAGCCCGCGGTCTCGGTGGCGTGCAAGCCGCCATCGATCCACACCACCGCCTTGCCTTCGCGCGCCAACGCATGCGCCTGGTCGGATGAGAGTCCCTCGGCCGCGGCCAGTTTCTGGGAGATGTCCTTATAGCGGGCCAGGTTCTTCAGATTCTCCGGCGACGTGATGATGGCCATCCATTGATGCCGGCCCTCCGCAGTCATTCCGATATCGGTCAGTCTCAGCCGGTCGGATTCCGACGCGAGCTTCTTCCAGTAGGCTTCCAACTGGGAGTAGTTGACCAGGCGATAATCGTCGCCGATGTTGAAGCCGAACTCTTCTTTGGGGTTTGTAATGTGGGCGCTGGTAATGGGGCGCGCCGTTTGGGCGGAGAGGCCCGGCGCTTGGCACAGTGCTGCCAGCAAGGCGATGCACATGACGTGCTGGAGTCTTCCCATTGGTCCATGGAGGCTAACAGAGAGATTACCAACGTCACTTACTTTGCGCACAATCGGATGTTCGGCATTCATTGTGGGGCGGACCCCCTGGTCCGCGGCCGCCCCCGCGGTCGGCCTCTCAGGGATCGCATGGGGCTGACCTGGCTGGGCGAAGAGCGGGTCCNNGACCAGGGGGTCCGCCCTACTATCGTTGGGATGCACAGGCGTCGTTTCATGAATGCTCCTTCACTGAGGTGCTTAACCGATAGGGGAACAATCGCTGAGATCTCCGGGTTGACAGACGAAAGCGTCTGTCCCACACGGTCGCCTCCTTCACTGCAGGAACTCGCCGAACCATTTCACTTCCTGATAGTAACGATGCACCATATCCCACGCCGGCCATCCGCCGTGATAGTTGCCCGGATAGCGGACGAATTTGGCGGGCACGTGACGCTTCTGCAGCGCGGTGTACATCTGCTCGTCCTCTTCGATGGGCACGCGCATATCGGCTTCGCCGTGCACGAACAGCGTCGGCGTCTTGACGTTGGCCGCGTACGTGATCGGCGAAAGCGACCTCATCAGTTGATTGCTTTCGCTCTCCCACGGCGACCCGAAGAACTCACTCTCCTTGGTGCGCGGAATGTCGGCCGTGCCGTAGTCGCTGAGCCAGTTCGAAATGCCCGCGCCGGTCATGGCGGCGGCAAAGCGATCGGTCTGCGTGATCACCCAGTTGGTCATAAAGCCGCCGTAGGAGTAACCCGTCACGGCAAGCCGCTTGGTGTTGATGGGATAGTGAGCCACCGCGTAATCGACGCCGGCCATCACATCTTCGTAATCGAGTTTGCCCCAGCCGCCCCAGGTGGCCCACAAGAACTTCTCGCCGTACCCCGTGCTGCCGCGCGGATTGGTGTAGATCACCGCGTAGCCGTTGGCGGCCAGCCATTGAAATTCATAATCCCAAGCGCTGCCGTAAGCGCCGTGAGGGCCGCCATGGATCGCCAGCACCAGCGCATAGGGAGGCTTGGCGCCTCGGGGGATCATGATCCAGCCTTCGACCGGCGTGCCGTCTTTGCTGGGGAAGTGGATGCGCTCGGCGCCGGCGACATCTACCTCATTGAGAAACGCTTCGTTCAGCGCAGAGAGGCGCTTTTCGCCGCTGCCATCCGGGCGCGCCGCGAAGGTCTCGGCCGGATGCGCCGGCTCGGATGCGGTGAACGCGATGCGGTCGAACGCCTGCGAGAACGTGAAGCCGCCCAGGTTCCTCGGGCCATGCGTCAATTGCTCCACCGGGCCGCCCGCCGAATTGACGCGGTGCATTTGCGTGTCACCGCCCTCGGCGGCCGCGAAGTAGATGAATTTCCCGTCGGGGTTGAAAGAGGGAGGGTCCGGAATCAGGTCCCACTCGGCGGTGAGGTTCGTCATGGGGCCGCCTGCCGCGGGCATGCGATACAGATCCACCGCCGCGCCGTACTTCTGTTTAGTCGCAATGATCTGGCTCAAACTCTGGCGGCGCCGGAACGCCAGCCACTTGCCGTCCGGCGACCAGGCCGGAGAATCGTACTCGAAGCCGTCATCCGTGAGGCGGTGAATCCGGCCGTCGAGGTCCACGGTCCACAGGTCCGCGCGCTCGTAGGAGTATTCGTCGCGCTCGTGCGAATCGGCCACCAGCGCAAGGGCGGCGGAATCGGGCCGCCACGCGGGCTCGCGCGCGTCCACGCCCAGATGCGTCAACTGACGGGCTGTGCCGCCGTCGCGAGCCACCACGTAGAGTTCGTTGGGCGGGGTGGCGGCGGGGTCGCGCGGATCTGGCAGGAAGCCGCGCCCATCGGCGCGCACGTTCATCCAATCGTAGATGCGGCCCTTGAAGCGCTGTTCGAGTTGCCGCTCGAGCGGCGTAGCCTCGCGGGCGGCGCGGGGCGGGGGAGTCCGCTTCAGGAACGCGATCCAGCGATTGTCGGGGCTGAAGATGGGCGCTCCGCCGACGCCCGCAATCTGAAACGCCTCGTCGCCGGCGCGGTCCATGCGCAGAAACCAGGTGTCGCCTTCGCCGCCCGCGCCGCCGCGCCCGCCCCGTCCGCCGCGGCCTGCGGTTTCGGCGCCACGCCCCTCCGTTTCGCCGCCGACGGATGCGCGCCGCACGGAGCGAAATGCCAGCAGCTTTCCATCGGGACTCCACTTGGGAGCCGAGGCGCTGAACGCCGGGGTGGTCAGCCGGGTGGCCGGAGCGGATCCGTCGGCCGGGCTGATCCACAACTCGCTGTGGTGCTGATTTTCGGCCTCCACTGTAGTGTTACGGACGAACACTACCCATCGCCCATCCGGCGAGATGGCTGGCGTTCCCGCGGTTTCGACGCGGTAATAATCCGCCAGTTGGACCGGGCGGCCAGCCGCAAAGACCCCGGCGAGGGGGAACAGCAGAATCCACACGGCAAGTTTTTTCATTGGCGCGATTATACAGGAAGTAGAGGGGCGGCGGGCGCAGGGTTTCGGCTTCGGGTGCATAGACATTTTGGAGGTAGTTTCGGAAGATCGGGTGGCGCCCGAAAGTCGGGGTGATTGCGGGGCTGCGTGGAATACAGCCAGGGTGAGGATTTCTTGAAAATCGCCTGGAGAGCGGCGTCCATTGCTTCCTGCGCAGTTGGGAAGATGGAAGGCAAGGGCTGAGTTTCGGCGGGGCTTGGCGGGACATGTTGGCCGGTAAGGGGGCTGGCAAACGGCGGGGCATCCGGGGCGGCCTTTGTCGTGTTCGGCTTCGCTGTGTTTACGCCGGCGAAATCTTTGGCTAAACGCGAGTGGCATAAGTAACATCTATTTACAATGGTACGAGCCGCTGATCAAGGAGATGGAAAAAATGGAGCCGAGGTTTGCTTCGGTATGGACTGCTGGATCTCGACTTCTCGTATGAGGCTAAGCGTTCAGGTGATTTGAAAGGCGTCCTCGGCGCTGCGCTTGACGACTATGTAAACGGCGCCGAGCAGTATAACCAATGCGTGGTGAGCTTCGACGCCACGGTCCTTGAACTGTTTCGGCGGAATCAGTTTTTTGAAGCGCCAATCCACACTCCGACGACAGTGCAGAGCTTTTTGTCCACATACGAAATACTAGATCAAAACAAGATCATTACCGCCTTGGCCAATCTGCGCGGTCGACCGAATTCAGCTTTCGGCATTTACACGTACTGGGAAAAAGATGGCGGGCTGGATCCCCCCTGTGCCGGATCCCCCACGGTTTATTGGCTCCCTCGGGAAGCACACTAATGAGGAGTCGCTTGCGACGCTAAAAACGATTGCGGGCATGGTGCGCGAAAACGCCGCTACGAAGAACTTGCTGCAGACGCACGATGCAGTTCGAGAAGTTCGACATCGTCTTAGAACACAACTCAATGAGGGGGTAAAAGAGGCAGGTAGACGCTCGGTGGCGATCGCCTAGCTTAACTAGCAGGGGCCAATTTACGGCTACGCGCGTGGAAGGATGCGCGCCATCGCGCCGCTGGCGGCTCGAACACTCGCGGTACAGGACTTGGCGTTATCGAGTCTTGCTGAATACGGTGACAGCGGCGGTCGGCAACCGGTTGGCGACCGCCGCGCAGGATGGCATCCTTCACGCTAAACTCTATAAGTTTCCGGTAATCGGGTTTTCCGCCCGAGCGCTCCGAACTCCGCGTTACACCGCCGGTCAAACCCGGGAGCCGGGAGTTGTCCGATGCGGGACTTCCGTCAAATACCAGCCGGCCGCGTAACCAAATTGCCGCGCGGCAGTATATAGATCCGGAGGCGCCTATGTCCAATAGCCGCGGTTTGCCCGCGCCCGATAGCATCCTGCAGGACCTGCGCTACACGTTTCGAACGCTGCGCCGGGATTCCGGATTCACAACCTTCGCGGTGCTGATCGTCGGACTCGGTATCGGCGCGAGCGCCACGGTATTCAGCGTCGTGGACGCCCTGCTTCTGCGTCCGCTGCCATTTCGCGAACCGGACCGGCTGGTCTGGATCTCGAACCACGACGCCAGCGGCCTGTCGGGCCAGACTACCCAGGTAGACTATCTGCTAGACCTCCGGGAGCGCAATCGGTCCTTTTCAGACATGGCCGGCTACTTCGCCTTTTACGGCGTCGGCGATAATCTGCTCAGCGGACAGGGCGAGCCGGAGCGGCTCAGCGGCGTGCCCGTGTCGGGGAATTTCTTCCAGTTACTCGGGATTCAACCGCAGCTCGGCAGACTGTTTACGGCGGAGGAATGCAAGTGGCACGGGCCCAAGGCCGTGCTATTGAGCCATGGTCTGTGGGCCAGGAGGTTCGGCTCAGACGCAGGTATCGCCGGCAGCACGCTCACCATCAACGACGAGCCGGTCACAGTAGCCGGCGTACTACCCGCCTCATTCGATATGGCCTCGGTCTTCGCACCCGGCAGCCATTTCGACCTGTATTTTCCTTTTCCGCTCAGCACTGAGACCAACCGGTGGGGAAACACGATGGCTATGGTCGGGCGCTTGAAGCCTGGCGTCGCGATTAGCAGCGCCCAAGCCGAAATGACGATCTTGGCCGGGCAGCTCTCGCGCGCCCATCCGGAGCGCAACGATTTTGAAGGGAAACTCACTCCGTTGGCGGAACACGTGAGCGGCCGCATCCGGCCGGCGTTGCTGGTGCTGTCCTGCGCTGTCGGAGTGGTGATGCTGATTGTGTGCGCGAATCTTTCCAACCTGCTGCTGGCGCGGACCGCGGCACGGCAGAAGGAGATCGCCATCCGCACGGCGCTGGGGGCCGGACGGCGGCGGCTGATCCGCCAGATGCTGACCGAGGGAGTGACGCTATCGTGCTGCGGCGCGGCGTTGGGAGTGATTCTGGCGGCGGGCGGAACGCATATCTTGACGCGCATCGAGGGGCTGAGCATCCCTTTGCTCGGCAACGTCCGCACGGACGTCACCGCGCTGGCCTTCTGTCTGGCGGCGGCTGTGCTGACAGGCGTGGTTTTCGGCTTGGCGCCCGCCTTGCAGGTCCCCGCCGTGGCACTGCACGACGTCCTGAAGGACACTACGCGCGGGTCGACGGCGGGCAAGAGCCGGAACTGGATTCGCAGCGCTCTGGTGGTATCGGAGATCGCATTCGCCTGCGTGCTGCTGGTGAGCGCGGGCTTGCTGGTGCGGAGTTTTCTACGAGTGCTCGACGTGAACCTGGGCTTCCGGCCGGAACACGCCGCCACGGTTCGGGTGGATCCGGAGGCGAGTTACTCCACACAGGCGCAGCAGAACGCGTACTTCGACGACGTGCTGCGGCGGGTTCGAGACATACCGGGGATTGGGGCCGCGGGGCTGACCGATGCGCTTCCGCTGGGGCGCAATCGCAGTTGGGGCGCGCCTGCGAAGGGGCAGGCATACCCGCCGGGAAAGTTCCCCAGCGCGTTTGTGCGCGTAGTCAGCGATGGATATCTGAAAGCCATGGGCATCGCATTGATCGCCGGACGGGATCTCTCGGAGAGAGATGTACCTTCGAGCGGACCGGTGATCGTGATCAACGAGACTATGGCGCGCACGCTGTGGCCGGGGCAGAGCGCGGTCGGCCGGATTATGCGCGCTTGCGGCGAGCGGCAGGTGGTGGGCGTGGTTGGCGACGTGCGGCACCTCGCGCTCGAGCAAGGCTCGGGTATGGAGATGTATCTGCCCATGCGGCAGTGTAACGATATCTCCTCGGTGGATTTGGTAGTCCGGAGCTCGCTGCCCCCGGCGGAACTCGCCGCAAGCGTGCGCGCGGCGCTCAAACCGATTGCGCCGAACCTTCCTGGAAAGGAGTTCCGGACACTTCAGCAACTGGTGGATAAAGCCGTCTCGCCCAGACGCTTCGTGGTGGCGCTGTTAGGCGGATTCGCGTTGTTCGCGCTGCTGCTGGCGTCGCTGGGAATCTACGGCGTGGTCTCGTACGGAGTGACTCAGCGCACGCAGGAAATCGGAATCCGCATGGCGCTGGGCGCGTCCGCGTCCAGGCTTCAGGCCGGAATTATTGCGCAGACGCTGGGGCTGGCGGCGGTTGGAATGCTGCTGGGAGCGGTCGCGTCCGGGTTACTGGCGCGCGCTTTGGGCGGACTGCTCTACGGAGTGACGGCGACCGATCCACTGACATTTCTGGGCATGCCGATGGTGCTGGCGCTGGTGGCTGCGATCGCCGGTTATCTGCCCGCGCGCCGTGCTTCGCGGATCGATCCGTCGATAGCGCTGCGTGGGAACTGAGGTTCAATCCGGACATCAGGAGAGGCGGTCCTTGGCCGGGGCCGACGTCTGGTTGGTGGCGGCTCATATAAGGGAGCCGGAGCGGATGCCTTGCGCAAGCGAGTCTTCTCGCGTAGATGAGGATCGGCGAATTCCGATCCATTACGGAGCGGAGGAATTCCGCGAGGATCTTCGGACTCTCCGCAAACGGCGCAGTTTTGATGGTTGTCTAAAGGTCGACGATCCTGAATCCTGCGCGATTAAGATGGGTCCAACGGCTGCCTTGAGAGTCGCGACTCCAAACGATCGGCAGTCATTCCCGCCTGCCTGGCCTCGTGGCCACAGCGAAATGGGTTTGACTCATCGATCTTGCTAAGCCGCTTTTCTCGCGAGTCCGAAGCGAACGCGCTCACATGAGCGGGAACGCTGCACGCATGTGCCCAGAGGGCGCCCAGTGCGCCACGTGCTTGGGCCGGCGAGATTACGTCGCGGCAGCCTCAACCACCACCACCGCCGCGGACGACTCGCCCAAGCAGTGGATGGACCCCGGCGCCGAGGGAGATGGCTAAGAGCGCGATGTCTCTCGTGATTTCATCAGGGTTCTTCCCACGATTGTTCGCGGGCTTGAATGCAGCGGCGGATGGTTTCGGGGCTGCCATCTATTTGTGACTGTTGCGCTACCGCCCGCCGATAGTAACGCGATTGTCGCCCAACATTGACCTTGTTGTCACGAATTTGTCATTAATCGCTAACGGCAAACCCCCTATACTCGCAATTCCGGTTATGAAGCTGACCACTCTTACTCTCACTGCGTTTGTGTTATGTGCGGTTCACGTCTCCTTGTGTAATGCACAGGGCGGCGTCCAGGACGATGCTGCCCAGCTGATGCAGAAGTTGGCCGAGCAGCAAAAACAAATCGACGCGCTGAAGCAGGCCATCGAAGAGCAACAGAAGACGATCGATGCCCTGGTCAAAACGGCCCCGCAACAGGCTACGGCGCAACCGATCGTTCAACCATCAGCCCAACCTTCAGTTCAGCCACCAGCCCAGCCTGCATCTAACGAAGCCGCTGCGCCCATCGCGCCCGGATTCCGCCGGATGGGTGGAGAAGTGGCCAGTACCACCGGGAACCTGCCGTCCACGGCTTCCACGGCCCCGGCCCCGAAGCCGTATGAGCAGACTCCGGATGCCACCGCCAAGCCGCTATCTTTCGATATCGGCGTGGCCAAATTCACGCCGCTAGGCTTTGTCGATTTGACCAACGTCGTCCGCTCCACCGACGTCGGCAGCGGCATCGGTACCAACTTCAATACCATCCCGTTCAACAACGCCACGGCCGGGCATCTTTCGGAAAGCCGCATGTCGCTGCAGAACTCGCGCGTGGGTCTGCGCATGGACAGCAACGTGTTGGGCTGGAACGTCATCGGTTACCTGGAGACCGATTTCCTGGGCGGTGCGCCCACCACCCTGGTGCAGACCAGCAACTCCGATCCGCTGCGCCTCCGCCTTTTTTGGGTGGATCTGCGCAGTAGCAAGTTCGAGGTGCTCGCCGGACAATCCTGGAGCCTGATGACGCCCAACCGCAAAGGCATCTCTCCGTTGCCGGGCGATATCTTTTACAGCCAGGACATGGACACGAATTACCAGGTGGGCTTGACTTGGTCCCGCGATCCGGGACTGCGCCTGGTCTATCATCCGAACGACCATGTCGCTTGGGCGGTCGCCTTCGAAAACCCCGAGCAGTATATCGGCAACGGCATTATCGTGAACCCGGTGAACTCCACGCTCGCCACCGCGATCGGCACTGAATTCAACAGCACCACGCAGACTTCCGCGGTGCCGAACCTGCATCCGGATATTATTTCGAAACTCGCGTTCGATGGCGGCGGCGACGGCCACGCCATGCATTTCGAAGTGGCCGGTCTCTACCGCACCTTCCAGTCGTACAATCCGGTGACCAATGCAAGCTTCAAAAAGGCCGGCGCCGGCGCTTCGGTTAACTTCAACCTGGAGCTGGCGCCGGGCTTCCATTTCATCGCCAATACGTTCGCCAGCGATGGCGGCGGCCGCTACATCTTTGGGATGGGTCCGGACCTGATCGTTCGCGCCGATGGATCCATCTCGCCAGTTCACGCCTATTCCACGGTCGATGGCTTCGAATACTCCCTCAAGCCGAAGAGCAATCCCAAAGGTCTTGAGACTATGCTCTACGGGTATTATGGCGGCGCTTATTACGGCAAGAACACCGCCCTCGATATCAGCGGCACTACGCTCGTGCCGATCGGCTACGGCGTGAACACGTCGTCGGCTTCGCTGAACGCCGACCGCACGATTCAGGAAGCCACCATCGGACTCATCCAGACCCTTTGGAAGAACCCGACGTGGGGCGATCTCAAGGTCATCACCCAATACAGCTACCTGTGGCGCGATCCGTGGTACGTTCCGAGTTCCAACACGCAACGCAAGGCCACCTCGAACATGGTGTTCGTCGATCTTCGCTACGACATTCCGTAGCCCAAATGTGTCGTGGCGCACGGGGGCCCCCTCTGGGCCCATGCATGCACTCGTGTGAACGCGTCCGGTTCCGAGTCTGTGAAGATCGCCAGATTCAGATCACACAGGCGTAACGTAATTTAAACCTGTTTGTAACAATTGCGTGCGACCGTAAAGGAAGGAAAGAATGAAGAATCCAAGCAAGCTGGCCTTGGTGGCCATGGCGACCCTGAGTTGTGCGGGCGTTGCCCCTGCACAATCCATTAACGCGGCCGGAGCGACCTTTCCGGAGATTATCTACAAGAAGTGGTTCAACGAGTATCAAAAGCTGCACCCGGGGGTTGAGATTAACTACCAGGCGATCGGTTCCGGCGGCGGCGTCCGCCAGGTCGTCGAAGGCACGCTGGATTTCGGCGCCTCCGACCGGCCGATGACCGACGAAGAGATTGCGAAGTGCAAGTCGAAGCCGCTCCACTTTCCGACCGTGCTCGGAGGGGATGTCCCGGCGTATAATTTCCCCGGAGTCACCCAGAAACTGAAGCTCAGCTCGGAGGCGATGGCGGGCATCTTCCTGCTCAAGATTACGAAGTGGAACGATCCCAAGATCGCTGCCACGAATAAGGGCCTGAAGCTGCCGGCGGAGGACATTCAGGTGGTTCATCGCAGCGACGGCAGCGGTACCACCTTCATCTGGACCGATTATCTTTCCAAGATCAGCCCGGCGTGGAAGGCCGGTCCCGGCACATCGCAGAGTCCGAAGTGGCCGGGAGGTCTGGGCCAGTCGGGAAACGACGGCGTAACGGGAACCATCAAGCAGACGCCCTATTCCATCGGTTATGTGGAGCTGGGCTTCGCTCTGCAGAATAAGACGCTGCAATATGCGATGCTTCAAAATGCCGACGGGCAATTCGTGGACGCAACTACCGATACGATCTCGGCTGCCGCGGCGGGCGCCGTAAAATCGATGCCGGCCGATTTCCGCGTTTCCATCGCCAACGCTCCCGGCAAGAACTCTTTCCCGGCATCCAGTTTCACCTGGCTGCTGATCCCAAGCAAGATCGACGATACAAAGAAGCGCGACGCCATCGTTAATTTCCTGAAGTGGATGCTCACCGACGGCCAAAAGGATGCTCCGGCCCTGGGTTATGCGCCACTTCCCAAGGAAGTGATCGCCATGGAACAGAAGCAGATCGCTCTGATTAAATAGCCATGTCGGCTCCGGCAACCACAACGCGCGGATTGGGCCGTACGCGGGGCCTGCGCGCCGGCTTGCTAGGGGCTGACTCGGCTGCACATCTGGTCACTCTCTTTTTCGCCACAACGGTCCTGGCCGTTACGCTCTTTCTGGTGTGGGAACTTTGGACCCACTCGGCTCTCTCCCGCGCGAAATTCGGCTTTCACTTTCTGACCGGCACGAACTGGGACCCGGTAGCCGGCGATTTTGGCGCGTTGCCGTTCATTTACGGAACCTTGCTGTCCTCGCTGCTGGCGTTGATGATTTCCACGCCGGTGGGGGTTGGCGCCGCGATTTTCCTCGCGGAACTGGCCCCGGCCGGCCTCTCGACGGCATTTACGTTTCTGGTCGAGCTTCTCGCCGCGATACCAAGCGTTATCCTCGGCCTGCTGTCCATCTTCACGCTGATTCCGCTGATGCGGCAATACGTCGATCCTTTCTTGAAGCACACGCTGGGATTCACCGGCCTCTTCGCCGGTCCCGCTTCCGGCTACGGCTACCTTACCGCGGCGGTGATTCTAGCGATCATGACTCTTCCGTATATCATTTCCATCTCGCGTGAAGCGCTGCTTGAGGTGCCCCGCGATCAGCGCGAGGCGGCGCTGGCGTTGGGCGCCACACGATGGGAATCCACGATTCAAATTGTAGTGCCGTATGCGCGGCTTGGCATCTTCGGCTCGATTTTCCTGGGCTTGGCGCGCGCTCTGGGAGAAACCATGGCGGTGACCATGGTCATTGGGAACGATCCGGCGATTCACGCATCCCTGCTCGCCCCGGGTTACACCATCGCCTCCGTAATTGCGAACGAGTTCTCCGAAGCCGGCGGGGACTTGCACCTCAGCTCGCTGGTGGAGATCGGCCTGGTGCTCTTCTTCCTGACTATCGTCATCAACGCCTTGGCCCGCCTGCTGATTGTCGCCACCACCAAGAAAGGAACCGGGCGCATCACATGAACCGGCTGGCATATCGCAAGGTCGTCAACATGGTTATGCTCACGCTCACCGGCGTGTGCGCCGTGCTATCGGTTTCGGTTCTTTTCGTCGTCCTCGGTTTTTTGGCGTGGAACGGCGCCGCTTCCATCGGTTGGAACTTCCTGACGAAGCTTCCCGCGCCAACCGGAGAGACTGGGGGGGGAATGGCAAATGCCATCGTCGGCAGTGCGATAATGGTCGGCTTGGCCGCCGCGATCGGCTTGCCCACCGGCTTTTTCGGCGGCATCTATCTGGCGGAGTTCGGCGGCAAGACCTTCGCGTTCATCGTGCGGTATATGGCCGATCTCTTGAACGGCGTGCCCTCGATCGTGATCGGGATCTTCGCCTGGACCGTAGTGGTGGTGCCGATGCACCGCTTTTCGGCGATCGCCGGCGGATTCGCGCTCAGTCTGATGCTGATTCCGATTACGTTGCGCAGCACCGAGCAGTTCCTGCTGAATGTCCCCAGGCCGCTGCGCGAGGGCGCGCTCGCGTTGGGCGCGCCGAAGTGGAAGGTAGTCGCTACGGTAGCGGTCCCAGCCGCCATGCGCGGCATTCTGACGGGCATGATCCTGGGCATCGCCCGCATTGCCGGCGAGAGCGCGCCGCTGCTGTTTACCGCGCTCAACAACGAATTCTGGCCCCGTGGAATCGACCAGCCCACCGCCGCGCTCCCGGTTATGATTTATAGGAATGCCATCTCGCCATACGACGATCTGCACCGCCAGGCATGGGCGGCCGGCCTGGTCTTGCTGGGAATGGTCCTGATCACCAACGTTACCGCCCGCTTCATTGCATCGCGAGGAATTGCAGTACAGAAGGGATAACTCATGGATACCACCCCCGAATTCGCGGTTCCCGAACCGGTCATGCGGCCCATGGATCTTCCGCAGACGGCCCCGCCCGGTAAAGTTGCCGCCCCGCCTGCGAGCAAGATCTCCGTCAAGTCGCTCAACTTTTTTTACGGTTCGTTTCAAGCCCTGCACAATGTCAATATCGAGATTCCCGGCAAAGGCATCACCGCTCTCATCGGACCTTCCGGCTGCGGCAAGTCCACGTTCCTGCGCACGCTCAACCGCATTAGCGAAATGATTCGCGGCGCGCGCGCCGAAGGCCAGGTGACGCTCGACGGCGAAGACATCCTGGGCGTGGACGTTACCAGTCTGCGCCGGCGCGTCGGCATGGTCTTCCAGCGGCCGAATCCGTTTCCGAAGTCGATCTTCGATAACGTGGCGTACGGAATCCGCATCAACGGGATGAAGGGCAATGGATCGATGCACGACAAAGTGGAGCACAGCCTGAAGCGCGCCGCCTTGTGGGAAGAAGTGAAGGACAAGCTGCACCAATCGGCCTACTCGCTTTCGGGCGGCCAGCAGCAGCGGCTGTGTATTGCGCGCGCGCTCGCCGTGGATCCGGAAGTGCTGCTGCTCGACGAACCCTGTTCGGCGCTCGACCCCATCGCCACGGCCAAGATTGAGGATTTGATGTTCAGTTTGAAGGACCAGTGTACGCAGGTGATCGTCACGCACAACATGCAGCAGGCGGCGCGCGTGGCCGAATACACGGGCTTCTTCCTGATGGGCAAGCTGATCGAGTTCGACCGGACGGCGGTGATCTTCAAGCGTCCGTCCAAGAGGGAAACGGAAGATTACATCACGGGACGCTTCGGGTAGAGTTGCGAGTCTTATGGGGCAGCCAATCCTGGCTTCCGCTGGCTTTCAGCCGGCGCTGGTCGCGCGTGACGGCTCGCGCATCGCCCGAAAGAGCCGCCTGAAAGGCGGCTGCAGGCATGATTGCCTGCCCCACAGAGCCGCCAGTGGCATGAGTAGAGGATCATAAGAGACGGTGGCCACACAGGTAGAGGACATGCTTCATTTTCGAGAAGAGCTGGAAGAATTAAAGAGCAAGTTGCTCGAAATGGGCGGGATGGTGGAATCCGCCATTCACAACGCCATTTACGCGCTGGTGGAGCGCGACGAAGAGCGCGCCAAGGAAGTGATGTGGAAGGAGGCTCAGGTCAACCAGATAGAAATGGAGATTGACGACCTGGCCACCCGCATGCTTGCGCTTTTCCAGCCCATGGCGCGCGACCTGCGGTTCATCACCGCGGTGATCAAGATGAACGCCGACCTGGAGCGTATGGGCGATCTGGCGGTGAACATCACCGAGCGCGCGCTCTCGCTGATGCAGGAGCCGACGCTGCGGCCGCTGGTGGATATTCCGAAGATCGCCGAGCTGGCCGAGAGCATGGTGCACCGCGCTCTCGACGCCTTCGCGCGCGGCGATGCCGAGATGGCGCGCGAAGTCCTGCTGGCCGACGACGAAGTGGACAATATGCGCGACGCCGTTTACAACGAGTTGATTCGCTTCATGCAGGAAGAACGCACCACCATCCAGCGCGCCATCAACTTGCTGTTCATCGCCCAGAATCTGGAGCGGGTCGCCGACCACGCCACCAATATCGCGGAGGACGTGCTGTTCCTGGTGAAGGGCATCGACGTCCGCCATCACGCCGAGGCGCGTGAAGCATTGTAATCCTTTCGTGGCGGACGACCCCTCGCTGGCGTCTGGAGTGTCACGGGCATTGCGGCGGTTGCCGCCCCTCGCTGGGGCGCCGATTCGCATCGGCCGCGTGCCGGGCCTCCGCGGCCGCTATGGCGCGTCGCATGCCGGAACCTTGCTTCGCGACCGGCGCATTCTCTTCGATTGCGCGCCGGCCGAATTCCCGCGCATATTCGTCCACGAGGTGTTTCATTTCGTCTGGCTGCGGGCCGGTAATGCGGCGAGGATATCGTTCGGGCAACTGCTGGCGAGCGAGATCGAAGGCGCCGTAAGCGGGGAGCTGGGCTGGTCGGCCGAATTACGCAAAGCCAAACTGACGGCGGCGGACCGGCGCAACCGGACGCGGCTCTGGCGGGAATACTGCTGCGAGAGTTTTTGCGATACGGCCGCATGGCTATATTCCGGCGTGGAGCGGCATGACGAATTTACATTGGCGAAGCGTTGCCGGAAAACTCGCAGGCAATGGTTCGCCCGAATGTTGGGCGGGGGGCAATTGCCGATATAATGGGTCAGGAAACGTCGATGTCCACTATGCGCCTCTTTACCGCTTTCGCCGCCGCCGTTCTGGCGGGCTGCTTGTTTGTGGGCTGCTCGCGGGCGCCCACCACAGTGAAGGCTGCTTCCGTGAAACCGGACAGTCAACGCCGCGAGGCCCCCGATTTCACGCTGAAGGACGCCGACGGCAAGACCGTGCACCTTTCGGAATATCGCGGCAAGGTGGTGCTGCTCGATTTTTGGGCGACCTGGTGCGACCCCTGCCGCCTTGAGATTCCGTGGTTTATCGATCTGCAACGGAAGAACAAAGACCGCGGCTTCGAGGTTCTGGGCGTCTCCATGGACGACGAGGGCTGGGAAGTGGTGAAGCCCTTCATGAAGAGCGTGGGAATGAATTACCGCGTGGTCATCGGCAATGACGAGACCACGCAGATGTACGGCGGCGTCGATTCGCTGCCCAGCACGTTTCTGATCGACCGGCAAGGCAAGATCGCCGCGATTCACATTGGGCTCACAAGCAGAAAGGTTTTCGAAGATGGCGTTGAAGAGCTTCTCCACGCTCCTGCCGGCATTGTTATCGACAGGGCTTCCCTATCTCGCGGCGCAAGGTAGCGGACACTTGACGGTGGGTGCGCCGGCGAAGATTTCGGGCGCGCGCAACGCATCGGTGCAAACCAGGATTCCGGTGGCCGTCGATCCGGGCTTCCACGTGAACAGCAACCCCGCCGCGGCCGAATATCTGATTCCGCTGAGCGTTACGTGGAGTGCGACGGGCGCGCTTGAAGCGGGCAAAGTGACGTACCCGAAGGCAACCAAGGAGAAGGTAGGAGACGATACGCTCACGGTCTACACCGGGAGCTTCGATCTGATCGCCAACTTCAAAGTGAGCGCGAACGCGCCCGCGGGTCCGGGCGTAGCGGCGGGTAAATTGAGGTACCAGGCTTGCAATAGCAATACTTGTTTTCCGCCGAAGAATGTGGAAATCTCCGTGCCTTATCAGATTCAGTAGGGGGCGTCCGAGCCGCGCCGAGCGCTCGGCCCTGAATCTTGTTTGGACAACTGCGCAGGCCATGGGCCCGCGCCACTCAGGCCCCAAGAAAGCCGCCGATCCGGGTCGCCGCTTCGCGAAGGCGCTTTTCAGTTCCCAGCAGCGAGAAGCGGACGTGGCCTTCACCCATGGGGCCGAAGCCGATGCCGGGCGAGACGGCAACGTGCGTTTTCTCCAGCAGGCGCATGGCGAATTCGAGCGACCCTGCCGACCGGAACCGCTCCGGCAACTGCGCCCAGAGGAACATCGACCCGCGAGGTTTCTCCACGGGCCATCCGGCGCCGTTCAGGCCCTTCACCAGGGCGTCGCGGCGTTTCTCATATATCGCGCAGATTTTTCGCGTATCCTCTTCGCATTCGCGCAGGCCGGTTGCGGCGGCTATCTGGATCGGCTGGAACACTCCGTAATCGAGGTAACTCTTGATGCGGGTAAGCGCGGCGACCAGGCGCGGATTGCCGAGGCAGAACCCAACGCGCCAGCCCGCCATGTTGTAGCTTTTCGACATGGAAAAGATCTCGACCGCGATTTCCTTGGCGCCTTCCACCTGCAGAATGCTGGGCGGCTTGTAGCCGTCGAAGCCAAGGTCGGCATAGGCGAAATCGTGGATCACCATGGTTCCATGGAGGCTGGCCAGGCGTACGATTTCGCGCAGGTAATCGAGATCCACGCAGATGGTGGTGGGGTTGTGCGGAAACGAAATCAGAATCAGCTTCGGCTTGCGCGACGAGGTACGGTAGAGATCCTCCAAGCCGTTCAGAAACGTCGCCGCATCCGGCATGGGGAGCATGCAGGCGTGGCCTTCCGCGAGCACAACGCCGAACTGGTGGATGGGATAGGCGGGATTGGGCGAAACCACGGCGTCGCCGGGAGCGAGCACGGCCAGCAGCAGGTGCGCCAGGGCTTCCTTGGCGCCGATGGTGACGATGGCTTCGGTCTCCGGGTCTAATTCGACGCCGTAATTGGCGCGATACCGGTTAACAATCTCCTGCCGCAGAATGGCGATGCCTTTCGATTGCGAATAGCGGTGATTGCGCGCATGCCGCGCTTCTTCGATGAGCTTCTTCACCACGGGACGCGGCGTGGGGCCGTCGGGATTCCCCATTCCGAGATCGATGACATCCATCTGTTGCGCGCGCGCCTTCGCGCACATCTCGTTGATCACCGCGAACACGTAGGGAGGCAACTTTTGAATTCGATAAAACTCTTCAGGCATCAAGCTCATTCTAACGCGCGGATCTCAACAGCTTGCGCCGCGCTCAAGGCGTCACTGTCTTCGTCAGGCGAGATCATGCTTCCAAGCAGATGAACAAGCGCTGGCGAACGGGCCAGGCGACAAGGTCGCTCATGCCGTTGAAACCGCCTGGGCGAACGTGGTAATCTCCCCGTCATGCGTAGAGAGTT
This sequence comes from Bryobacterales bacterium, assembly GCA_003135055.1. Classification (GTDB taxonomy): domain Bacteria; phylum Acidobacteriota; class Terriglobia; order Bryobacterales; family Bryobacteraceae; genus PALSA-243. The sequence continues at coordinate 571 of PLDF01000413.1, read as the reverse complement.
AGTTGGGATTATGGCCGTGCTGTGCGCGTGCCTTTCGGCGCAGGTCGGGTCGCCAGAGAAAATCGACCTTTCGGTGGTGCAACAGATTCGCCATGAAGCCTTCGGGCAAAACTCAAAGGTGATGGATTCGGCCTTCTACCTGACCGACGTCTACGGACCGCGGCTCACGGGGTCGCCCAACATCAAGGCCGCGGGGGAATGGACCGTCAAGAAGCTGAATGAGTGGGGCTTGGCCAACGCCAAAATGGAAGCATGGGGACCCTTCGGACGCGGCTGGAGCTGCACGCGCTTCGTGGCCGAGATGAAGGAGCCCGAGTTCCAGCCGCTCATCGGCTTCGTGCAACCGTGGTCGCCGGGAACCAATGGCGATGTCAGCGGCGAAGCGGTCTTCGCCGTGATCGCCGCGCCCGAGGATCTCGACAAGTGGAAAGGCAAGCTGAAGGGCAAGATAGTGCTGGGTACGGCGCCGCATCCTTCGGAAATGGTATCGGAGCCCTATCTGCATCGTTTGACGGACGCCGAGTTGGCGCAAGCGGCTGAGGCGCCGGACCCGGTGTCGGGCAATCCATCC
>PLDF01000286.1 GCA_003135055.1 Bryobacterales bacterium | reverse complement strand
GGAGGCGGGCCTGCCGAGGTAAATCTCGGCGACAGCCCAGGTAGTGGCGGCCTGGGTAATTCCGTAGAAGACAAAGTAGACGAGGGTGCCGACGATGACGATGATGGCGGAGAGGATGGGCCTGCTGATGACGGTGAGATGCATGCCGCGCATGACCGCCTCGCCGGTGGTGAGGAGCACCTGAAGAGTGCCGGTTAGAAACTGCACCGCGGCGGGCAGAGCGGCCAGGCTGGCGAACAGCGCGAAGCGGGAGCGGTAGAGCTGGAAGGTGCGGTCGAGAATTTCGCCGGTGGCNNGCTTTGCCCGCCTGCCATGAGAAGTGACTCCGAGTGTGGGCATAGTAGCACAGGGGAAGGAAGAAAACACGGGGTCATCCGGGAGACTCTCGGGCGGGTTCCGGTGCTGTGGGGCCTATGGTTCGGTGGGCAGCATCTGGTAGCTGACGAAGGCGAAATGGTGGCTGTCCGGGGCCCAGGAGGGGACGTTCATGGTGCCCGAGCCGCCGATGAGATTGAAGAGGACGCGGATTTTTCGATCTTCGAGCGACATGATGCGCAGTGCGATGGGCCGGTTGGCGGGATGGCCGGTGGTTCCCTTCTCGTAGCTGATGAAGACCATCGATTTGCCGTCGGGGGAGATGTGAGGCGTCCAGTTGACGTAGTCGTCGTTGGTGATTTGCTCGGGCGCGGCGCCGTCTGGATGCATGCGCCAGATCTGCATGCTGCCGCCGCGGTCGGAATTGAAGTAGATGTATTTGCCATCGGGCGAGCAGTCAGGATCGTCGCTGATCCCCGTGCCCGTCGTCAGTGCGTGCTCTTCTCCACCATCGACCGAAATCGCGAAAATGTTGCCGGAGCCATGATCCGGCCGCGTGAAGATGATCGTCTTGCCGTCCGCCGACCAGCTATGCCAGTAAGAATAAGGATGCGGTGTAATGAGGCGCGGCGCGCCGCCGTTGAGCGGGACGATGTAGACGCGGGATTCCGGCTTGCCGGGCGTGCTGCAACTGATGGCCAGCGATTGGCCGTCGGGGGAGAGGCCGTGGCTGCCATTGCAGCCGGTGGCGTCGCCGATGTCGAGCGGCTGGGGAACGCCGCCATCGGCGGAGACGGTCATGATTTTGCCGGCTTCATCGAAGATGAGGGTCTTGCCGTCGTGGGTCCAGTTCGGCGCTTCCATGTGACCCTGGGTTGAGGAGACGATGGCTACGCGGTGAAAGTCCTGATCGTCGCCGATGGTCTGAAGGGTGCTGTAGAGGGCGACGGTGGCGGGCAAAGGCGCGGGCTTTTCGAGAGTGACGCGGGAGAAGACGGCTTTCTCAACTCTGTTGACGTCATGAGAGCAGAGACCGATGCCGACGTAGAACGGCTCCTCAAGATGAAGCTGCGTGCTGGCGCCTACCTGATGGAGCGGAGCGTTGGGGGCGGAGGCGAGATACAGGGTGAAGGTGTCGCCGCGCTTTTCGAGGCGGAGGCGCCGGGGAGCGGCGCTGTCCAGCTCGATGCCCTCAGTGATTCCACCGGCAACGCGCCGATCCTGGAGCGCGGCTTCGCCTGAGCCGTGCGAGGCGGCGTCAGCGTAGGCAGAGTCAGCGTCGAGGGTTTGACGCACGATGAGGATGGCCTTGCGATGGGGGCTGTGCTCGCCGGTGGTTTCGGGGAAATCGATGTCGGCGGTAAGAGAGACGTCGCCGGAGGCTTTCTTCCAGAGGAAATGGAAAGCGTCGGTTGTGCCCCAGAGGTTGGCGCCGGCGGAGGTGAGGGTGTAAGCGCCGGTGGCGGGATCGTAGACAGCGGCGCCGGGCGGGGTGACAGCGCCGACATCGGACTGGCCATCAAAGATGCCGAGAGGCGAGGAAGGGGTCTGCGCGCGTGCGGCGAAGAAACTGAGGGAAACCGCGCAGAGAGCCAGGATGGAAAGGCAACGGACACCGAGATGGGTCATGGGTTTATTGGTTGTCTCCCTCACGCTGGACCAGAGTGATGCGCTTGACCTGATTACGGTCGAGGGTTTGCGGGTTGCCGCCGATCTTCACGACGACTTCGGTGGCTGAAATCGAGAGCAGATCGCCGGAGAGGATGCTGCCGTCACGCAGCTCGATGGTGTCGTGTGCCGAGGTTCCCATTTCATAGCTCACGCTGCCGCCGGAGACATCGTCGGGACCGATGGCGAAGGGATACTTGCCGTGATTGAACCCTTCCTTATCGAACTCAAGCAGATGCGAGCCTACCCCAACCTCGATCGCTTTCGGCGTGGTCCCGCCCTCGCTTCCGTCCAGGGTGAAGTGAGCCCCCTGAGGCACCGAGTTGACGGTGAGCGAAATCTTTTTGGGGGGAAGCTTCGTTTGTAACTCGCTGGGGACGGAACGGGGAACGACTTTCATGGAGACGGGCTGGCCCGACGCGGTGATGTTCGTCTGAAACTTGATGATGTCGCCCGGCGCAGCGTTGCTGACGGAAAGCCATCCCTGACCGATGCGGACATTGTTTTTGTCGAAGAGATAGAGGTCGAAAGCCGCGTCGGAGATGCGTTTGGTCCAGAGGTTTTCGACCTGGGTATCGATGGTGTAAGCGTGCTGGCCGTTGACGGATGCGAGGGGCTTGAGCTTGCCGAAGGTGAGGGCGAAGCCGGGCGTGCCGGACTCAGGCCAGACGATGACCCTCGGCGGCGGGTCTTTCGCCCACGCGTGGGCGGCGAGGAGGAGGAGCAGAGCGCAAGTACCGGAGAGAAGGCTACGTCTGCCGATAGAAATCATGATGGGCCAGTCCGGGAGACAGTATAGGGCAAGCAGGGAGCGGGGTACGACGCCCCACGGCGAGCTTACCCTGGAATCCGGTCAGGCGGCCTTCGCAGCTTTTCTCTGAGCGGCCCAACGTTTCCGCTGGGCGTCTCCGATGCGCTTGCGAGCGGCGGCGCTCATGAAGCGTTTCTTTCGCGGCGCCTTCGAGGCGCTGTGCCCGTCACCCGTGAGGAGGGAGCGGACCTGTTTGAGGAGAGTTAGTTCGGAATCTACTGAGGAAAGAAGTTCATTGATACTCATGCGAATTAGTGTAGCTCAGTAGCTGCTTTGATCCGACGCGTTCTTACAAAATACCTTGCCGGGCGCCAGGACACTTTTCGGCACGCACAGTATTTTGATGAATCCCTTGTACCAGGCTATGGTGGGCTCAATATTGCCGACGAGAAGGATCGTGGTTGAGCTACGCAGCCGGGCGCGGCCGCGAACAGGCTGGACTGTGGCTTCTTCCGCCATCGCGCGAGGATAACGGGGGAAATGGACAGGGCCAACAGGCGAGTGAGGAATGGTGCGCCCGGAGAGATT
>PLDF01000504.1 GCA_003135055.1 Bryobacterales bacterium | reverse complement strand
CCGCTGCAGCGGAACAAAGCCGCCTGGCGTTGGTCGATGCACGCCGTCAGATCCAATCGATGATTTCGCTCACGACCTCCGAACCCAACGCGGCAGATCAGGCGATGTATGACGCTCTGCGGCGTGAGACCGCGGAGTACTGGCGGACACTCGACCCTGTCCTCACCTGGAATGCGCAGCAGCGCAGCCAAAAAGGCTATCGGTTCCTCCACGACGACGTGTTGCCGCGCCGGACCGGTACGCTGAGCATCGCGGACACTATTGCTTCGGTAAACCAACAGCAGCTTGTGGAAAGGGACCATCTGCTTCTCCGGATGTTTTCCGGTCTTCGCAATCAGTTGATGATCGCCGTTGCAGCCATGTTCCTGTGCGGCCTTGCGCTGGCTTTCGCTACCGCGCTCCATATCCTTCGGCTGGAGGGGCAGACGCTGGCGCATCTCAAAAACGTTACCGGCGCCCGGCAGGAGTTGAGGAGTCTTTCGGCAAGGTTGGTGGAGACTCAGGAGAACGAACGCAAGAACATCTCGCGAGATCTGCACGATGCCGTAGGCCAATCCATGTCGGCGGTGCAGTTTGAGCTGCACGGCTTGAGCATGGCGCTGGCTGCCTGCCCCGATCCGTTGCGGACGAGGGTGAACAAAATCCGTGGATTGGTGGAGAGTTCCGTAGCGATGGTGCGCAACATGGCGCTGCTCTTGCGTCCCTCCATGTTGGACGACCTCGGCTTGGCAACGGCGCTAGAGTGGCAGGCGAACCAAGTATCGAGGTCCACGGGGGTCAGGATCAAGATTGTGGCGGACGAATTTCCGAACGAACTTCCCGAGGAGCACAAGATTTGTGTCTTTCGGATAATCCAGGAGGCATTGAACAATGTATGCAGGCATGCGAACGCCAGTTCCGTGGAGATAACGCTGGCGGCCAGGGAAGGGGAACTCCGGGTTACCATCCGGGACGACGGAAGGGGGTTCCTGAACACCCGGAAGACGGGTTTGGGGCTGATCGGAATGCAGGAGCGCGTCGAAAGCCTGGGAGGCAATCTGGCCGTCAATTCAGAGCCCGGCAAAGGTACGGCGATTGACGTCTCTTTGCCCCTGCCGAAAGGCGCTGCGGTTGGCCGCCCAACCGTCCGGAGCGTAGCCTGATCGACGTCCACAGTCTGCCAGGAGATTCTCATGCAGGGAAGATTGACTTGGAATTTGCTCTTATTGGTGGCTGGGTTGCTGTACATCCTGACGGTTCTCTGCGACTATGCCGGGTCGCCGGCATTTGTGATAGTCTTCGTGGCGTTAGCCACCCGGGAGATGGTGCAGTCTCACCGCGGGAGACACTGACTCTGCTCTTCACTGCCCGAGGCGCCTGCGAGCGCGCCCTCGGGCGCCGTTACCCGGCTAGTGGGATTGAGGGATATTTCGGCGAAAAGCGGAGTAGTTGCGTCGGCCGACGCCGGGATTGTGGTGAACTGGTTCTCAGGACGGCATGGATTGAACGTAGTCCGATGAGGGGCGCTACGCGCTACAAGGTTCCAACCGGAAGTGCTGCAATGCAACAGCTATGGAAGCATGGGCGTATCCGATTGAAGAACACGCGCGAAGGCGCCTCGCCAACCAGATCGAGCCCGAATGATGGCGATGGGTTCGCCATCTGGCTTGCAGTGTGATCGTGAACGCCTGGAGCGGATTTGCAAAGGTGCGGAACTTACCAACTCCGCGGATGCGTCTCCCTCGGATCCGGCGGAAACAAGCGAACCTTACGTGCTCAGCAATTGATCGGCTTACGCCGGTCTCACCGCAACAATGGAGCTCGGCGCATTCTCAACTCGCGGCGCCACACGCGCATCAACGAGACGGAAAGAGGAGACCATGTCATTTGTGATTTGGATAGTTCTCGGTCTGGCAGCGGGGTTTATAGGCGGCCGGCTCGGAAAGAAGAAAGGGGAGGGCATTCTACCCGACATTGTGCTAGGGGTTGTCGGCGCCATGGCGGGAGGCTGGTTGTGCTATACATTCGGGCCAGCCTCTGTAAACGGCCTCCACCTCTTCAGTCTCTACGCTGCGGTTATTGGTTCGCTGGTCTTTCTGCTTGCTTATTACGCCTACAGACGGTATTAGTCTCGTTTTTTTGTACGGGCACGGCATATCGCTTGCAGAGTTCGAATGACCCCAAGCTGCCCCTGCTAGCGAATACGACTGCTGCATTGGTTGACCGATTCTTTTCAACCGCGCGGCAAAGCGATGCGAATCGCCCCGATACAGGAAATACCTGAAATGTAGTCTTCGAGATGAGAATCGGAGAGTGCAGGTCGAAACGAAATTTAGGCCCAGGGATATGCTCTACCGCGGTCCCCTGGCCGGCCTTTTTCCGGGACGGGTCGGTGGCGCGATTTCGCGCCGCGAGTTGGACGAGTGGATGCTGCGTTAGAGACGCATGGAGGTGGGGACGCCTCGAATCGCTGGATCGGCGTTTTCAGATTCGATCTCGAATCGCCACGAACGGAAACGGAAATATCCCAGAAGCAAGAGAATGAACCATGCTCAGAGACTATCAGGACCTCACGCTGCCGGTGAAGGCTCCAGGCTTCGACGAAACCGGCTTGAACGCCAATCATACAGATCTTGTGTCGGATGCGGCAACACTGCTGGACGCCAAACAGGTGGCTCGGTTGTTGCATGTGAGAGAATCTTGGGTCCGGGAGGATTCCAACGGCAAGGAGCCCCGCCTTCCGGCGATGAAGTTGGGGCAGGGTAAGACCGCTCGTGGCCGATTTCATATGAGTAACATCGAAGCATTCATCCTGAGCCAGATCGAGCGCGCCTGGCAGCGAACGCTCAATCAAGCTCTCGAGTCGCGGCAACCCTCCTTCAGATTGCTCCGTTCCCGAACCTGCGCGACCGCCGCGTAAAGCGAAGCCTCCGCCGTCGTCGCCGAGAGTTTCACCGAATAATACGGAACCACTTCGCCACGATACGCAGCCGCCGACGATTCGCGCGCCTCCGCCTTATCCATCAGCGGATTGCCCCCCAATTGCCTGCGCCGGATCAAGTGGTTCGTCATGACCATATGCACCGCGTCATCGGTCCTCCGCTTCGGCATATGGCAACTCACGCAGTTCGCGCCAGCCGTGTGCGCTCCCGACGCGACCGCCCGATTGAACACCGCCGTATGGCAGGCGCTGCAAATGCCGTTGTAGCGTGCGGCGGTCGCTTCTCCGCGCGGGATGTTGTGGGGATCGTGGCAGGTTGTGCAGCGTAGTTTCCCGTCACTCTTGAGGAAACATTGGGACTCGCGCTGCCGGTAAGCCGCATGCAACCTCAAATGCGTCGCCCATTCCTCCAGCGCGGTCGAAGGTCAGGCGGAAGTCTCCCAGCGGCTGTCCCGGGATTCTTCGGCGATGCGTTGAGGAAGGCGGTGGAGAGGGGGCGCGGATCATCAATGCGGTTCACCGCATTCAGCGCAGCCTGTTTGAGGTGGGCGTGCGCGACAATCCGCCCAATCGACGCCGCGTGGCGGATGTTTTCAAAAGATTGGATGACGCGCAGAAGATCGCGGCGGCGCCCTTACTGTGCGGGCGACGCCCGTACGCGGAATTTATTGCCGACGCTGATAGCGAGTAACGGCCGAACGGACGGTCTCCGCTGTTAATGCAGAGCTAACTTCACCGTGTGCTGTTTTACATCGATAGGGACCCTGACCTGGGTCACGGCGCCAAACCGGTCGGCAGCAGAAACCCAACCCGCATCGGTGGAAGCGCGGAAGGCATCTTCGGAGGTGAATTTCTTCAAACTCGCGCTATCGCTGGTGACGCTGCTGCTCGCCTGATGCACTCGCAACAGATAACTGCGAAACCGTGGTTGATACGCGCCCGTGGCTGCATTGAGCGCGATTGCGATCGAGCTCGCCGAAGCTGTCGCGGCAATCTCCTGCCTGAAATAGCCCCCTTTTTCGTAATCGTACGAGTGGCCGTCGTCGTCGTATGCCAGGAATCTGGCAACTCGAAGCGGCGATGGGAAAACGTCCAGCACCAGAGGCGTAGCTGGCGTCGACTCATTGCCAACCGCGGCCGGCTGTGTAGCCACGATCGAACCTGCGCGTACGTAGATGGGGATGTCTTGCCACGTCGCCGCATCCGGGGTGACGGCGATCTCACGTCCGCCCTGAACCGGCTTGCCGCTCGAATACTCAAACCAGTTGCCCTGCGGCAGGTAGAAGATATGCGCGGGCAGGCCGTGCTCCACAATCGGCGATACCAGCAGCGCATCGCCGAACATCCACGCGTTGGTCTCTTCGGAACACTTTTCGTCCTCTGGAAACACCCAGAACAAGGGCCGTACCACGCCGATTCCGGTCTCGTTGGCTGCGCGCGCATTGGAGTAGATATAGGGCATCAGGTCGAAGCGCAACCGCATGGCCCGCTTCGCGGCGGCCTCGGCTGCCAGTCCATACGCCCAGGGCTGGCGCTTCTCGTTGTTGCCGCCGTGCACGCGAAAGACAGGCACAAACGCCGCAAACTCCATCCAGCGCGCGTAGTTTTCCGGGGACGGGTGGCCGCTGAAACCGCCCGTATCCATGCTCCACTCCGACTCGCCCAGATCGAGGGTGGAGATCATGCGCCTCCGCTGGTATGCCATGCTTTGGAACCCGGTGCTAATGTCGCCCGACCATTCCGCATAGCTGTATCTGGCGGCGCCTATATAGTAGTTACGATTGATGGACCAGGCTCGCTCGGTAGAGATGGAGCGCTGGCCTTCATAAAGCGCGCGGCCCATGTTCATGAATTGAAAGTTATTGAACAGGTTCTTGCCGTCCTGGTCGGCTTCATCGTTCCACCACCCAGCCATGCCTGCGCGGAATGCGGGTTCCAGGTGATCCCAATACCATTTTCTGGCCTCGGGATTACCGAAGTCTATGTTCGCCGCGGCGCGGTGAGTGAAATAGTCATTCCCGCGGACCTCGTTCGGGTACCAGAGATTGTGCTCGGTCGCATAGGCGGCGGCCTTCGTCGGTTGCCCGTCTACCCGATTGACTAGAATTCGCGGCTTGAGAATGCCGGCCAAATGAATGCCGTGCTGCAGCATATCGGCGGCGAACTTACCGGAGGCGCCCTCGGGAAACTTATTCGGGCTTGAGCTTCCGTCTCCCGAAGTGCTGTTCCATCGCCACTCTCCATAGTCATCCTCGCCCCAAGCTTTCCAATCGAAGTCGAAGATGAAGCCGCTGACGGGGATTCCCTTCTCCTCGTAGGTTTGCGTCAGCTGACGCCACTCTTTTTCGGTAGATCCCCATTGCGAGTTCAGAAAACCGAGAGTCCACTTGGGCGGCATCGGCGGCTTGCCAGTGAGCAGCGCAAGGCCCGCCATGCTCTTCAGCGGCGGTCCCACGATCACAAAGTACTCGGCGTCCGGCCGGGAGCCGCGTTCAAAGCGAATGGATTCATCGCGCGTCTGGAAAGAACCTCCGTCGGAATCCACCAGCACCGCGTACCGCTTGGTCAGGAAAAAGGGGCCGCCCGCGTTGCCTTGAACGCCGGCAGCCACGGCGCCGCCGGTATTGCGGAGAATCCCCACGCCGATATCGGCGATGTCCAGACCGTGGATGCCGTAGAGATTTTCGTTCTCGTCGTGGATCATGACCGGGCCGCCGCTTCTTGCGCGCTGGCCGCCGGATTCGTTCTTCAGCGTGAGAAGAGTCTTTCCGCCTGCATCTTGTACTTCCACCGAGAATGGGCCGGCGTCGTTCACGATCACTTTCATTTCCGCCGAACTAAGCGTCTGGATGGCGCCGTTCTTTTCGAGATGCACCGCGTCCACGCCGACCGGTTGGAACGACGGATCCATCACCAGCGTGCGGGGCGTGGTTTTGCCGTTTGGCTGTAAATGGACGCGAACGATATTGGGGGCGACAGCCTGGACATCCACCACATCGGAGCCGTGAAGAAGGTGGATTTGCGGGTCTTGCGCCAGGACTGCGGCTGGCGTGCAAAGGACGATCAAAGCGGCGACCATCAAGAGCTGCGAAAGAACCGCCCGGTGGCGCAGGCGGTTTCGCCTGCGAGCGCCGGTTGTTTCACAGGCGCCGCTAAGCTCGAAAAGTTCTGCGGGAAGGGGAGACATAATAGGTCCGATTGGAATGGAAGGATTTGAGGCAAGAGGTCCAGCATAGCGCCGGACCTCTTGCCGTACTGCTTTCGGTGTTAGAACTGGAAGCGGGCCACAATCAGCCCGACGCGCGGAGTGCCTGCGTTGCTCGCGCTGCCAAGGTTATAGTAGCCGAATCCACTGATAGCGCCAGTCGCGTTATTGATAGTGGTGGTCGCCGTTGGAGTGCTCGAGGTCGGATTGCCCAGAGCCACGCGGTTGAATATATTGAAGAATTCGGCGCGCAAGTTCAGCGTCATCTTTTCGCGAATCCGGAACGTGCGTCCGAAGTTCATGTTTTCGTTGACCTGATGGGGTCCGCGATAATCGTTGTAGTAACCGGAGCCTTGGCTGATGGTTCCGGGCGCCACATCCTGCCATGCCGCGGGGTTGAGGACCTGCTGGTGGATGTTGTTCGGATTGATGCAGCGGCAATCGATGTTCGTCAGGTAAAGAGGCACGCCGGGCACCCTTTCCTGGGGTGTGCCGGATGCGAAGGTGTAGGTGCTCCATTTGCTGTTCACCGACTGAGGCGCTGAGATCAGGCTTCCGCTCGCGTACCGCAACGTAGCCCCCCAAGTCCAGTTGCCAGTTGCGGCGCGGACGATTTTATTTTCCGTCAGCTTGGGCGTCCGGTAGGTATAGGCTATGACCAGGATCTGCGGAAAGTCGTTCGAATCGAGCCCCTTCTGGATGGTGCGGTTGGTGGGATCGGCATTGATATAGCCGCCGATGTTCTCCGTCTTGGAAAACGTGTAGTTAGCGCTGAGATCGAGCCCGTGCGACAGGCGCTTGATGAACTTCACCTGGAGTGAGTCATAGAAGCTATCTCCCTGATCGACGAATTGAGGCGCCAACGATACCGAGTACTCCGGAAATGGCCGCAAACTTTGCGCCACGCTGGCGGTGCACGGGAAAGTCGGATACGGGAGTTTAAATCCGGCCGCCACGGCTGCCGCCGAGCAAATCTGCGAAGTCATTAAGGTTCTGGTAGCCGCGCTGGTAAGATTGATTCCGTCGGCTGCCAGTCTTGCTTCTGAAATGGAGTTCGGATTCTCCAGGCCGCCGATTTGTTCCCAGGCGCCCCGGTTGCCGACATAAGCCGCTTCGAGAGACATGCTCTTCGACAACATATGCTGCAGTGCGACGTTCCACTGGTTGACGCGAGTGGGACGCCCGCCGCTTGGGTCGTATGTGATGGCGCTGGCGCTAGGAGCGCCCAGGGCGCCTGCAGGGCTATTGATGCCCGCGTTAAGGTTCACCACATGCAGAGCCGAAGGGGCATAAACGACCCCATTCTGTAGTTGAGAATACGCATCGCCGAACTGCGGATTATTCCCGGGGCTAAGGGTGGTGTATCCTAATCCGTTCGTCAGATAGTTATTGCTCAAGTAATTCCATTGGTCGGGAGCGGCGTAACTGACTCCCCATCCGGCGCGAAGAACGGTTTTACTGTTGAGCTGATATGCCACGGCGAGCCGCGGCCCGAACCCGAAATTATACGTATTCACAAATTCGCAATTGCACCGGCCCGGGCCGTAGCCCGCGAATACTGTGCCTCCCGGCAGGTTGTTCGCATTCGGGTCCGGCACGTTGAAGCTGATCTCCGACTGTCTGTTCCACTCTTCATGGCCGATCGGCGTACGATCGTAACGCAGCCCAAATTCGAAAGTCAGTCTCGATGTGGCCTTGAAGCTGTCCATTACATATAACCCCGTCTCCACCGACCGCTGCTGCGCGGCCACCGGCGGCGATACCTGGTAGTTTTGCACCTGCCCCAACAGGAAACTCGCGTATCCGCTTCCGATCGATCCCCCGCCCACGGAGGCGCTGTTCAAAAATGGAATGGCCGTCTCGGCCCCGCTGAAGCTGTAGTTTCCAGTGGTTCCGTTATTGCTTTGATCGCTGTAAACGCTATCCTTCAGCTCAAAACCCGTCTTGAAGGTGTGCTTCCCGTGAAGCCATGTCAGACTTCCTGTGCCGGATGCGATATCGGTCTGCTGGAACACCGAATTCTGGAGCCCCATCGTCTGCGCCATGCCGCCTTCGTTGTTATACGACAGGCCGCTGATCTGTGGGAAACCAAGGCCCGTAGCGCTGCCCACCAATCCCAGATTCGCCATTACATCGTAATTCAAGATATTCGGCGGTGAGCTATCCGGATTGAGGAAGCGCCACCAGCCTACGCCTAAATGCGCCAGGAGAGTGGGCGAGAAGGTGTGATCCAGATTCAAACGGAACTGATTGCCTCCCACAGTGCCGTCCACCGTCTTTCTGGTTCCGGTGATGGGGAATGGCAATCCGTCCGGATAGGCCGGCGAATTGGTGGACATTTTGTTCCAGAAGCCGCTCACCTTCGTATTTGCTCCAAGGTTCTGGTCCAGCTTGAGGCTCAGAATCTGCTGTTTGGTTGGCGTGAGAAGGGTCGGATCGAAGTTCTGGGTGGTCTGACTGTTTACCGGCGCCGGGATGAATGCCTGAATCTTCAGAGCCACCGGGTCCATGCGGTTCATGGGAATTACATTGTTGGGGAACGGGGTGCGAACCAAGCGCCCGGTTGAGTCGGTGTAGGTGCTGGCAGGATCGAAAATCTGATTCTCGAGATAGGAGTATCCGCTCGTCGGATCCTTAAGGCTCACGGTCGCTCCAGTGCAATTGGTCGATGTAGCGTAGAGGGCGCAGCCAAAATCCCCTTGGCGATAAGCCGCGGTGGGGACCGATTCCGTCAAAATGCTGGTTGCGCTCGTGGTATATCCTTCCAGGTTGAAGAAGAAGAAGGTGCGATTTTTGCCATTATAGACTTTCGGGATTCGCACCGGGCCGCCGACCGAGAAGCCGTAATCGCTTTGCCTGTCCTTATTCAAGACGTGGTCCCAGGGTTGGGCGGCGTTGAGATCTTCGTTGGTCAATTCTTCGTAGACCGACCCGTGATATTGGTTGGTGCCCGATTTGGTGGTGAAGTTGTACAAGCCCCCCAGCACCTGACCGTATTCGGCCGAGAAATTGGAGGACTGCACGGCAAACTCGGTAACGGCTTCCACCGACGCGGATTGCACGGTGCTGGTCCAGGCGACGGCTACCGGGCTGGTGGAATCCTGGCCTTCCAGATAGACTTTGAAATTACTCCCGGGCAAACCGTTCACCTCGGAGTTGGCGCTGGTTCCCGCCACTCCGGGCGCAAGGTAGGTGAAGGTGAGCCAGTTTCGGATGCCGCCGCCGGCGCTGCCGGTGCCGCCGAAATTGATCGGCAACTCGTTCAGCTTTTCGCCGGTGACGGTCATGGATTGTTCGGCATTGTCCGTTTTGAGCATCTCAGCCGCCGACGATACTGTTATCGATTCGGTCGCCGCGCCCACCTGTAGTTTGATGTTCAGGCTGAGTGTCTTGTCGATATCGACCGCGAGTTTCGGCTGTAGTTCTGTTTTGAATCCGACCGCTTGAACCGTGAGATCGTATGTCCCTACGGGAAGCGAACTGAGAGTAAAGTTGCCGGTAGGCGTCGTTTGCGCTTCCATCACCGCGCCTGTATCTACGTTTCGGAGGACCAGTTTGGCGCCTGGAACAACCGCGTTTGCGGGGTCCGTTACCGTGCCGGTAATGGTCCCGCGATCACTTTGGGCTACCGCCAATGCGGCGCCGAGCAGCAACATCACTGCAGAACGAACGAAGTTCTTTATATGCTTCACTTTGCACTCCTCACCCAGATTGGAAAACGGGAAAGCCACGAGCGAGACAATTCGCGAGGGCTGGTAGCGTCAAGAATACTCGTTCCGCAGACCTTTTCAATCCACGGACGGTCGTTTGTTGTTCAAATCTTGTTCATTGTTTAAATATGAGTTTTTAAAGGAGATAACAAATTTGTACACCTGGAGAGTTAGGCGATTTGCACGGTTTCGGGTAACCGTATTCAGGCCGGGAAAGCGATTCAGACGTAAACCCGATGCGAGTTTCGGGGGCGCTTTATGGTGAGGATTTCGGGGTCTGGACGCACCTTCCGTTAACGAGTCCGAATATTGCTTTATGATATACTCATCCCAGTTCTCCATGATCGAGCACGCGCCTATTCATCGCGGCAAACTCAAATTTGGCGTTTTCGAGGTAGATTTATCCTCAGGCGATCTGCGCAAATCGGGAATCCGGATCAAGCTTCAGACCCAACCGTTTAAGCTTCTCGCTATCCTTCTTAGCCAACCCGGAGAGGTTGTCAGCCGGGACGAACTGCGGCAACAGATTTGGGGTTCCGAGACGGTGGTTAATTTCGATCACAGTCTCGGCACCGCCGTAAACAAAGTTCGGGAGGCGCTCGGCGACTCAGCCGAGCATCCGCACTACATCGAAACGCTCTCAAAAAGAGGCTATCGCTTCATCTTCCCGGTTGAAGTGGTGAAGGATTCCAGCGCGGGGACGCCCTTTCGCATTGTCGAAAGCAGGAACGCGATTGAAGTTCCGCGCACCCTGCCGGAATTCCCTTTCGGACCGGCGGACAACGCCAGCGCGATTGCGGCCCCTCAGACGGGCGCCGGGACGCCGGGTAGCGGCCTTAGCGGGAGAGTGATCCTGGGCGCGCTGGCGGTTCTGGCCGCCGCTGCCGCCGTTCTGTTGCGGCCTGGCGAGTCCCACGGCCCGAACATTCTGCCATTTTCGCAAATCACTTCGTCGGACGCTATTTTCCCCGGCGACATCGGCGTCGAAAAGTTCTCGACGCTGCTTACCGACGGCGCGCGCCTCTATTTTTCAAAGATTGAAAACGGCAAAGTGATTCTGGCCTATTCCGCTATCTCGGGAGGCGAAGTGCATACGCTCGTGGCGCCGACCGAGATACCGGCGCCCGCGCTTGCCGACATCTCGCCTGACGGTTCGAAGTTATTAGTTGTCGACCAGGATCTCTCCCCAACCGAGCGGACCTTGTGGATTGTTCCCACCTCGGGCGGGGCGGCTCGAAAGCTGGTCAGCGGGCCGGGCCACGCCGCAACCTGGCTGCCCGACGGGAAAACGATTCTGTTCGCATCCGGCCACACGATACTCAGCACCCTGAACGACGGGCAGCAGCCGCGCGTGCTCGCCTCCTTGCCTGGGATACCGTTCTGGATGCGCTCTTCGCCCGACGGACAGCGGGTGCGGTTCACGGTGATCGAACCGGCGACGCATACCACTTCGTTGTGGGAGCTGACGATCAACGGCAATAAGGTGCAGCAGCTGCTTCCCGCGTGGAGCGACCCGCACTCGGAATGCTGCGGAACCTGGACGCGCGACGGAAAATACTACATCTTCCAATCGAATGGACCGGAGGGAAGCAACCTCTGGATCTTGCCCGAAAAGAGGCCTCTGTCTCTGCGGACTCCTCAGCCATTTCAACTCACATCCGGTCCACTAAGCTATCTCAGCCCCATACCGAGCCGGCAGGATAATAAGATATTCCTGATCGGCGCGCATATGCGCAGCCAGCTCCACCGCCTCGATACGGCGAGCCGGCAGTTCGTACCTTACTTACCGGAAATCGGGATGGCCGACCGAGCCGAGTTTTCGAAGGACGGAGCGCACGTAGCCTGGATCAGCACCAACGATGGCGCGCTCTGGCAAAGCAGACTCGATGGCTCCCAGCGTCTGCAACTGACTTCGCGCCCGATGGAAGTGTTCATGATGCGGTGGTCTCCGGACGGCGGCAAAATCGCATTCATGGGCAAGGAGCCCGGCAAGACCTGGAAGATCTACACGATTCCATCGAACGGCGGCGTGCCGCAAGAGGTTCTGGAGGACGCGCGGAGCGAGGCGGACCCGGATTGGTCGCCGGATGGAAAAGCAATTATCTATGGCCGGACTCCCGAGTATATGGCTGAAGACTCCACGCCCAAGGCAATTCAGATTGTCGATCTCAGAACCAAGACTTCTTCCACGCTTCCAGGGTCGGAAGGATTGTTCAGCCCCAGGTGGTCGCCGGATGGCCGCTATGTGATCGCGCTGCCGCTCGATCAGAGGAAACTGATGCTCTACGATACGGCATCGAAGAAGTGGAGTGAGATCGCCAGCGGCAGATTCAACAATCCCGTGTGGTCCAAGGATGGCGCCTACATTTACTTCCAATCCTTGACGGATGAAGCCCGGCCCATCTGCCGTACGCCCGTCCCGGCTGCGCACATTGAACGAGTAGCCGACTTTCAGAATCTGCAGCCGGGCACGACCGTTCGCTACTGGGGAGTTACCGCGGATGACCTGCCGATCGTCTCGTTCCACTTCTTCATGGCCGACGTGTACGGAGTGGATTGGAAGAACCGGTAAATCGCCGCCGGCTATGGGCTTTGAGTGATCTGTGCCAGCAGTTGACGCGCCGGGGCGAAGGCGGGATTGAGACTCACGGCTTTTTCCAGCATCGAAACCGCCGCGGCCTTGTCCCCCGTTCTCAATAGGGCCACGGCCAGATTCAGGCGTACCAGCTCCAGACCTGAGTTCTTGGCAAGGGCGTCGGTCCAGAGCCGGATCGCCGCCGCATAATTTCCTTGCTCCATCATGACTCCGCCGAGACCCACCGAGGCGGTTACCTGACCGGGGTCGAGTTGGATGGCGTGCTCATATAGGGGACGAGCCAGGCCGTTCTTGCCGTCGTTCCGGTATCTCTCCGCCAGATACAACACTAATTCGACGTCATCCGGCGCCGCGCGCTCGGCTCTCTCCAACAGGCCGAGCGCACGCGTTCGGTCGGCGCCAGCTTGTTGTCCGATGGCCTTGATTGCATAGGCGAGCGCCAGATCGCGAGGTGAGGCCTCGACTCCGCCGAACACGACCAGTTCCGCATCGGCCGCGGGGGGCCGGACATCTCTCCGAGGCCGGCGCGGGATCGAATGATCTGTGAATACCGTATGCTGTGCGTCGGTCGCCGGGCTCCTCGGCATATGGCAGCCAATGCAGTCGTCCCGCGATTTCATGCGCGCCGCCTGGGTCTCGGAACAAGCTTGCGTGGAATGGCATGACAGGCACCTGGCGCGGAAGAACACGCTGGCTTGTCCTGCCGCTGGAAGGGTGTGCGGATCATGGCAGGAACCGCACCAAAGCTTATCGCCGGAGGCCCGCTTGCATGCACTGAACGCCAGGTCTTCCACATGGCCGGTCACCCTGAGCCCGGCCCGTTGGCCGGAGCGTATGAAGACCGTCTGGAAATCGCTCAAGCGATCGCCGGCTTGGAAACTGCTCCAGTTCTTTCCCGCGCGCATCACGGTCGCTTCGCCCGTCAAATGGCACTGCGCACAGATCGAATCGCGGCGGACCGGATCGAGCCTCGCCGGATTCAGGATTTCAGAGCCGCCCGTCAGATTCCCCGACTTCATCTTGGCGACGTGTTTTTCCCCGTTTCCGTGACACCGATCACAAGTGACGCCCCCTTCCAGAAAGGCGGGCGAGTCGTACCGGTTCAAGGTAAGCGGCACGGTCCGGATAAAGCTGGCATGGCAGGACAAACACCCCGGCACTATGGGACGCGAGAGATATGGGTAGTCATAACGGTCGTAGCCGGGCTCCAGGCCCCAGGCGTGCCCCGCGCTGTAAAAGGCCACCGGCGCCTCATAGAGGAAGCCATCCTGCTCCAGCAGGTAACTGCGCGCTCTGACTCCGGAACCGATTGCGTACGCGAGGTTCTTTTCACCCCTTACGCCGGTTGCCGCGTTCTCAAACCGCACAAGGTATCCGGATTTCGTAACCGAGACCCGATATTCGAACCCCGATGCGGCGTGTTCGAATGTGGCGCGCTGGAACGTCTCCGGCACTTCGGCCGCATCGAGCTTTCGTGCGCTCGACGCCATGGGAGTCGTGCGGTAGCTTGCGTAAATAGCAGCGTGACAGGAAGCGCAGACGCTGGTTGCCGGTTTTGCTTGCGGCCAGGCGGCCGAGCTAAAGGCAAGGGCCAGCGCGGGCAATGAAAGGCGAAGACGGGCCACCGGAAGCATTATAAGCGAAACAGCGGTATGCCACGGTGGTTCGGCCGCATTATTGGCTCCATGGCCACCACTCCAAGGCGATAATCATGGTTGGCATGTGCTAGTAATACCTTTAAATACAGCTAATTACGTGGTGAACAAGATTTGAGAAACAAACGAGCGGGCAGGGATTCAGATGATATCGCGGGAACGATATAAATAGCAGGGAGGGTGCGAGGAAAATGCCCGGTTCGAGCATGAGGTGGATTGCTTCGCTCACAATGCTTCTGGCAACTCCTCCGCTCGCTAGAAGCTGGCAGCAGACCGCGCCGGCGACCGCGCACACCGCCGTCCTCCGCCAGTATTGCGACGGATGCCATAACGACAAGCTCAAAACGGCCAATGTTTCGTTCCAGACGGCCGACCTGGCCCAGGTGGCGGCAAATGCCGGTTTATGGGAAAAAGCCCTGCGCAAGCTGCGGACGAACCAGATGCCCCCGGCCGGTTTACCGAAACCGTCCGCGGAATCGAGGCAGGCGCTGGTCGACTATCTGGAAACCGAACTCGACCGTGCGGCCGCAATCCATCCCGACCCAGGCCGACCCACCATTCATCGCCTCAATCGGGCGGAATATAGCAACGTCATCCGGGATCTGTTGTCGCTCGATATCAAGCCGGGCGAGAATCTCCCGCCCGACGATTCCGGCTACGGTTTTGACAATATCGGCGATGTGCTCTCCATGTCGCCGGTGCTGGTTGAGCGTTACTTATCGGTAGCTCGACAGGTAGCACGCCTGGCAATCGGCGATACAGACGTCAAGCCGGTAATCGACGTCTTCGACGCTTTGGGCGAAGTACGGACCGGCGCGAAAGGTCAGCGAGCAGGCCGGAATGACCGGCTCAGTGAAGATCTTCCGTTCGATTCCGTCGGCGGATTATCGTTCCGCTATACATTTCCCGTCGATGCTGAGTACGTTTTTACGATTAAAATGGCCCGGCCTAATTCCGGATTTGGCGAGACTGCGCCACCGGTAGGTCAAGTATTCGAATTGCGGGTTCCTGTTAAGGCGGGCGTCCGGCCCGTCGGCCTCACCTTCATGCGCTCCGACGCGCTCGCAGAAACGCTCCCTGGCGCAGGCCGCGGTGGTGGAGGGGGGAGAGGAGGCGGGCCAGCCGCGCCGATTACCCATCTCGATCTACGGGTCGACGGCGCGCGCCTGAAACTCTACGATGTGCCGGAAGGCCAGCGTGGCCGCGAAATCAACGAAATGTCCATCGCCGGGCCGTACAACGTTACCGGGTCAGGCGATTCTCCCAGCCGTCAACGGATTTTCATCTGCAAAGCCTCTTCGCCAGCCGAAGAGGGTCCGTGCGCGCGCAAGATCCTGTCTACCTTGGGCCGCCGCGCATTCCGCCGGCCTTTTACCGATGCTGATTTAACTCCGCTGATGGCGTTTTATCGGGAGGGCCGGAAAGACGGCGGATTGGAACGGGGCATCGAAATGGCTCTGCGCGCGATGCTGATCTCCCCGGATTTCCTGTTTCGCATCGAACGCGACCCGGCCGGCGCGGCCGCAGGCGGCGTATACCGAGTGAACGACTTCGAGCTGGCTTCGCGGCTCTCGTTCTTCCTCTGGTCGAGCATGCCCGACGAAGAACTGCTCACCGTGGCTGAGCGCGGCAAGCTGAAAGATCCCAAAGGGTTCGAACAGCAGGTTGCGCGGATGATCGACGATCCGAAATCCAAGGCATTCACCGGCAATTTCT
The DNA here is from genome assembly GCA_003135055.1 of Bryobacterales bacterium. Taxonomy (GTDB): domain Bacteria; phylum Acidobacteriota; class Terriglobia; order Bryobacterales; family Bryobacteraceae; genus PALSA-243. Next base: position 26,795 of record PLDF01000504.1, on the reverse strand, counting down.
GCGGGCAGTGGCTGTTGCTTCGAAATATCGATCAAATCAAACCGGACGTGGAGCAGTACCCCGCATTCGACGAAAGTCTCCGCCGGGCCTTTCGCCAGGAAACCGAACAGCTGTTCAATTACATTCTGCGGCAGAACCGTCCGATCACGGAGGTCCTCGACGCGAATTATACGTTCCTCAACGACCGGCTTGCCGAGTTCTACGGAATCCCAGGCGTCTACGGCTCCCGCTTCCGGCGCGTGGAATTGAGCGACCCCAATCGCGGCGGCCTGCTCGGCCAGGGGAGTATTTTGACGGCAACATCGTACCCCACCCGCACCTCGGTGGTTCTGCGCGGCAAGTGGATTCTGGAAAATCTTCTCGGCGCTCCTCCACCCCCGCCTCCGCCAGATGTGCCGGCGCTCGAACTGCACGCCAAGGGACGCCAGCTCTCCATGCGGGAGGCGATGGAATCGCACCGGGCGAATCCTGTTTGCGCTTCCTGCCACGCGCGTATGGACCCTATTGGATTCGCCCTGGAAAACTACGACGGCATCGGCGCCTGGCGCAACACCGACAACGGAGTCGAGATCGACGCTTCCGGCAAACTGCCGGACGGCGCGGAATTCGTCGGTCCGGCGGGGCTCAAAAAGTTGTTGCTGACGCAGCATCGCGAAGAGTTTCTTTCCACGTTCGCGGAAAAACTGATGACATACTCTTTGGGCCGCGGTCTGGAGCCAACGGACATGCCGGCTTTACGCGCAGTCGTCCGCGACGCGGAGAAACAGAACGTAACCAAACAGAACATAACCCTGGCCGCGTTGATCGGCGCGATTGTAGAGAGTCCCCAATTTCAGATGAGGAGAACCAGGCAGCCATGAACATCACTACCAACAGGACTTTGGATCGCCGCACCTTGCTGCGCGGCATGGGCGCGGCATTGGCCCTTCCCATGCTCGATTCCATGGTTCCTGCGCGGGCGGCCTCCGCGGCCAAGCCGATTATTCGACTCGGATTCGTCTATGTGCCCAACGGCATGATTCCCAAAGGCTGGCTGCCCGCCACCGAAGGCACGGGGTTTGAGATCACGCCCACCATGCGGCCATTGGCCCCATTTCGCGACAATTTGCTCGTGGTCAGCAATCTGAAGCAGCGCCCGGCCGAGGGGTTGGGCGACGGCGCCGGCGACCACGCGCGCGCAGGGGCGGCATGGCTGACTGGCGTTCACCCCAAAAAAACAGAAGGCGCGGAAATACGCGCGGGAATTTCGGCGGACCAGTTGGCCGCGCAGGAACTGGGAAAGCAGACGCAGTTTGCGTCGCTGGAACTCGGCATCGAAGAGCCGTCCTTCGCCGGCGGGTGCGATTCCGGATATAGCTGTGCGTACACGAACACGGTGTCATGGCGCGGCCCCACCACTCCCAACCCCATCGAGATCAGCCCGCGCAGGGTTTTTGAGCGCCTCTTCGGCGATGGCGAAAGTACCGATCCCGCGGTGCGGTTGAAGCGTATGCACGAATACCGCAGCATGCTCGATTATGTCCGCGGCGATGTCGCCCGCCTGGAGCCCGCTCTTGGCGCCCGCGACAAGAGCAAGCTGGATGAGTATCTGGAAGCGATTCGCGATATTGAAAGGCGCATTCAGAAGGCCGAACAGCAGACTTCGGTGAAAACTCCCGTGATGGAGCGCCCCGTCGGCATACCCGAACTATTCGAAGACCATGCCCGCTTGATGAGCGACCTCATGGTAGTCGCTTTCCAAACCGACATGACCCGCGTGATCACGTACATGTTTGCGCGCGAAGGCTCGAACCGCGCATTCCCGGAGCTCGGCGTTCCCGAAGGTTGTCACGTGGTGACACACCATCAGAACGATGCCGAGAAGATCGCGAAGGCCCAAAAAGTGGAAGAGCACCGGGCGAAATCCTTTGCGTATCTGGTGAAGCGCATGAGTGAGGCGGAAGATGGCGATGGGACCCTGCTCGACCATACGCTCTTGCTGTATGGCGCCGGCATCCGCGACGGCAATGCCCACGATCATACCGACCTTCCGCTGGTGTTAGTGGGCGGCAAGTCGGCTGGCATGAAAGGCGGACGCCATCTGCGCTCCGCTCCCGACACGCCCATGACAAACCTGCTGGTGACCATGCTCGACCGGGCCGGAATTGCCGTCGAGACGCTCGGAGACAGCACCGGCAAAATCAATCAGCTTGCGGGAGCGTAACGGTGAGTTGGCTCATGCGATCTTGCGTCTTCCTGTTGGCCTTGTGGTGCTTCGCCGGCGAACCGAATCTGGTAGAGGCCATTCGTGACGGTAATCTGCAGGCCGTAAAGGCGTTGATCGCCGCCCATGCGGATGTAAATCTGGCGCTGCCTGACGGCTCCACGCCTCTTGCCTGGGCCGCCTATGAGGACGACGCGGCGGCGGTTGACCTGCTGCTGAACGCCAAGGCCAAAGCAAACACAGCCGACCAGTACGGCGAGACGCCACTGACGTTGGCCTGCGCCAACGGCAATCCCATAATCACCGGGAAGTTGCTCGAAGCCGGCGCCGACGCTAACGCCGCCCGTTGGAACGGAGAAACGCCATTGATGCTCGCCGCACGGGCGGGCAATCCCCAAGCTCTGCGTCTGTTGCTCGATCATGGCGCGAAAGTCGACGCGGTGGAGGCGCGCAAGGGGCAGGACGCGTTGATGTGGGCCGCCGCGGAGGGCCATGCGGAAGCCGTCGAAATCTTGCTCAAAGCCGGCGCCAAACCGAACACCGTCTCGAAGGGCGGCTTCTCGCCGCTGATCTTCGCGGCGCAAAACGGCGACATCGAGACGGTGACGCATCTGCTCGCTGACGGCGCCGACATGGAATACGCCGCTCCCCCGGGCATGACCGCCTTGCTGGTGGCCATGGGAGCGCGCAAGCTCCGCGTCGCCGAACTTTTGCTGGCGAAAGGCGGCGCCGATGTTGCTGCCAAAGATCGCAGCGGCAACACTCTGCTCCACAATGCCGCGCAGCTTGGCGATCTCGAAATGGCCAAAGCTTTAATCGCCAAAGGCGCCGATGTGAACGCCAGAACCACCCGCCCTCAAGTCGGACGCGGAGGCGGTGGACGCGGCGGGCCGCCGGCTGAGCAGACCCCGCTGATGCTCGCGGCGCGCGGCAATCACGTGGATCTGATGCAAGCGCTGATCAAAGCTGGAGCGGACCCCAAACTCAAGGCTCAGGATGGGACCACACTGCTGATGGCCGCAGCCAATAGCGGACACATCGAGGCCGTGCGCTACGCCTATGAGCTGGTTCCTGACATCGCTGCCGTTACCGCCAACAAGCAGACGGCGATGCATAGCGCCCTGGCTGGCACTCTGCAAAACTCCACGCCCCTCGATATTTGCGTGGTGATTCAGTTTCTGGCGGAGAAAGGCGCAGACCTCACTGCAGCCGATGCCACCGGCAAGACGCCCCTCACGCTCGCAGTTCCCATCGATGGCGCCTCCGCCCTGATTACTAAACTAAGCCAAAAATAGCGCGGGGCCAAAAATAGCGCGGGGCCGGGCCTACGCTCAATTCGACTCCGCAACCCTCCGCATCCAGATATTCCGAAACCGCACCGGTTGCGAGTGGTCCTGCAAACTCAGCGGCTGCTCGGCCGGATGCGCTGTATACACGCCGTTCTTCCTCCACACCGTCGTGCCCAGAAACGCTTTGTGATTCTGCACCAGAACTCCGTTGAAGATCACGGTGGCGTAAGCCGGCCTTACCACCTTGTCCCCATCGAAGCGCGGCGCTTCAAAGGCAATGTCGTAAACGTTCCATTCGCCTTTCGGCCGCGCAGGGTTCACCAGCGGGGGCCAAACGCCGTAGATCGCTCCCGCGCCGCCATCCGCATAGGTCAGATTCTCGTTCGATTCGAGCACTTGAATTTCATACCGCGTCATCAACTCAATGCCGCTGTTGCCTATGCCCTGTCCCTTGCCGCTATCGCTCTCTGGAATCATCCATTCCACGTGAAGTTGGCAATCTCCGAAACTCTGCTTCGTCACCAGCTTACCCGTGCGCGGAACGATTTCGATGTTCCCGTTGTCCACCTTCCACTTAGGCTCCTCCGCCGATCCGCCTCTCCCTTGAGTCACCCATTGCGAGAGATCTTTGCCGTCGAACAGGACGATAGCATCCGAAGGCGGCGCCCCGGTCAGAGGAGCACCCGGCGTCACTTTGGCCGGCCGCGGGCGGTCCATGTCATGCACTCTCCATTTCTGGCCCGTAATCTGCGGCGTATCGTTGTAGCCTCGGACGTCGTCGCCGGCGGACGCCGGTGGCTGCTGGGCTTGCAGTGTCAGGGCTACGAAAACAATCAGGCATCTCATAATCGTAATTGTCCTAGTGTGCGTGTTTCGCCGAGTAAATCCGGACTTCACCCGGCTGTTCGATGACGATCTTACCCCCAGAGACTAACGCCTCGGACGCGCCGGCAGCCAGCGGAGTCAGCCGGAGCCCATCCTTTAACGGCAGATCGTCGACATCGATCTGGATCGGTTTATCGTGCCCGGCGCGGTTCAGCACCACCAGCACATCCTCTTCCGGCGACGTGCGGAGATATGCGTATTGGTCCTGGTTCGTGAGCAGTTCAATCATGCCGCCTCGCCGGATCGCCGTATGCTCCTGGCGGAAATGCAGCAGGTCGCGTGTCCAGTTGAAAACCTTGGCCGCGTCGCCCGTGCGCCCTTCCGCCGTGAAATCGTTCACCGGATCGTCCGGCCAACCGCCGGGAAAGTCGCGCCGGTTATCCGGGTCGCGCCCGCCCTGCATGGCAACCTCATCCCCGTAGTACAGGTGAACCACGCGCCGCGTGGTCAGCAGAAACGCCTCCGCCATCATCAGTTTCGAAATGTCCCCTTTGGCAAGCGTGAGAAATCGCGGCTGGTCGTGATTGCCAGGAAACACCACCAGCATCTCGGGATGCTGATATAGCGAATCCTGCGTCAGCAAGTCCACTAACGCCGTCATGGGCTGACCTTCGCCGAAGACATGGCGCACGGCGCTCTCGAGAGGAAAATCCAATATCGATCGCAACTTCGTATCGACGCCTCTACGCGTGACTCCGCCTTCGAAGAACGAAAGCGCCACCGGGTTCGGCGCCGTAATCTCTCCGGTCACCACGAAGTCGGGATACTGCCGGTAAATTGCCGTATGGTATTTTTCCCAGAACGGCCGGTCCACGTATGGGAAGGTATCCTGACGAAACGCGTCCACGCCCGAAACGCCAATCCACCACAGCGCATTCTCGATCAGGTAATCCGAGACCAGCGGGTCTTCCTGATTCAGATCGGGCATGGCGGGGCTGAACCACCCCTTCAGCGGCAGATCACGCCGCTTGGGCCGCGAATATGGATCCGCCAGGCCGGCGATGTCGAAGTTGTTCCGCGGCCGCGAAGTCTGATTCTCAAAGCTGACCCAGGTTTCCGTGGGCCAATCCTTAACCCATGGAATTCGGTTTCCGCTGTGATTCGCCACTTGGTCGAGGACGAATTTCAACCCCGCGGCGTGGGCGGCGTCCACCAGGTCCTTAAAGTCTTTCATGGTTCCATAGCGCGGCTCCACATCGTAAAAATCCGAAGCCGAATAGCCATGGTAAGCTCCGCCCGCATTGGCCCCCGTGGCAGAGTTCTTGGTGATCGGAGTCACCCAGACCCCCGTCACGCCAAGGTCTTTCAGATAGCCCAGGTGGTCGCGAATGCCCTTCAGATCGCCCCCGTGATAGGCGCCGGCGGACTTCCGGTCGGCCGCCCGCCCATACTCAGGCAGATTGTCGTTCGCCGGGTCACCGTCCGCAAAGCGGTCGGGCATGATCAGATAGATCACATCGTCGGAACTGAATCCCTGAAAGCGCCCTTTCGGGTCGAGCGGCCGATCCAGCGTGAAGTTGAACTCGGTGGCGCCGGAAGCGCTCTTCACCTGAAACCGGTGCGTCCCCGGTTTGGCGTCCTTGCCGATGTCGAGATAGGCGAACAGGTAGTGTCCGTTTTCGGAGATCTTCCGCACCTCAATCTTGAATCCCTTCGATGCCGTGGTGACGGCGGCCCCGCTCAGATCGCTGCCGGTGAGTAAAACCTGAATCGGATTGAGCGTGTGCGGGGTCCACCAATTCGGCGGCTCGACCTTATCCACCTTAGGTGCAGCCATGGCGTATGCCAGGCTGAACAAGACTGGAGCGCCGACTTTTAAAAAGTTCATGATTGAGTCCTGTCCGATTCTACCCGCTTCTCCGTGGGTCGCCACGGATCTGCCAGTCGTTTCTACTTCAACTTATTTTCATCGGCTAAAGCATTGAAACCAGGACCGATGGTTCGTTCCTCCTCTGCGCCGCGCAACCTGCTAACCACCTGCCAACTCCCGCACTAACTATCAAGCAGCGCGCTAAAACCCAAAGTGGGGGCGCCCCCCCCTGGTCTGCGGCTCCAATGTTGATCACCGGATGTCCTTCGGAGAATAACGTTCGAGGCCGCACAAACGAATCGGTTCGCAGACCGCCCTGGCTGCTTGCGCCTTCCAGTTCCGGCGTGTAGTAGAGGTAGTGAACCTGCCCGTCTGTTCCTTCGAGCATAAAGTAGTTGCGTCCGGCGTGGCCTCACGTGTCCTGCTCCCCATGCACCAAGATCCTGCCTTCCAATGCGGTAGACGGCGAAAGTCCAGCAAGGCCAATGGCAGCCGCTTATCGGACATGAGGACTCCGCGCGCCGCCAGCATTTTCTGGCAGTCTTGCACTTCGCTGCATAGCGCGCAGGATATTCTCAAAGTCCTGCCGCACGCGCCAAGTGTTTGGATCGGCGGGGTCGGCCAGTCCCATCGATTCGAGAAGCTTCAATCGGGTCGGCGGCGTATTGTTCCACCAGCGACGTACTGCGACCGACTCTGGCTCGCCCGCTGTTGATCGCCACCACCATGAAGAATGGGGAGCGGGTGTTGAGTGTTGTAGTGGGGGCTGCCGCCACCCATTCGAGCGGCATGCCGCGGTCCTTCTCCATCCGTGAGACGAGATCGCGCGTCAGCCGTTTCAAATCGTTTCAGACCGGCTCTGTCGCCGAACTCAGGGGATATAATCAGCTTCCAGCAGGCTCATCGCCCGCTTTCTGGCAGCTTTCGAGCCGCGCCGCGATGTCGATGGATTCTCCGCGGCGATCGAACCCGACAGCCTTGGGTCGCCGTCGTGAGTGGCGTTCTCACGGGCGACGTAGCGCCCGTGGGCCCGCCACTGTCCGGCAAGGGCGTTCTTCGCATACATTATCCGGGCGGCACATCGTTGGTTGTAGGGCCAGCCCGCTTCAGGCGGTCGACGTACGCTATGCGGCTCAGCGCCGGCTGAGTGGCGGACGAGTGGGTCACGCAGTTGGTTCGACAGGGGGATGCGAAGGTGCTCAAAAAGCACTCGCAGATGAAGCTTCAAATGAAGCGAGAAGCGCTGACTAAACTAAACCGGAAGGCCAATGAAGGCGGACCGGGTTTTGGCACAGCCAAGACAAACTGATGGGGTTTTGACACTGTTTTGGCACAGTTGAGGCAAGGATAGGCGAAAGCGATGAGACACGATGCGAACAACTCTTTTGAAATCAATAGGTGAATGGTGGGCCTGACAGAACTCGAATCTGTGACCTCCTGCGTGTCAAGCAGGCGCTCTAACCAACTGAGCTACAGGCCCTTGTGGGTTGGAAATCCAGTATAGCATCGGGACGAATCGGGAGAAGTGGCCAGCTTGCGACATCCTGCACCGCGTGGTTGTGTAACCTTTTTCGCGCCCCGCGGTATTTGACCTTCAAAAGGGGGAGTTCCCAAATGAGGAGGCCGCCGATCAGGATTCGCATGGAATCGCGCGCTTCAGGGTTCGGGTCGCGAATCTGGTTTGATCGAGCCATTGGCCGCCCAGCCTATGGCTTTGACCGGGTGGGTTTGTGCTCTTGCGGGAGAACACCCCCTACGGTCGTGGCTCCGATCAGAGCGGGCAGAGGGTCGGTGCAGTAACGATCCGAATGGCAGTCTCGCGGTCGATGGCCTCGGCTCGGATCGCGCCGGCTCGGGCCACACAAAGTTCATGGATGCGTGCCGGGCAAACCGAACTCCCGGAGGATTTCACCACGCGCAACCACCTTACCGGCTCGAATCTCGGCGTGAGCATTCAAAATGGCGCTTGCTTCGCCTTCGGTAACCGGTTCGCCGACTGGCGCGCATGATCGACTTGATCCAAAAATCTCTCCGGATCTACAACGTTACGTGTATCCTTCGGCGATATATTGCTGCGCCCGTGCCACCGCTTGATGCGCCGACCGTCCCGGCCGGAATCCATAACTGCTATCGGAGAACGTCCCGTCCCAGCGGTTCTGCAATACCTGCATCACCTCCAGCTGAATGTCGCTACGTTGCACAGCGCGGAGACGGTCCTGGTAGCGGTTCTGCAATACCTGCATCACCTCCTGCTGAATGAGCCGGTCCGCCACAGTCGGAATGCCTGGCTTGCGCATCCCTCCTTCCGGCTTCTCGATTTCTACCCGTTGCCCGGGTTGGGGCTGGTACGTTCCCATCAGCAGTTGGTCCCGGANNGGCCAGTGCTCGTTCAGATAATCCTTCAGGGCGAGGACGGTCATCCCTCCACCCCAGGACTACCCTGATTAGCCTTGACTCGTTTCCATGCTCTTCTCAGATGCTGCCTTTCGACGACTTCCTCCATCAGCTTGTCTGTCGGAGCCGGGCTTTCGTGAAGACGGGTTTCGCAGCGGTGCAGCAGGGATAAGGACGGCGAGGCGGCAAGGGTGTCGAAGGCGCCGACCATGCGGTCCATCATTCGGTCTGTCATCCCGCCGTCAGGCTGGTTGGCCATCTGCTTATTGAACATGCCGGTTTCGAGCGACCAGGCGCGGCGCTGGCGCCAGTAAGCGGCGCACATTTCCTCGATCATGCCGAACTCGACTTCGCCGGCGGGGCGGAAGCGGTCGACGTGCTGCTGGAGGAGAATCGGGAAGTTCTCGCGCGATTCGCCATCCGCAACGATACATTTGGCGCACAGGCCGTGACGGATGGCGTTTAGCGAGGAACGCTGCTTTGCCGCTGGGGTGGACGGCCCCTTGGAGAGGGCGCCATTGGCTTTGGGGGATTGAACTCTTCTCAGTGAGGACATTGGTTTGGTTTCCAATACTAAGTTAGTATCGAAGGATCGGGTAATCAGGGGTAAGTTACGAGTAAGTTGTTGTATCCATGGGCTGGAAACACTTGTCATTTCGAGTGATTGGGGTTTTGGGGCGAAAACGGCGCAGGGCGTTAAGAGGGTAAGACAATGTGTCTGGGCGGTTAGTTAACTGTTGAGGGTAAAACGGTTATGGGGTTATGTATGCGCGAGATTTTGGCAGGTTGCGAAAATAAGACAAGTCAGCCGCAGATGAACGCAGATGAAGCCGATAAGTGGTATAGAAGTTGATTGTTCTCAGCTGGCGGTTGTCGCTGCGATTTGAGCGCCTCTCGCTTTGTGTTTCTCGGTAGCCTGTCAGAGTTAGAGGCTGTTGTCAATTCTCCTCGACCGAGCGTCCACTTTCCTTTGGGCGGGATAATCGCTCCGATGGCCGCTCTCACCTCAATCCACGAAGCAGTTGCCACTTGAAGCGCTCCGGCCAGTCCTTCCCCAGCAACAACAACTTCGCTATAGACCTCAGGTGTAATGGCGATTTTGGCATAAAGCTGGAGAAGCGTCTCGAGGCGCGCCGCGCTGTCCTCATCGTCACCGATAACATGGGCAGGCGTACCCGCCGCGAAGCCTCGGTGGTGGAGGAGTTCTGGGAATCCGACGCGATCCTCAGCGGCCTGATCGTGCGCAACCCCGCCTATCAGGCGATGCGCACAGGCCATCGGCAGCATCGAGTACGCGCTGGATCATCTGAAGACGCCAAAGCTCATCCTCGTCCTCGGGCACGAGCGCTGCGGCGCCGTCGAGGCCGCGCTCGCACGCCAACCCACGCACGATCTTGTCCCGAGCATACTCAACCGCATCTTCCCAGCCATTAGCGGGATTCCGGCGAACAGTCCGGAAGAGTCCCGTCTGACTGACGCCGTCGAACGGAATGTTCGGTACACGGTCCATTTGCTGCCGGCATACTCCGCCGTAATCCGGCACGCGGTTACCGACCTGCACGTCGCCATTCAGGGGGCTTACTATTCGGTCGGCTCAGGTAAGGTCACCAAAGTCAGTCAATAAGTGAATAGGACTGGGTTGAGTACTGGGTTGAGTATTGCGTCGAGTATCGGGTCAAGCTGTGCGGCCTCCGAGCAACGATGCGGCGGTCGGCGCCGCGACGCCGGCTAATCGCGGACTATCGCGCGGCTCCGGAGTCTGGTCGCCTTCGCCCGGCGCCAGGAACAGATTAGCGTCGATGCCGTGCTGACGAGTGTAGAGATCGTAATAGCGGCCGTGCAGGTCATAGAGCGATTGGTGCGTGCCGCGCTCCACGATGCGGCCGTCTTCCACCACCAGAATTTCGTCGGCGCGGCGGATGGTTGAGAGGCGGTGTGCGATGACGAACGTGGTGCGGCCCTTCATCAGGTACGCAAGGCCTTCCTGGATGGCGGCTTCGGATTCGGAATCGAGGCTCGATGTGGCTTCGTCCAGAATCAGGATGCGCGGGTCGGCCAGGATGGCGCGTGCGATGGAGACGCGCTGGCGTTGTCCGCCGGAAAGTTTGACGCCCCGTTCGCCGACGATGGTGTCGTACTTCTTGTCGAACCGCTCGGCGAATTCGTCCACCCGCGCGATGCGGCAGGCTTCGAGAATCTGTTCTTCGGTAGCGTTGAGGCGCGCGAAGCCGACGTTTTCGCGGATGGTTCCGTCGAAGAGGAAAGTGTCCTGCAGAACGACGCCGAGCTGCGTGCGGTAGGCGTCCAGACGAATGGTTGAAAGGTCGATGCCGTCCACTCGTATGCCGCCGCCGCCCGGTTCGTGGAAGGCGGCGATGAGGCTGATGATGGTGGATTTTCCGGAGCCCGACGGGCCGACGAGCGCCGTCACGGTTCCGGGCTGCGACTCGAAGCTGACGTCGTGCAGCACCGGTTTGCCGGGGTCGTAGGCGAAGTCGACGTGGTCGAAAGTAACATGGCCTTGAATCGGCCCGATGGCTTGAGTGCGGCGCTCGTCTTCATCCTCGGGGCGTTCGCTCAGCACTTCCTGGGTGCGGTCCAGACCGGCCAGGGCTTCCGTGACCTGGGTGCCGATAGAGACCACCTGGAAAATGGGCGCGACCAGAAAGGCCATGAACGCAACGAACATCACCAGGTCGCCGGTGGTAAGGTGGCCGGCGAGAATCTGCTTCGCCCCCACGTACCAGACGGTGGCGCCCACTAATCCGGTGAGGACGGTAGCCGAGAGACTCATCAGCGACATGGCGGTGAGGCTGCGCAGAACGTTATCGAGCAGGCGCTGCACGTTAGTAGAGAAGACGCGCGCCTCCTCGGCTTCGGCGTGATAGCCTTTGACGACGCGGATGCCCGACAGCGATTCCGTCAAGCGGCCGGAAACGTCCGCGTTGATCTTGCCGCGCTCGCGGAAGATGGGGCGGATTTTCGTGAAGGCTTTTTGCAGCCAGAAAGAGAAGATCGCAATGTAGAAGAGCGCGAGGCCGGTGAGCAGCGGGCTGATCCACAGCAGCACCGTCATGGAAAAGATCGCGGTGAGGATTCCGCCCGCGAAATCGACCAACCCGGTGCCGATGAGATTGCGGATGCCCTCGACATCGTTCATGATGCGCGACACCAGAACGCCGCTCTTATTGGCGTCATAGTAGGCGATCGGAAGACGGCCGACGTGTTCCTGCACGCGGCGGCGCAATTCCGCGATGAGCCGCTGCCCTTCCTTGGAAAGCAGTTGCGTGAGCGTGAACGAAGTGACGCCCTGAATCATGGTGGCCAGCAGCACCGCGAGAACCAGCGGCTCAAGCAAGCGGGTTTGATGCTTGTTCAGTATGTTGTCGAAGAGAATCTTGCTGGAGGCCGGCAGGACCATGCCGCAGACGCGGTTGATCACCATCAGCAGGAAGCCGAGGCCGAGAAGCTTGCGGCGCGGGCGCACCAGTTCCTGCAACAGCGGCCACACGCTACGGAGATGCTCGGTGGGCTTTTTCTTTTTTGGAACGGGAGACACAGCTTTCAGCTTACACTGATGCGGGGACGAGGCGTCGAGTCGCAAAAAGAGCGAGAAAAGAAGGGATCTGGCGCGTGGCCCGATCCGGAGTATGCGGTCCGAGCGGCCGGCAGTCCTCGCGAGCTGTTGAGTCTCCATTCGCGAGGTGGTGCGCAACATCGACGCAAAGCGCGCCATTTTCGGCGTCCGGACCCATGGTCCGGACCCATGTCCGGACCATGGAAGAGGCGTTCGATAACACGCTCGATCAACCCCGCGCGAATGCCAATCCGCCGGCCTTGTTCGCGCTGGCGGCGATGGTATTGACGGCCGTGGCTATATGGATTGGCGACGCAGATGGTGAATTCGCGCCGTCATCAGATGGGCGTGCGGATGGCGCTGGGCGCATCGCCGGAGCAGGTGGTGGCGAGCGCGGGGAAAATCGTCGCCATCGGCATCGCGACCGGTCTGGCGCCGACGGTGGCGCTGCATCCGGCATTGCGCTCCATGGTATTCGGCGTGAGCCCGCTCTATTGGATGAGTCTGCGGGCGCGGGCGGAGTAAGCCCTGCTCCCTCAAAAGCTGTGAAAGGTTCGCTGAGATCGCCGGGTTGACAGACGAAAGCGTCTGTCACACGTTGGCGCGCATAGGTTTGCGTTTTTGTGGGGCAGGCGCTTTCGCCTGCCAACCGATTGTTTCACAGCTCCCTCACGGTCGCGATTCCGGCTTAGCAGCTCAGGCTCAGCGGCAACCTCGTTGCTCCGATAGCCATTCCGATGCGGCGCGAATTACCGGGTCGTTGGTTGAGATAGAGAAGTCGGACAGGATCTCTTGATCCGGTTCGACGCCAAAGGGATACTCGTTGCCTTTCCTATCTATCATCACTCCGGTCACCAGGTATATCTGCGCGCCATCGCTGAGCGTGTAAGGAAAAGTGGAAGTCGCAACGCCGTAAGTGGCCTCGCCGAAGAAGCGCGTGCCGGGGCGGCCGTGAAAGGCTACGGCGATGCCCTCGCCGGAGCTTCCAGTGCCGCGGTCTATCAGCACGGCGACGGGCGGCGAACCGTTCAGTTTCACGGGGGCGCCGTTGGTTTTTGCGTAGTAGGGGTCCTTTGGATCGTCACGCTCGCCGGCTCTGCCGTTTTCGTAAAACCATTTGTCCTTGACGCCGCCGGAGTGGAGAACGCCGCCCGGCTCACCCTCGCCGAGAACTGGCCCTACCCCGGCCATCATGGGCCAGATGTTTCCGCCGCCATTGCCACGCAGGTCCACAATCCATCCGCAAGGGTTTTTCGAAGCAAGCTCGGCGACCACGTTTTGGATCCTGCTGGCGAAAGCATCCGGCTCCGGGCCGGAAAACATCGGAATCACCAGTTGCGCTATGGGACGCGCGGCGAGAGCCACCATGGCTCCTTCCGGAACGCGGCGGCTGCGGAACGGGGAAGGAAACGGATTGACAGGCTTGGCGGGGTCCCTTGACGGCGCTGGGGCATTGGCTGCGGGCGCCACACCCCGCGACGTGGCCTGGCGCATCAGATCCGGCGTGAGTTGCAGATAGCTGTGGTGGTCGCCCAGTTTCGCCAAGGCAAAGCGGATAGCGGCATATGTGTCGACGCTGGTCTGCGCGCTCGCGGCCTGAGGGAATGTGTCGCGCCTGAGTTGCTGCCAGTCCATCTTGCCGCGGTACACGAAATGTTCCTGCATGATCTTGAGGGCGGCGTCGATATAGGCGGTTGCTTCGGAAGAAGGCCCGTCGGCGGCTTGAGTGGGCGCGGCGGAAAACAGCAGCGCCGAGAGAAGGAGAAAACGCATATGAGAAATACCGCGGGGCGGTGGAAAAGGTTACAGGAATATACGGTGTACGCCAACCCGCGGAACGCCGGGCCCGAAGGGCGCCCCAATCGGCCGCAGTTTGCCAAGCAGCCTGCCAAGCTGCCCTACTGAATTGGCGGGTGCTCGGCGAACAGACGCAGCCATTGGTCCTTCACAATGGATATGGCGTCGCCCGTGACCTGGATCGGGATTTCCGCTCTTAGCGGCGGCCACACTTCGCGGCACGTGCGCAGATCGACGAAGCGCGCGAACCGCTCGGCGCCGGTGCGGGTGATCACCAGCAGGTAATCGACGTCGCGCGAAGCGTAGACGGCCGTCACTTGCAAAACATTCGCCGTACATACGCCGGCGATTCGCAGCGGGCCTTTCCACGAATTGGGATGAAACACGTCGTCCGGTTCCATCACCTGCACGGTGTGGCGCAGCGCCTGCGCTTCGAAGATCTGCGGGTCGGACGCGGCGTGAAACGCCAGCGCGCGAAAATCGGGCTTGTGGGGCGTGGGCGCGCACGCGGCCAGAAACGCCAATGCCGCGGCCGTCGCAATTCGCAACGCTCCCGCCGGCATAGCGGTCAGTTGCGCGCCGCCTTAGTCAGTTCGGCCGCCGCCCCTTGGATCGCTTCGCCGGCGTTTTCGAGCACTTTGCCAACCAACACAATCTGCTCGTCGGCCTGCTTCCATTGCTTCTGTTCGATGCTCTCGCGCACGCCGGGCAGAGTCTTCACTCCGTAGCCGGTGTAGAAGCCCGGAGCGTAAATCTCATGTTTGTACCAGGGCCGGTTCGGCAGTCCCTCATTCGAAGTGAGCGTCCGCTCCACCGCGATCAGCCGCGAATTGGCTTCGCGCAGAGTGGCGCGCGCGTTCTCGCGAGCCAGCGCCGATGCGCCATTTTCCGACGCTTTCGCCAACGCCTGATCGTAAAGCTGCGCGGTGTGGTCGAGCGCCGCCAGCGCGTTATCGAGAGGCGCGAAATTCAAGAACGGCGGCACCGCTTCTTTCGCTGGCGGCACGGTGGGGAAACGCGGGTCCATGGTGGCCGTGAACACGCCCTCGTCGATGGCTCGATTTCGCTCCACAATGCGGCTGCGCGCGTCTGCCGATAACTTCTCCACTTCGGCCACGTAACGCCGGATGGTCGCCGTGAAATTGTCGAAATCGAACGGCAGCAGCTCTGCGTCGGCCATGCGCATCACGGAGCTTCCCGCGATTTGCGCCAGGGCTTTTCCATAGACGAAGTTGGTATCCGAAAAATGCGTATACCAGTAGAAATCGTCGTAATCGGAATGATAGATGCCACTGCGGTCTTCGCCGCCAAAACCCATATTCAACGAAGCGATCCCCAGGTGATCGAGAAACGCCGAATAATCCGAGCCGGAACCTAGCGCGGCAATGCGAAACTCCTGTCCGGCCCCAGCCCCCGCGGAACGCTCCTGCGCGCCATCCTCGGGTACCGCGCCTGGCATCCGCCGTAAACGCAGCCGCTGCGCCACGCTCATTTTGGTTTCGGGGTCGTCCACATCGCGCGCTACCGTGTTGACGAATTTTTCGAGCGTATGCGAGCCTTCCACATTCAGAAACCCGCGCCCGTTACCATCGGAGTTCAGATAGACCGCGGCCTTGCGCTGCAGCTCTTCCGCGTGCGTCTCGGCCCATTCGGTGGAACCGAGCAAGCCGGGCTCCTCGCCATCCCACGCGCAGAATACGATGGTCCGCTTGGGCTTCCAACCCTGCTTGAGCAACAGGCCCATGGCGCGCGCTTCTTCCAGCATCGCAGCCTGGCCTGAGACCGGGTCTTCCGCGCCGTTCACCCACGCATCGTGATGGTTGCCGCGGATGATCCACTCGTCCGGATAGGCGCTGCCGGGAATGCGCGCGATCACGTCATACAGCGGCTTGAGGTCCCAGTTGAACGCCAGCTTCAAGTGGACCTTGGCGGGACCGGGTCCCACATGATAAGTGATGGGCAGCGCGCCGCGCCAGGCCGCCGGCGCCATGGGACCGTGCAGCGCCGCGAGCAACGGCTGCGCATCGGCGTAGGAGATAGGCAGCACCGGAATCTTCGTCAGCGTTTTGACATCGCTCAGCGCCAGGCGTTTGGCGTCCTTGGTGGCGCCGATGCCGGGCGTCAGCGGGTCGCCGGGATAGGTGGGCATGTCCATCACGCTGCCGCGCTGGACGCCGTCTTTGGGACGCATCGGTCCTTCGGGAAAAACGTCGCCCTGGAAGTAGCCGTCCTCGTGCGGGTCCGAATAGATCAGGCAGCCCACGGCGCCGTGTTCGGCCGCGACCTTGGGCTTGATGCCGCGCCACGAGTTGCCGTAGCGCGCGATCACGATGGCGCCCTTGACGGAGATGCCCAGGCGGTCGAGCGCCTCGTAATCCTCGGGGATGCCGAAGTTGACGTAGACCAGCGGGGCCGTCACGTCGCCATCGATGGAGTAGGCATTGTAGCTGGGAAGCTGCTCGTCGTGCTGGCCGGATGTGGCGTCCCCGGCGACCGTGGGCTCGGCAAGGCGCGCCGTGAAATGCGTCGGCTCCACCAGCTCGACGATGCGTTCTTTGGGCGTGGGAAAGAGCACGTCGAACGATTCGATGCTGGCGTCGAGCCCCCACTCTTTGAACTTGGAAAGAATCCACTCGGCGTTGGCCTTATCGTACGGCGAGCCGACGTGGTGCGGGCGCGCGCTGAGGCGCTGCATGTAGTCGCGCAGATTGCCGGTGTCGGGAATGGCGCGGAATTTGGCCTCCCAATCGTGCTCGGACTTCGAGGAATCGGCGGAGTAGCCGCGCAGCGTGGGAAGATCGGCCGGGCTGGCGAAAGATGCGCAAAGCGCGAGGCAGAGGGCGTAGCGTTTCATGGGTTGTGACTATTCTATCGCCCGAGCGGCCTGGATATTTGGCGGCGCGGCGCGCTGGTAGGGCTGGTAAGGATCGGTCCGAAGAGTGCGAACGCGGGCGAGGATGTCTGCTATCAATGCTTCCCCGCTCCCGAACGTTGACTCAGTACGCCGTACGTAGTAGGTTTGACGTGTATGATTCGCTCGACTCCTGACCTGAGGAGGCTAGGGCATTCCCTAGAGATCTTTGTGGATGGGCTGCGACTCCTCGCGGAGGCCGTCGCACCCCGCAAGTGCACCAATCGGCTCCGCAGTCTGGACACCTTTCGAACTTTTGCGGCCTAAAGCGCCGTCCGCTCGAACCGCTCCAAGTCGACATTCAAGTGTCGGACCTCACCCCGCGTCTCGACCGCTTTGGCCGCGCGGCCTTTGGAGGCCCTTCGTCTTCAAATGTGAGCGGCGCGAGACCCAGAACCTTGCGAACGGCATTCATATTATCCACGAATTTGGGATTTTCCTTCCAGTGCGAAAATCACTGCGTCTGCCATTACTTTCCGATTCGTCGCCGTCTCGACGCGTCTCGCTAGGTCGGTTAGGCTGCTGGCACCGGCGAAGACGTCTCGCGCTGCTTCAACGGAGACGTCATATCGCTTCAGGTCGGATATCGGGCTAAGGTTGGCCAATTCTGCTAGCACGCGCGAGTTCGACAGCTTCGCCTCCTCCTCGCTGATGATTTCCTCGGCTTCCTTCTTGTCACCGACTCGAACGACCACCTCCTCCAGGTACCTTTTCAGCGTCGCGCTCACGTTGGTCAGATCTGCCACTTGCCCGGCAAGCGACGATAATTGCGTTCGCTCCGCTCTGGACCTAATAAGTTCTCTGAATAGACCCGCCCACTGTTCCCGTAACCAAGTTTCGATTTCTGTGCTCAGCTCAAAGTGGTATACGGGATTGCCCCGCGGTCGAGTAAGGATGTAGTCTATGAATCCGAAAATGTTGACTGAATCTACGTGTGCGTAGTTGATTGTTTGATTGTCACGGTTCCGTTTGAACGTCTCGTATTCGGAAAAGACCGACTTCTCTAGTAGTACATATGTCGGAATGTCGCGCTCGATAGCCGATTCGTACTCCTTGCGCGTGATGCTCTCGTATCGCTCGAAGAACCCCTTCGTTTCGACGCGATCAGATTCGCTCACCTCGGAGCCGTAGGGACCGCCAATGATAAGAACGAAGATGTCGCACCCTTTGGCTTCGCGATAACAGGACTCGTCCAATGCTGCGTCCGGGGAGTAGGCTATGCTTCCTTTCTCCGAAAGAACGGGACCGTAGCCGAGTGAGGCGATGAAGTTCTCCAGGGTGCTTCGCACCTGCTTGAGATCGTAGAAGGTGGAGCTGAGAAACACACGGGGCTTAGCCATTACATGCTCCGTCTAGGATTTAATCTGACCTGGGCGAGGCGAACCCAATAGCAATCTCCTTGGGCGTACTGATTTCTCCTATGCTCAGCTGTTCCCTTTCCTGTTCTTGGGCGACTGCTGGGGCCACAGGCCCCAGCACCCTCGACGGGCAACACCCGCCGCGGCGAGCGACGATCCGAAGGTGGCAGCGCTGATGACACTTGGCTCCGCGAAACGCAGCATTATTAAGCCAGAATACCAAGAAAGGAAAGCACCGCGCTGTGGCCGTAGTAGTAGGTCCAGTGAACGTGAAAGGAGAAAGACGTTGGCTCCCCACATTGGACACATTTCGAACTTTTTGCGGCCTAAACACGGTCCGCTCGAACCAGTCCAACTTCTTTCAGACCAAGAGCGTGCGCGCAGAACTGGCACTCCCATCCAGACTGGGTACCCAGCCGAGCTCCTTCTCGAACCCTTCAGACCGAGCATCGTCGAGCATAGAATTCGGTGAGGGCCGTAAACACTACGCCGAGGATCGAGATCCCAGAACTCCGCCGACGCGTCTTCCTCCCGGTGGCTTGGCATGATCAGGGGCCCGATGTTGCCGGAAGCCTGCGGTCTGTGAAGTACCCCTTCGCAGGATTCTGTTCGAGCCTAGGGTCCTGATCAGTTCCGATGTATTCGTCGAGAAAGTCCAGCAGAACTTGGACTTTAGGTGTCAGGCGTGCGGGTCCGGAGAAAAGTGCGCATAGGGTAATCGGTTCAGGACTCCACAGCGGCAGGATGGGCATCAGGCCGTTGCGAACGTCTGCGCGTTTCGCCATCCATAGCGGCAGAATAGCGACGCCAAACCCGCTGATAGCGAGCTTCTGGGCAACAGTCGGATCGCTCGTAACTACCCGAAAAAGAATGTTGGGAATCGCGATCTTTTGGCCCCGGTTCAACTTCCACGCTCCGGAACCGATGCAGCTGTGAGCGGTGAGGTCATCCGGAACCGCTGGGCGACCAGACGCCTGAATATAGTCTGGGCTCGCGAAAAGCCCTCGGACAGTGCCTGGATATGGGCGCATGTACCGCACGGAATCCTTCGGCGCCCGCAATTTAAAGAACACGTCCACGTCTTCTCGGGGTTCCTGATCCCAACCCGCTGCGTAAGGTTCGATCTCAATGCGCAGATCGGGGTACCGTTTGAGGAAGGCGTGTAGTAAAGGCGCTAACACGTCTCGGGCCATGGTGACGGGACAGGCCACCTTGATAAACCCGCTTGGTTTCGAGCGGCGGCCTTCAATCAACTGACTACCGTGTCTGAGAGCCTGCAACGCGCGTCTGCACGATTGCAGGTATTCGTTCCCCGAGTCCGTCAGGACAAGACCTCTGGGGCTTCGCTGCACAAGGAGGACGCCAAGGTGCTGTTCCAGTCGGGTCACCGCGCGGCTCACCGTGGAAGTAGGGACCTGCAACTCCTTTGCCGCGGCCGTCAGCGTGCCCGCCTGCGCGACCGCGACAAACATCCGGACGTCGTTGAGATCGAGGTCGTTCATCGGCAAGCTTTCCTACAGTGTTGCATGCTCGCAACCCTATTTTGCGAAACAAGCACATCAAAGTGGTTCAGCGAAGCATATCTTTAAAAGTAAAGCTGCACAGAGAGAGAGAGAGAGAGAAGGTGGCGCCATGAAGATTCTGGTAGTGGGCGGAACCGGCAATGTTGGTGCGGAAGTCGTGAAAGAGCTGCAGAAGCGCAATGCGGACATTCGCCTGCTTGTACGTAAGGAAGGCGCCCCGACGCCGAAGGGGGTTGAGGTTGCGATCGGCGATTTGCTTGATCCGGTCTCCGTACAGAAAGCATTAGACGGAGTGGATAAGCTCTACCTGCTGAACGGCGTCACTCCTGATGAACTAACCCAGGGCCTTATCGCCTACGATCTGGCCAAGCGGTTGAAGCTGAAACATATCGTCTATCACTCGGTCTTCCGCGTGGACCACTTCAAGGATGTTCCACACTTTGCGTCGAAGCTCGCTGTTGAAAACGCTTTGCGGGAGTTCGATGTCCCGTTCACGATTATTCGCCCAAATTACTTCAATCAGAACGACGCGACGTTGAAAGACGCGCTTACGAAGGTTGGGATCTATCCCATGCCGCTCGGCCAGGTGGGCATCTCGGCAGTCGACATCCGGGATATTGCCGAGGCCACGGCGATTGCACTAACCTCCGGCGGGCATTTGGGCAAAACCTACAACCTCAACGGTCCGGAGGTGTTGAGCGGTCCAAATATGGCATCGATTTGGAGCGGGCTGCTGGGCAAGGACATTCGCTATTCCGGCGACGACATGGATGCGTTCGAGGAACAGATGAGAAAGCGGGCTCCGTCGTGGTCGGCGTTCGACATCCGCATGATGTTTCAGGGATATCTCGAACGTGGCTTCGCCGCGGAGGCGGGCGACGTCGAGACCTTGACGGAGCTCCTGGGGCATACGCCTCGTCGATACGAAGACTTCGCTAAGGAGACCGCCTCGCTTTGGAAGGCGTGAGTCAAGGACAAACGAAATGCCAACTACAATCCCGCCGGACGACTCCAAACGCAATCTCACGATGGCGCAACCCGACAACCTACCGCACATCGGCCTGGTCGGCGATACCTACACGATCACCGTGACGGGCGAAGAGACCGATGGACGCTTCTGTGTAATTGATATGTACATCCCGCCAGGTGGCGGCCCGCCGCCGCATCGGCATGACTTCGAGGAGACCTTTATCCTGCTCGAAGGGGAGATGGCAGCAACCTTTCGCGGCGAAAAATCGATCGTGCGCGCGGGCGACACCTTGAATATTCCTGCCAACGCTCCGCATCAGTTTCACAACAGTTCCACCGGGCCGGTACGTATGCTTTGCATCTGCTCTCCTGCGGGACAGGAGAAATTCTTCACGGAGGTTGGGGTACCGGTCGCCACGCGCACGACGCCCCCGCCGAAGCTGGCTGAGAAAGAACAGGCGGCATTCATCGAGAAAGTGAAAGCGCTCGCACCCAAGTACCGCACCGAGCTTCTTAGAGAGGCGTAGCTGGTGTAGCTAAACGATTGCTCCTGCAACGAGGAGGGCGAGCCCTCCAACGCCCGCGCGGAATGTGCGCCAGCCCAGAAGTTGGCTTTCATCGCGATGGAGAGATCAGTTTTATCTTGGGGCTGGCTAGGTGAACCGAGATCTGAAGAAACGCTGGAACCGGCGTTTTTTCTCAAAGGCCAGCGCTGATTCGAACCTGAATACAAACGATTTAGCTGAGTTTGGCGGGCTCAGCCCTCAATGGAATGAACACGATGCAATTTGGCTCCCCAGGTTAGGACTCGAACCCAAAACCCCTTTTAGGGCCGGGTACACGAGGCTGTTTCACATCAAGAACGTGGACGTCGTTCGTCTTTCTGCATTCCGGCGCGCCGTTCACCAAAAAAGGCATGGGCGCATTGACGCTGCCCAAGATGGACGTGCCCGTCGGCGTCGTGCAATGGGAAGTGTTTCTGCCGAAACAGTATGCCGTCGCGGCATTCGGCGGGGACGCGATACCGGCCAACCTGATGCCGGCGGCAGCGGACCTGGAGGAGTTTGCGGAGCTGCGGCCCGGCAATCGCCGCTCGTTCGCGCCGCCCACGATGGCGATGGATACAGTGGACGATAGTAGCGCGGACACGGGGGCTGCGTTTGTCGCCAACCAACTGGAGGGTCGTGCTTTAGATCCAGCCGGCGCCGCGCTCCGCGGCGCTACCGTGGTTGCGACCAACCTCGCGACGGGAGCTACACGCACAGTGACCGCGGACAACAGCGGGACGTGGATGTTGTCCGGCATGCCCGCCGGCAGGACACGTGTCACGGTTTCGGCTCCCGGATTCCGGACGCAAACGCAGGCCGTCGATCTGACGGCGTCGGGCGGCGCGCAGATGGAAACATTGCTGCAAGTCGGCAGCAGCAGCCAAACGGTTGAGGTAAGCGCGGCGTCCGAAGCGCTCGTGATGGGCAGCTCTGTTTCCGGTGGCTTGGGCGGGCGAGGAGGGGGAGGTCCAGGGGGCGGCAAGGCCAATCTGGACCAAAACATCGCCAGGCAGCAAGCCGCGACCAAGGACGCGCAGACTTCCCAGAACGTGCTCGACCTGCAAAAGCGCGTCGCCGGCGTTCTTCCCATCGCGGTCAACGTGCCCCACGCGGGCAACTCGTATCGCTTCGTACGCCCGCTAGTCGTCGACGAAGAAACCCGCGTGACGTTCAACTACCGCATCGGCAAGTAACCTGCTTAGTGGGGCAGCCAATCCTGGCTGCAGCCGGCTTTCAGCCGGCTCTCTTCACCGGCGCGCCCGCCGGTTTCCGCCGCCAGAGACACTCCCGAAGGGACCGCCTTTCGCTCGTGTGAACGCGCTTCGGTTCTCACGCCCCACGCCGAAATGACGGTCATTTCGCGACAAAATCTAAGCGATGCGGGGAATCCCGCATCCCGCCGTAAGATAGAGATACAAGACCGCGGAAAGATCCGAATAGTCCCTGCCCCGAAGCCCGGCGAAAGTAAACTCTGCCCCGGTCGGTTTACTCCGCGCGGCCAACGTTGTATCTTCGTTGAGAGAGCCTGGAGGGCTACCAATAGATGAATCGTGTTCGTTTTGCTCTGTTCGCCATACTGGCCGCGCTGCCGATAGCCGCGGCTGAAATGCCGCAGACCGGTCAGACTGCGCCGGAGTTTTCGTTGCCATCTCAGGACGGCAGCAACATCGCCATTAAGGAATTTCGCGGCAAGTGGGTTGTGCTGTACTTCTATCCAAAAGACGGCACCACGGGCTGCACCATTGAAGCTCACAATTTTCAGCAGGACCTTTCGAAGTATGAAGCGGCCAAGGCCGTGATTGTCGGCGTCAGCGTGGATTCCACCGATAGCCACAAGGATTTCTGCGCCAAGCAGGGCCTCACGTTCAAACTGCTCGCCGACACTGATAAGAAGGTCGTGGATCAGTACGGCTCGCTGGGCACTCGCGGCGTTGCGAACCGTAATACGTTTCTGATCGACCCTTCGGGCAAGATCGTCAAGGTTTGGACCGGCGTCAATCCGAACGTCCACAGCAAGGAAGTGCTGGAGACGCTCGAAACTATGGAGAAGTAGAGCCGGGAGAAGTAGAGCCGGGAGAAGTAGAGCCGGGAGAAGTAGAGCCGGGAGAAGCAGAGCCGGGGGAAATAAGGCGGGAAAAGTAGACCGGCCCTAACCGTTCGCGGCGTTCGCCGGTCCAACGCCCATGGGGATCGGAACGTTTTTAGACCAACTGCTGCAAGACATTCGCTACGCCCTGCGCGGAATGGCGGCGAATCCGCTATTCTGCGCCATGGCGGCGCTTTCGCTGGCGCTCGGAATCGGCGCCAACACCGCGATCTACAGCTTCATGGACGCCATATTGATGCGCGCCCTGCCGGTGCCCGATCCGCAGTCGCTGGTAGTGGCGAACTGGCGCTCGAAGGAGTTTCCGAAGATCGCCCATAGCTTCAGCGGCAACAACTTCAAAGACCCGAAGCTGGGACTGGTGAACGCCCCGTTTCCCTACCCGGCCTTCGAGTCGCTTCGCGATAGGCGGATCTGGTCCAGCCTGTTCGCCTTCTACCGCGCGGGCCGCCTCAATCTGACGGTCCACGGGCAGGCCGATATCGCCACTGGCCAATATGTTTCGGGCGAATTCTTCAGCGGCTTGGGCGCCCAGCCAACCGCCGGGCGGCTGATCGACAACGGCGACGACCGCATCGGCAGCGTGGCCGCCGACCTTAGTTTCGGCTATGCGCAACGCCGTTTCGGCGATGCCGCCAAGGCGGTGGGTCAGACGATCCTGATCAACAACCAGCCGTTCACCGTCGAGGGCGTGACCGCGCGCGAGTTCTTCGGCGTGGACCCTTCGGGCGCGACAGACATCTACATCCCCTTGCACGCGGCAGCAGCGCTCGACCCCAACGCGGGCCCCGATCCGAACAAGAAGTACTCGCAGACGAATTTCTATTGGGCGCAAATCATGGGACGGCTTCGCCCCGGCATCACCAGGGCGCAAGCTCAGGCCGTGCTGGCGCCGGTATTCCACCGGTTTGTCGAGAGCACGGCGACCACTGATCGGGAAAGAGCCGATTTGCCCATCTTGCTGCTACGCGAGGGCGCCGGGGGTCTCGATTCGCTCCGCCGCCGCTATTCCGAGCCGCTGTACGTGATCCTGACGCTTGTGGGGCTGATCCTCGCTATTGCCTGCGCCAACATCGCCAACCTGCTGCTGGCGCGGTCGGCCGCGCGCAGCCGGGAAATGGCGGTTCGCCTCAGCTTGGGCGCGGGGCGTATGCGGGTGGTGCGGCAACTGCTGACGGAAAGCGTGGTATTGGCGCTGGCGGGCGGCGCTCTGGGCGTGCTGTTCGCGATTTGGGGAATCGAGTTCCTCACCGCGCTGATGGCCAACGGAGAGGACAACTTCACCCTGCACGCCGACTTGAACTGGCACGTGTTAGGCGTGACGCTGGGACTCTCGCTGCTCACCGGGCTGCTGTTCGGTCTGGCTCCGGCGGTGCAGGCGGTGCGAATCGATCTCACGCCGGCGCTTAAGTCCGCGCGGTCGAGCGCGCCGCGGGCATCGTTCGGGCGCGGATGGCGCCGCATCGGGCTGAGCCGCATTCTGGTGGCGTCGCAAGTGGCGATCTCGGTGCTGCTGCTGGTGGCCGCCGGGCTCTTCGTGCATACGCTTTCGAACCTGCAATCGATCGACCTGGGGTTCAACCGCGAGAACGTGCTGCTGTTCAGCGTGAACGCCAAGCAGGCCGGCTATCGCGATGAAGCGTTGGCGCGTTTTTACGGCGATCTGCAGGAAAAGCTGGGCGCGATTCCGGGCGTACGCGGCGTCAGCCTTTCCCACATCCCGCTGGTTTCGGGGTCGATGTCGTCGTACGACTTCACCATCCCGGGAAGGCCGCCCGCCGGGGAGATGAGCACCGCCATTCTCCGCATCGGACCGGCATTCTTTGCTACCATTCAGATCCCGATTCTGATGGGACGCGCGATCGACCGGGCCGACCAGGGTAGCGCGGCGCCGGTGGCCGTGGTCAGCGAGATATTTGCGCGGAAGTTCTTCGGCGGCGAGAATCCGGTCGGGCGCAAGTTCGCTTTCAATTCCGGCAAGCAGCAGCCCATCGAGATTGTGGGCGTCGCCAAGACTGCGCGGTACAACTCGCTGAAGCAGGATACGCCCGCGGTGGCGTATCTGCCTTATGGACAGGACCTGCGAACTCTTGGCGGAATGTATTACGAAATGCGCGCGGCGGGCGATCCGCTGGCGCTGGCGGGTGCGATACGCAAGACGGTGCGTGCCGCGAACGATCGGATTCCCGTGACCGAGCTGCGGACGCAGGCGGCGACCATCGGCCAGACCATTCAACAGGAGCGCATTTTCGCCAAACTGTGCAGCGCGTTCGCCGTTCTGGCGCTGCTCATCGCCGCGGTCGGGCTGTATGGAACCATGGCCTATAGCGTAGCGCGCCGTACGGGCGAGATCGGAATTCGCATGGCGTTGG
This sequence comes from Bryobacterales bacterium, assembly GCA_003135055.1. Taxonomy (GTDB): domain Bacteria; phylum Acidobacteriota; class Terriglobia; order Bryobacterales; family Bryobacteraceae; genus PALSA-243. The sequence continues at coordinate 1,055 of PLDF01000504.1, read as the reverse complement.
GCGCGCAGAGCGGCAGCGTAGTCTGGCTGGTGATGCGGGAGGTGCTGATACTGACCGCCGCCGGTCTCGCCATCGGGCTGCCGTTAGCGTACAGCGCATCGCACCTGGTGCGATCGTTCCTGTTTGGAATGACGCCGAAAGATCCTCTAACTATGTGCGTCGCGGCGGGTGTCTTGATCGCCGCGGCCATTGCGGCCGGCTACGGACCGGCGCGCCGGGCATCGCGAATCAGCCCGATGACTGCGCTTAGGCAGGAGTGAGGCGCCGCTGGCCTTACAGGCAGTCCTGAAGAGGCCCCCCAAGAATTCCATGGAAACTCTCGGGTACGCTCCGTGGACAGCGTCGAGGCACTGGAAAAAGCCATTGGTGAACAGCCCTCGCCGGCATCTTATCGCGTCTCAAGGGCGGCTTTGGATCTGCGCAATCAACCCCCAAAGACATTCCACTGGAAAAGCCCCGTGGTGGAGATTTTGACGCAAGGTGAAACGCGCTTGGGGGTGTGTACGATACCTATGGAGCCAAGAAGCCCTCCGCCGCCCTGGACAGTATTGACCGCTTGCATCGAGGCTTTCGACGCCGCACCGGGTGTCAACGCCACACCGGGTTGACGGGGCCAGCAGCCGCCGCCCGCAGGCGGCCCCTCCGCCCCGGTCGCAACAAACGGCGTAGGCGAATAGCCAAGTCACCACTCCACCCAATAATGCCTCTTCAGATTTCGGCGATTCGGCTCGACGGGGCTCCTAATCGGACCAAACTAAATCGGTAGGCAGTACGGTCAGCCCGAAGGCCCGGTGTTATGTTAGAGAACTTGTGACCCAGGACATCAGGCACGATCCCATAGCTCTGTTCGCCAACAGGGTCGAGTCAAGGCGATCTTGAGAGTCGTTTAAAGCGTAGTCGACTTCCGCGACTTCCGCAAATGGGCGATCGAACGCGAAAGCCCTCTGTGCGTACAGAGGCACCACCTCCAGTCTCGGAAAAATTCCACCGGACAAATAGCCGATCTACGGCCGCAAAAGGTGATACAATTCACGGCAGTTCAGACCGACACCGAA
>PLDF01000138.1 GCA_003135055.1 Bryobacterales bacterium | reverse complement strand
CAGCAGGATCGCATCCAGCATCTCGTTCACGCTCTTTACGATTCCCGCGTAGGCGCCCTGGAACTGTTCGGGTTTGCCGCGTTCCGTGAGTTGTCCTTCACGCGACGCCTCCGTCAACCGCGTCGTTTCCTTCTGCAACCCTTGCAGAACTATGGCTACGTTGTTGACCGCCTGCTTCATTCGCTCGTGGTCGCCACTATAGGTGTGCGCGATCAATTCGTCGATCTTGCCGGCGCTGATCTGCGCCAGGATACGGTTGCCCTCGCCGATGGGCAGCAGGATCGCGTCGAGTATCATGTTCACGCCCTCGACCAGTTTGCGGTCACTCCCTTCGAACTGGTCGGTTCTTCCACGCTCGCTGAGGCGGCCTGCGCGCGAGGCTTCCACCAACCGGAGCACTTCCTCCTGTAGGCGATCGCCGGCACGCGTCACCGGCGCATCCATTTCGGGACGGTCCAGAACGGCGGCGCCGGCGGACGAACTCCGGCCGGGAGGTACTCGCCGGCCGCTGCTTGCTTGTTTTGTCATCTCTTTTTGCTCCTTGGTATTTCTATTTGCGTTACTGCGCCGCGACCGGCGCCTGATTCTCGAACCGATCTTGTCTTCCGACGGCCGCTGGGCTTTCCAGTGGCCTGGTTGCCTGGCTGAGGGCCGGCCCTAGCCGGTGCTTGGTAGAACAGACCATCGCCTTTTGTGGTCTGCCGTCGGCCCGCGAAATTTCATGAAAAACCGATGCCTAAGGTGGGACACGCTTCAGCTTGCCAACCGGCCGGAAGGCCGGGGTTCTTCGACTTTGTCATGTTTCGCTACAGTACGGCCGCCTGACAGACGACAAACAACGATCGTCTGTCCCACCTCACACCACCAAGGGACGCCTCCGTCAACCGCGCCATCTCTATCTGCAAGGCTTGTAGCGCTGCGGCCAGGTTGTCGACGGCCAGCTTCATCTTTTCGTGGTCGCCAATATAGGTCTGCGTGATCAATTCTTCGACCTTGCCCGCAGCGATCTGCCCCAGGACGCGCAGCTGACGGTTATCCCCTTCAATCTGCGCGGTTGTTCCGCGTTCGCTCGGGAGACCCGCGCGCGAGGCTTCGACCAACCGGATCGCTTCCTCCTGAAGACGACCGCCGGCACGCGTCATCGACGCTGCAATTCCCGGACCGCCCGGAACAGCGGCGCCGGTGGACGAATTCCGGCCGGGAGGTACTCGCCGGCCGCCGCTTGCTTGGCTTGTCATTTCTTTTTGCTCCTTGGTATTCTTGTCGCGTTCCGCGCCGCGACTGCGCCCTGATTCCGAACCGATCTTGTTTCCGATGCCGGCTAGGCTGTCATCTCGACGGCGAGATCCACCGTTCGCTCCGTATCGAGAACCAGCAGCAGCCGGTCCTTCAGCTTGTAGACGCCGCGGATGATCTCCCGGGCTGCGGGATTGAGGTTCTCCGGCGGACGCTCGTAGGCGGCGGGATCCATATCCAGCACGTCTCCAATCTCGTCGACCAGCAGGCTTACCGCGCCGTCATCGGTGCGGACCACCATGTTCATCGGGGTATGATCGCCCGTGCGTGGCGGCAGCCGAAGCCGCCGCCGCATATCGATGGCGGTAACAATCTGGCCGCGCAAGTTGATCAATCCCTCAATGACCTCCGGGGCTTGCGGCACGCGCGTCATCTGCTGGAAGCGCAACAACTCCTGAACGCGGAGAACGTCTACGCCGAAAAACAGGTCCGCCACGAAGAAGGTGGCCAATTGTCCGCTGGTCTGCGCCAGCTCGGATTTGAGGATCGCGCTATCTTTTGCCATCGGTTATCTCTTTTCTTCCAGGCGCACCGGCAGGCACACGGGCTCGGTTGCGGCGGAAGCCAGCACCGAGGCCAGCCGCGCCAACGACGCGAGCATTGCCTCCCGGTCGAACTTCACCTGGCAATCCTGAAAGCCCTTGGGAAGGCCGCCTTGCGTGCGAACCTGCTCGGCCGATTCCGCGAGCGCCAGCACGGGGATCGCCTCCCACTCCGGCCGCCTTCGCATGCCGGCGAGGAGCGCGGCAGTGCCGCCGGGCGGAAGATCGAGGGACGCGACAACGGCATCCACCGGATGCTGCTCTAACACGCGAATCGCCTCGTCCGGGTTCGCAGCCTCGATTACCCGGTAGCCCGCCATCTCCAGGCCGCTGCGGATCAGGCCTCGCGAGAAGGCCGAAGCTTCGGCGACGAGAATTCTCTTGCCGTTCGCGAGCTCGCCAGCGCCTTGAAACCAGCTTTCCGCAGCCGCTTGAATGACAGCGTTAAGATCGACGAAATCCGTGACTCGTTTGCCGACCACGGCCGAGCCGAGAAGCCCGTTGCGGCCGGATTTTTGACGTACCGCGACCGCCTCTTCGGCAACATCGAGGATCTGGTCGACTACCATGCCCACACTGCGGTCGCCGTCGTTGAAAACAACCACCTGCACCGGATCGGGCGGCGGGTCCGGACAAGGCGCGCCGGGTTCGAGGACCTCGCGTAGGGGCACGAGGGGAAGGATACGGTTCCGGTATTGCACCACCTGGCCCCCGCCCGCACGCTCGATGGCCGACTGCGAGAACTCCTCGAGCCTGGCGACGAGAGAAAGCGGAATGGCCAGGCGCTCGAAGGAACCAGCCCGGAACAGGAGCAGCCGCTGCAGGTCGATCTCGGATTCCGACTTCTGTTCGACCGCGGCGCGCGCCTGCTCATGGAATTCGGCTATCACCCCGGAACGCTTGCCGATACCGAGCACATCGAGGATGAGGGCGACTCGGCCATCGCCCATGATGGTGGCGCCGGCGTAGACCGTGAGCCCCTTCAATTGCTTGCCCAGGGGCTTGACTACGATTTCCTGAGTGTCGTTGATGCCGTCCACCACCAGGCCGAACTGGCGGTCTTCCGCCTGCAGAACCACGATGCTGACGGCCTCGGCCTGTCCGGCGGGCTTCAGCCCGAGGACCTGATTCAGGTAGGCGATGGGCAAAAGACTTCCGCGCCGGCGATACACGGGCGTGCCCTGCACATGCTCGATATGCTTTTCCGAGGAACCACCCTCCAGACGGATCAGCTCGAGCAAACTCACCTGGGGAATCACGAATCGCTCGCCACCGCTGGCGATCACCAGACCGGGAATGATGGCTAGCGTGAGTGGGATCTTGATCTTGACCGCGGAGCCCTGGCCGGGCCGGCTGAACAAGTCGACAACGCCGCCGATCTTCTCAATGTGGGACTTCACCACGTCCATGCCGACCCCGCGTCCGGAAACGTTTGTCACGGTTTGCGCAGTGGAGAAGCCTGGCAGGAAGATCAGGTTCAATGCCTCGCGATCACTGAGCTTTTCGGCGTGTTCGGGCCGCAGAAGTCCTTTCTCGATGGCCTTCTGTTTGACGCGCGCGATGTCGACGCCCGCCCCGTCGTCGCTGATTTCGATGTTTACTTGGCCGCCTTCGTGATAGGCGCGAAGAGTCAGTCTGCCCTGTGGCGGCTTGCCTGCGCGCACGCGGACCTCGGGCGTCTCAATGCCGTGGCCGCACGAGTTTCGCACCAGGTGGACCAGCGGATCCTTGATGGCCTCAATGATCGTCCGGTCGAGCTCCGTTTCGGCCCCGTCCATTTCCAGCCGGATCTGCTTGCCGAGTGAAACCGCCAGATCGCGCACCACGCGCGGCAGCTTGTTCCAAACCATCCCGATGGGTTGCATGCGCGTCTTCATGACGCCCTCTTGCAACTCGGTGGTAATCAGGTTCAGCCGCTGCGAAGTCGCGTTGAGCGCGGCGTCCTCGCGCTCGGCGTTGAACTGGAGGATCTGGTTCCGGGTAAGCACCAACTCCCCCACCAGATCCATGAGTTTGTCGAGTAGTCCCACTCCGACCCGGATGTTCGCATCGGCCACGGCCGAAGACTTGGCGATGCCCTCCTCGGGCTTCTCGCCTTCGGGCTGCTCGGAAACGGCATGGCTGTCCGCAGGTTCCGCCAGGGGACCGGGAAGAATTTCGGGACGGGATTGGCCTGAATCGGGCTCCTTGGGAGCGGACTGGCTCGCTGCGCTGTCGGACGAGCCACCAGGCGTCGATTGCGCAGCGACGCGCAGACGCTCGGTCAGGCGCTCAAAGCGGTCTGGGCCTTCCTCACCGCTGGCTTCGATGGATGCCAGCACCTTTCGAATCGCGTCTACCGCCTCAAAAATCAGCGACACAAGGGGCAGCGTGAGCTCCCGCTGACCACCGCGCAACTGGCTCAGGATGTTCTCGGCCTGATGGGTGATGCTCTCGAGCGTAGAAAATGCGAGGAAGCCGCATGTGCCCTTGATGGTGTGTATGGTGCGGAAGATGCTTGCCAGCAACTCCTCATCCTTCGGGTGCTTCTCGAGTTCGACGAACGCCCGATCGAGAGATGAGAGATTCTCGTAACTCTCAACCAGGAACTCGCGAATTACGTCTTGATCTTGCATGCCCTTGTTCTCCATGGACCCCCAAAAAGACCCCCAAAAAGGCGCGGCAGCCGGCCCTTAGCGAGTCACGCCGAAGACAATGAAAGCCGCGGTTTGACAACCTGTTTGACAGCCGCCGCGATATTCCATCGAACTTCATATCGGCTGTTGCCGCAAAGCTCTATAGTGTATTGGCGCAGGAATTTCTCTCCGTTTTAGCAGCATCCAGGGGAAGTAGGGGCATAGCGGGTGGAACCAGGCCGATTCGACGGCACCTGAAGGCGGGTCGATCGCAGATGGTTTTGATGAGCGCCTGAGAACCGCCTGGAAAGAGTCGTCAAATTGCTTTGAAGGGGTCTCAATCGCTTGGCGCGGCTTGGGGTCGCGACCCGCGGCGGGTGGACGGCTTTCAGCGGGGCTTGCGTGGGCGGCTGGGCAGGGGGTGGTGGGCCGGGAGTGCCAACCATCCGATTGCGGGCAAAGTCAGCGGCATTGGGTTGACAACCCGCCCCGCTTCACTGGCCCAGCATTTCGGTAAGCACGCGGCCTACCGACCCGCTGGGCGTCTCCACGTCGAGCATGGTGGCCAGCGTCGGCGCGATATCGTTCACGGCGATGGCGTTGTCGTACCGGCCCGCACGGATTCCCGGACCCATGAAAATCACCGGAACATGAGTGTCGTAGCCGAATGGGGCGCCGTGGGTGGCGCCGGTTTGCGGGAAAATCCAATAGGGCTCCAGCAATACCTCCACGTCCGCGCCGCGGCGGGCGTAATAACCATTCATCACCCGGCGCGCAACCGGGTCCGGAAGCGCGGCGCCGCCGATGAGCTGCTCGCGGCTGTATACGCGGAACACGTGCGGAATGGCCGCCGCCGCATCGGCCGCGGCGTCATCCACATCCTTGACGGACAGGTTCTTCCGCGCGATCAAATCCCAGTCGAGATAGATGGACTGGTCTGCATTGCTCACGATCCACTTGCCGTCGCCGTACTTTTTTACGAGCGCGGCTTGCACGGTCTTCGAAACAATCCCCAGGGGCAAACGCCCGCCCGGCATCTTCCGCTGCGTGTTGACCTCGGGCAGCGGGGCAACGCCATGATCGCCCGTCAATACCACGATCACGTTATCCAGACCCACTTTCTCATCGACCGCGTCGAACAGTTTTTCCAGCACCCTATCGGTCTGGACGGCCATGTCGTGGACTTCCGGCGAATCCGGACCGGCGGCGTGGCCCACATAATCGTTGGCGGAAAAGCTGACGGCCAGAAGGTCGGTGACATCGCGCTGGCCCAGTTGTTCGGCTTGAATCGCAATCTCGGCCAGGCGCTCGATCATCTCATTGGCGAAGGGACTGGCGTCAATCGCGGCATACAGCGCCGCTCGCTCGGAGGGCATCGCCTTCGACAGCCAGTTGGCGCCACGGTATTGGTCGGCCGGGCGGCCACTATTGAAGTCTTGCACCCAGGCCGGCAATTCGGCGAAGTAATAGGTGCTGCTAACGAAATTCCCGCTCTTGGCGTCGAACCAGTAGGCGCCATTAGCCATGTGGCCGGCGGGCAGAATGGCGGCGCGATCCTTAAGCGAGATGCCGATCGCTCTGGACGTATTCTCATCGGCCATCTTCAATTCATCGCCCACCGTATCCACCAGCAGGCGATGCGGCGAAGAGCCCGCGCCGGCGCCGCTTCCGCCGAGCAGCTTCGTGGCGGAATCGGAAACGCTGGTGACGGTTTTGCCCTCCTCGCGGTCGTACCATTCGTTCGCGATTATGCCGCTGAGCGCGGGAGTTGCGCCCGATAAGAACGTACTGTGGCCTACTGCGGTCACGGTCGGGAAGTGCTCATACCGGGCATTGGTGAACACTGCGCCCCGCGTCAGCAGCCGCTCCAATCCAGCGTGGTATTCACTCCGGAACCGCGTCAGATAATCGTATCGAAATTGATCGATCACAATCGCCAGAACCAGTTTCGGTTTTATCGGGGCAGCCGCCAGAAGGCTTGCGGCAGCCAGCGCACACGCCAGGATCCGTTTCATAACTATCGACTTTGAGCGTATCACGGCAACTCGTTCCGCCCGGGGATTCGTAAAGGCATTTACAAGGGGCCGCCCAGCGGAAAATGGTTTACAACTCAAACTGTATACGAAGTGGACACTATCACCTCCGGGGCGGCCATAAGTATCTGATTCCATGGAAGCGGTCGAGCGGGCACGGAAGTGCATTTACACCAGCGGCACTGCTCAAAGGAGACCGCAAAATGAAATTCGATAGATCCATGGACCGCCGGAACAAGCTTCGGTTTTCCTTCAACCGCGAACTGCGCTACAAACTGCTGGAGGACGACACGATCATCGCAGCGGGTGAGGGCGAAACTATCGACATGAGCAGCGGGGGCGTCGCGTTCCGGACCAATAAAGCCCTGCCGGCCGGCAGTTTGATCGAGCTTTCCATCAGTTGGCCGGCGCTGCTGTACGATTCCTGCCCGATGCGGCTGGTGGTGTTCGGCCGGGTCGCCCGGCGTGCGGATTCGGTGGCTGCGTGCACCGTGGAGAAGTGGGAATTCCGCACCGGCTCGCGCCAGGCAACCACAGTGATTCCGATCGGCACGGATAGCCGCCTGATGCGCTGGCTGGAATACCGCAAGGAAGTGCTCCTGAAGGCGAGCGCCGCTGCCGCGGTCGCCGCTGCGATCGCCTGAGCACGGTTCGCGGACGTCCCACAACGTCCTGGAAACGGACAGTTGGCGCGTGCCGCGTGGTCTGGCCCTTGCCGGAAACCACTCCCTTACGGTCGTGGCTCTGATGGGAGCCGTGCACGTCGGCAAGCGGTCTTGCGTATCGCCGAATCTCACGGCGCGGCGAGCGCTTGCATGTGGACGCGCGCACCGCGCGTCAGCAAGCGGTTTCGCGTATCACCGAATCTCACGGCGCGGCGAGCGCCTGCATGTGGACGCGCGCGCGAGAACCGAAGCGCGTTCACACGATGTGAACGCTGCACGCAGGATTGCGTGCGCCACGACTAAGACGACTTATCCGAACTGGCTGGCGAGGGCTTGCTTTCGCTCTTCGCCTCGCTTTTGGTTTCCGTCTTCGTGTCGCTCTTGGTTTCGCTCTTGTTCTCGGACTTGCCTTCGCCCTTGCTTTCGGCCTTGCTGTCGGCCTTGCTTTCCGAACTTCCATTCGAGGAACTGTCCGATCCGGTTTTGCCACCGCTAGCATAGTCGGTTGCGTACCATCCCGAGCCTTTGAGCTTAAAGGCCGAAAGCGAAATCAGTTTTTCTAGTGCGCCGCCGCAGTTCTCATGCACGGTCAAGGGCTCGTCGGAATATTTTTGCAGCACTTCTAAGGTTTTTCCACAGCGGTCGCAGGCGTACTCGTAAAGCGGCATCTCAGTACCATTATCGCAAAACTAACCGGAATGGCCTGGTTCGTCTGAACAGGTGGGTGTGCGACATGAAAGTGA